>CAZAOU010000001.1:0-78604 GCA_964487135.1 uncultured Candidatus Saccharibacteria bacterium
ATACACCTCTCTCATCACAATACCCACTATTCCATCTTACTGATTCTGTTAAAAATTGAACTTTTGACCATGTGGTAAATGCTTTGCCGGAATCTATTTTTGGGTCTGCCGATTCATATTCTATCTCTATTATTTCTTTCGGTAGGCCATGTTCCACAACACCCTTCATAACAAGGTGATTAAGAATGCCTGGATTCATTCCATTACTTAACACGTGTATACCTTTATTGAATTTCTCAGCAAAACTATTCATGTCGTCAACAAAATTTATTAAAGTTTTGCCATCAGGAAGATTGAGTGAACAATTCATATAATCAAATCTTACAGAATCTACCGCAGATAAAATAGGTAAAGTTGGGCAATCGGTCATATCTAAAACAATTGCTTGTTCATATTTTTCTTTAAACTTTCCAATAAAATCTTTTATTGTGTCGTCATTAAATTCAAAAGGAATGAATTCATATTTTAAAGTTTTATGGTCTATGAATTTATCGTGAAGAAGACTGTTATTTCGATCAGAAAGAATTAGATTATCAAATCTATCCCGGTATTTTGAAAGAAGTTGTAGCATAGCGCGCGCTACCCCACCAGATGCACCTAGTATTATTAAGTTCGGTTTAATTTTATCCACAAAATTTATTTACACCCCTTCCTTTTTAAGTTCCTCTATGGTTTTTTTCGCATCTCTGGAGAGCTTTTTAGGCATTTTTATATTTATTTTAAGAAGTAGATCCCCTCTCTTACTTTCACCAATTGGAACGCCCTTTCCTCTGATTCTTAGTAATTCTCCAAAATTAACTCCTTCGGGTATTGTCACTCTTAGTTTTCCATCAAGAGTTTCTACCAGATATTCTTCGCCTAACAATGCATCAGACAGTTTTACATCCAAGTCCATTATTAGATTATTTCCTTCTTTTTTAATATGTGGATGTTTTCTAACATGAATTTTTATATACAAATCTCCAGGAACGCCCCCTACTATCGCTTCGCCCATTTGGGAGAGTTTTATCATCTCTCCATTTTCAATTCCTTCTGGAATTTTAACGGTTATTTCTTCTTGTCCATAAGAAATACCTTCACCTTTGCAAGTATGACATTTTTCTTTTGGAACTTTACCTTTACCTTTACATTCGTCGCATGTCTTCATAGCAGAAAATGATCCCAAAAAAGATCTTCGGTTTTCTCTGATCGTTCCTTTTCCCGCACAGACTGAACAAGTTATAGTTTCACTTCCTGATTTTGCTCCAGTTCCACCACATGTTTTACATGAGCTGGTTTTATTTAAAAGTATTTTTCTTTGAACTCCAAAAATTGATTCTTTAAAATCTAATTCAATATCAATTGAAATATCTCTACCTCTTTTTGTTCTTCTACTCCCACCACCGCCACCAAAAAATTCTCCAAAAATATCTCCAAGGTCAAATTCTACACCACCGTTTCCTCCAAAGCCTTGAAAACCACTAAAGTCAAAACCTTCAAAACCTTGACCGTTTCCTCCTGTATTTCCTCCCTCAGAAAATACTCTTCCATATGTGTCATATTCTGCACGTTTTTTATCATCAGAAAGAATTGAATATGCTTCGTTTGCTTCTTTAAATTTTGATTCGTTACCAGTTCCTTTGTCAGGATGATATTTATGTGCAAGTTTTCTAAACGCTTTTTTTATTTCGTCTTTGCTTGCACTTTTTGAGATTCCTAGGATGTCATAATAATTTTTTGCCATGAGGTTTTGATTTGTGGTTAGTGACTAGTAGATAGTGGCTAGTTTTGATCACTCATCACTAGCCACTCTCCACTTAATAATTATTTCTCCTCCTTAAATTCTGCGTCTTTTGCTCCGGCCCCTGCATCTGTTTGCTCGGGATTGTTTTGGGTGTTTGTTTGTCCTTCGGGCGCTGGGTTAGCTTTTGCCATAGCTTCGCCTATTTTTGATAAGTCAGCTGATAGTTCTTCGGTTGCTTTCTTCAGACCTTCAAGTGTGCCACTTTCTTTTTCTTTCTTAAGAGTATCTCTTTTAGCTTCAACGCTGGTTTTTAGAACCGGATCTATTTTATCACCAAAATCTTTAAGACTTTTTTCAGCGGTATAGATCATTTGTTCGGCTATATTTCTTGCTTCTGCAAGATTCTTGTTCTTGGCATCTTCTGCTGCATTCATTTCAGCATCTTTCTTCATTTTTTCAATTTCTTCTTTAGAGAGTCCGGAGCTAGCCTCGATTCTAATTGATTGCTCCTTTCCTGTAGATTTATCTTTTGCTTTTACAGAAAGAATTCCGTTTGCATCGATATCAAAAGAAACTTCTACTTGTGGCATTCCGCGAGGTGCTGGGGCAATTCCATCAAGAATAAATCGTCCAAGTGATTTATTATCTTTTGCCATAGCTCTTTCTCCTTGAACAATATGTATTTCTACTGATGTTTGATTATCGGCAGCCGTTGAGAAGGTCTGTGATTTTGTTGTCGGAATTGTAGTATTTTTTTCAATTAGTTTTGTGGCAACCCCACCTAATGTTTCAATTCCAAGAGAAAGAGGAATTACATCAAGGAGTAAAACATCTTTTACATCCCCACCAAGAATTCCTCCTTGAATTGCTGCACCCATAGCAACAACTTCATCTGGATTTACACCCATGTTCGGATCTTTTCCAAAGTAAGCTTTTACAGCTGCTTGAAGTGCTGGCATTCTAGTTTGTCCTCCAACTAGAATTATTTCGTTTATCTCCTCCTTTTTAAAAGGTGAAGCTTCCATCGCTCTTTTTGTTATCTCAAGAGCGCGATCAATAAATTCTTTTGATACCTCTTCTAATTTCGCTCTACTCATTTTTATCAGTAAGTGTCGTGGACCCGATGCGTCTGATGTAAGAAACGGAATATTTATTTCAGTTTCAACCGAAGTTGAGAGTTCTATCTTGGCTTTTTCTGCAGCTTCATCCAATCTTTGAAGAGCAAGAGCGTCATTTCTAACATCGATTCCAGATTCTTTTTTGAATTCTTCTGCAAGGAAATTAATAATTTTTTGATCAATATCTTTTCCTCCAAGGTGTGCATCTCCGTCTGTTGATTTTACTTCTATTACATCATCTCCTACTTCAAGAACTGAGATATCAAATGTTCCACCTCCAAAGTCGAAAACTACAATTTTTTCGTCCTTCTTTTTGTTAAAGCCGTATGCAAGCGCTGCAGCTGTTGGTTCGTTGATAATTCTTTTTACATCAAGACCGGCAATCTTGCCCGCATCTTTTGTTGCCTGTCGTTGGGCATCATTGAAGTATGCCGGCACAGTAATAACTGCTTCTGTAATAGTTTCGCCGAGTCTTGCTTCAGCATCGCTTTTAAGTTTTTGAAGAATCATCGCTGAAACTTCTTCAGGTCTAAGCCATTTTTCTGCCATCTTAACTTCTATTCCACCATTTGCAGATTTTCTAATCTCAAAAGGCACCGATCCTTTGTCTTTCTGTACTCCCTCTTCGTCAAATGAATGACCAATAAATCTCTTTATTTGGTATACAGTGTTTTTTGGGTTTGTAACGGCTTGTCTTTTTGCAAGGAGTCCGGCGAGTTTTTCACCTGTTTTTGATTCTGCAACTATAGAAGGGGTTGTTCTTGCGCCCTCTCTGTTTTCTAGAATTTTAGGATTTCCACCCTCCATCACAGCAACAGCAGAGTTTGTTGTTCCCAAGTCAATTCCAATTATTTTAGACATATTTTTGATTAGTTATTTTTATAGTAAGTACAAAATTAATAGCTATTAGAAGATTACAAACTAAAAGCTAGTATCTAATAGCTAGGAGATGAAGGTTGGAGCACGGGGTTGTTGAGATTTTATGAAAATATAATCACTTGATATGAAAGGGCTCTTTATGGCCACTTTCTTTTTTTCTACAAGAGGTTTTGTTTTTTCTGATACGGGTGCTTGGATATAGTTGGTATTTTTTGTTTGAGGAGCTTTTTTAATACCAATAATTTCATAATGTCCATCGGTATGAATTTTTACAAGCACCAACAAAGAAACACCATTTTTATTTATCGGAAAAACTGCCAATGATTCACCCAGAGGCAAGTTTCTTTCATTTATTTTGTTGTTAAGAGTTATGATATTCATACACTTTTACTAAGGCTGGACGAATCCATTTGTCACCTATTTTATATCCTTTTTGAACAACTTCTGCAACCGTGTGATCTTTTTCTTTTTCAGTGGTTGGTATTGTCGAGACACTTTGATGTTTGTTTGCGTCAAAAATATTTCCCAAGGGATTTTCAATGACAACCGAAAACTTTTCCAAGGCTTTTAAAAGTGTTTTTTGTATATATTCAACTCCTGACCGCCAATTTGCATCAACTTTTTCCCAAGCTTCTTTGTTTGCGGTTGCCATATCAAAAGCATCCAGTGCAGGAATGACTTCTTCTATAACAGAACTAGCACCATATGAGCCAAATTCTTTTCGCTTTTCTTCATGTTCTTTTAATAAATTAGCATAATCGGCTTTTGCTCTTTGCCAGCCAGAAAGATACTCTTTTTTTTCTTCTTCAAGAGTTTTTATTTTTTCCTTGAGCTTTTTTACTTCTTCTTTAGGATCTTTACCTCCCAGCTCCTCATTGTTTTCTGGTTCAATAGTTATATCTTGTTCATCCATAGTGGATACAGCATAGCAAAAAAAATATTAAGGGCAAGATACAAAAAAACCTCCGTTTCCGGAGGTTTTTTTGTTGATTATCTTTTTGACCAATGTGGACGCTCCGCTACCTTGGAAACCCACGGTTTTCCAACGTCCGCTAAAAGGGGACTGCCTTCCTCCACGGGGAAACCGGAGTTTCCCCGACCCCCTTCTCACTCCTCAGTGGTCAAAAAAACAAAATCCCCAGTTTGGGGATTTTGCCGTTTATCGTTTTGACCACTGAGGAGCTTTTCTAGCTTTCTTGAGACCGAATTTTCTTCTTTCTTTAGCTCTAGCATCTCTTTTTAGGAAACCTTCTTTTTTTATAGCTGTTCTTGTTTCTGGTTTATCTTCAATAATTGCCCTAGAGATTCCGAGTCTTACAGCTTCTGCTTGAGACGAAATTCCTCCTCCCGAAACAACCACGGTTATTTTGTATGATCCCTCTACTTTCTTAAGAGGACTTTCTACTGTTTCTTGGAGTTCTTTTACTGGAAAATATTCTGCTATAGGGCGATTATTAACAACAATTCCTCCTTTTGAGTCTTTTGTAATTCTTACTCGTGCAACAGAAGTTTTTCTTCTACCGACTGCTTCTATGTATGATGTTGATTTTGTTGCAGACATATTATTCTTCTATTTTAAGATTTTTTATCATAACTCTTCTAAGTTTATTTTTTGGAAGCATTCCGTAAACTGCTTTCTTTAAAACTTCTCCGAGACCTTTTTTATTTTTTAATTGCTCAAGAGTCTCAATTTTTAACCCTCCTGGATATCCAGAATATCTTGCAAAAGTTGTCTCTTTTGATTTTTTTTCAGTAACTGAGATTTTTGAAGCATTAGATACTGCTATTTTTGCATCAACAACTTTATTTCTTGCAAAAGATGAATCTTTTTTGCCCATAAGTATTGAAGCAATTTCTGAAGCTAATCTACCTATTTTTTTTCCTGTTGCGTCTATTGTGTAATTCATATATTTACTTTACAAATTCTATTCGCGCCATCTTACTTGCGTCCTTAACTCTTTTAGGAAGTTTTATTATTCTTGTATATCCTCCTGCTCTACTTTCGAATCGTTTTGAAATTTCATCAGTAATTTTATTCAGAGCTTTTTTGTCAGTGATTGCTTTAGCGATAAGTCTTTTTGAAGCAAGGGTGTTTTTTTTAGCGTGAGTTACCATTTTTTCTATAAAAGGTCTAAGTGCTTTTGCTTTTGTTTCTGTTGTGTTTATTGCTTCGCGCACAATAAGAGCGTGGGCAAGCGTTTTCATGAGTCCTGCTCTACCCTTTCTTGTTCTACCTAATTTTTTGTTTTTATTGTGATGTCTCATTGTCTTATTTAAGTTCCAAACTGAAAGATTTAAGAATAGTTTTTATTTCCTGTATTCCTTTTGTCCCTAAACCATCAATTTCTGAAAGATCTTTTTCTTTCTTTCTAGCAAGACCTCCAACGGTTCTGATGTTTGCGGCAATAAGGGCATTTATCGTTCTTTGAGATGCGTCAAGAGATTCTATTCTAGTCTTAAGTATTTCTTCCATTACTTCTTTGCTAGGCTCATCTTTTTTTGTGTGAGATTCTTTTGTCTCAGCAACCTCTTCTTCCTTTTCTACAAAACCAACTACAGCTTTAAGTTGATGAATCATAATTCTTATTGATTCTTCAAGAGCTTCTCTTGCACTAATACTTCCATCGGTTTCAATGAAAATTCTCAATTTGTTGAAGTCTGTTCTTCCACCAACTCGCATGTTTTCTACATCGTATCCAACTCTTCTGATTGGACTAAATATGGCATCAACAGCAATTGATCCAATCTCTACTCGGTCTTTCTGTATTACTTCTTTTGGAAGGTATCCCATACCCTTTTCAATAACCACTTCCATGTCCAACTCAGCTGATTTATCTGTTATTTCAGCAATAAAATGATCAGGATTCATAATCTCAACTTGACCTGGAAGTTTAAAATCCTCACCAGTCACTTTTTTAGAACCTTTTACTTTCAGTGTTAAGGTTTGTGATTCATTAGAAAGAATTTTGAATCTAAGTTTCTTTAGGTTTAGGATAATTGTAACAACATCCTCCTTTATTCCTTCTATAGTTGAAAACTCATGACTTACCCCTTTAATCTTTAAGGATGTTATAGCGGCACCCTCTAATGAAGATAGTATTATTCTTCTTAAGGAGTTTCCTAGTGTATGTCCATAACCAGGATAAAGACCGTCAATCTCATAAATACCAGAAATTGCATCTTCCTTTACAATCCTTGGTTTTGATGGTAACAAAATTTTTGCGTCAGACATATAAAAAGCTCTTTTTATTATTAATTTTTTGGCAAATGTCTAAAAACTATAACCTAATAATCTAAACTTAGCAACCCCTTTACCTTCTGTAATACTCAAACACAGCGTTAAGGTCAAAGAGTTCTTGGATTGGTTTGTAGGCTGGCTTCGCAGTAACTTTCACTTCTTTCTTTTTTATATCAACAGTAAGCCAATCTACTTTTTCTTTATTTTTGAGAGCTTCTTCTATATTTCTAAATACAGGCTTTTCAACACTTTCTTTTCTTATTGAAATTACTTCATCTTTTGATGTTTGGTATGAAGGAATAGTAACTCTTATATTATTTACAATAATATGTCCATGAGAAACTAGTTGTCGAGCTTTTCTTCTTGTTTCTGCAAATCCTGCTCTGTAAACAACATTGTCTAACCTAGACTCCAGTGTTCCGTAAAGAGCGTCTGTTTGAGAAGTTTTATTTTGGAGTGCTTTATTTGCGTAGTTTTTTAGTTGTTTTTCTGTAACTCCGTATGTAAGACGAGTTTTTTGTTTTTCTACCATTTGAGCACCAAAACTTGATCTTGGTCTGATTATTCTTCCAGATTTTCTTTCTTTTGAGGCCTGAAATTTAGCTGTTTGAGTTTTCTCAAAAATTGGCGCTCCGAGTCTTCTTGCTATTTTATATTTTGGTCCGATTTTCATATATTTTTACTTTACACTCTTCTTGGTTTTGGTGGTCTAGGTCCATTATGAGGAACAGGTGTCATGTCCTTTATTGAAGTTACTTCAAATGTCCCTTTAGACAAAAATCCTCTTATTGAAGATTCTCTTCCTGAACCAACACCTTTTACAACTACAGATAACTGTTTTAGGCCCATAGCTTGAGCTTTAGCTCCAAGAACCTCACCTATTTTTGCGGCAGCAAAAGGGGTGCCTTTTTTAGCACCCTTAAATCCAATATTTCCACTTGTTGCCCACGCAAGAACATTTCCTTTTGTGTCAGCAAGAGTAACAATTGTATTATTGTATGTTGATTGAATATTTAAAACAGCAGTATCAACTCTCTTTTTTGATAGAGATGTTCCGGCCTGCTTTGAGCTGTTCTCGCCGTCTTCTTTTTTTACAATTCTTTTCTTTCCCATAATTTATTGATTATTTCTTTTCAGCTTTTTTTCGTCCGCTACCCATAGTTTTCTTTACACCCTTAAGTGTTCTGGCGTTTGTTTTTGTTCGCTGTCCTCTAGCTGGAAGTCTTCTAAAATGTCTTGTCCCTCTGTAGCATTTTATATCTTTAAGTCTTTTTATATTTGAACCAACTTCTCTTCTGAGTTCTCCTTCAAGTTTGTATGATTCAACAATCTTTCGGATACTGTTTTCTTGTTCGGTGTTCAGTTCTTTTGCTTGAGTGCCAAAGTCTATTTTAGCTTTTGAAAGTATCTGTTGTGCTCGGCTTCTTCCTATTCCGTATACAGATGTAAGAGCGATCTCTAATCTTTTGTTATCTGGAACTGTAATACCTAGTAGTCTCATGAAATTTATCCTTGTCTTTGGTTATGGCGTCTGTCTGCCTTGCAAATAACTCTTATAACACCGCTTCTTTTAACGGTCTTACATTTTGGGCAGATTTTTTTTACAGATGCTTTTACTCTCATAATAAAAGCGGTTTATAACCGCGAAAAACTTTTTCTTATAACAAACGAAAAAGTAGGGACAATTGTACCAGAAGGCGCTTTTTAAGTCAAAGGCCCATTCTGGGGATTCTCTACTTTCTTCTAATTATTCTTGCTTTTCCTCCGTAAGGATCCATTTCCATTTCAACTGTGTCACCAATGAGAACACGTATTCTATTTATTCTCATTTTGCCAGCTAGATACGCTAAAATTGGTTCTTCATTTCCTTCCACTTGAACTCTAAAAAGAGTATTAGGCAGAGCTTCTATTACTAAACCAGATTTTATTTCTACTTCTTTATTTACCATGTATCTTTAGGTGTACATTCAGAATACTAAAATAAATAAACAAAATCAAGGTTATTTTATGTTTATCTCAATATCCGATGGCGAATCAGATACTTTTGATGACCAAAAAGGAGTAACTGTTATCTTTGCATTATTAACTGCTGCAATTTTTTTGATAGGTTCAAGAGCTTCAGACTTTCCTTTTCCAATTACAGACGAAAGGACTTTGTCTTTGTCTATATCAGCCGTTACTGTAACAGTACCAGTTAAATCAATTTCTAAACCGTTGTCTGTTTCTGAAAAAGAGGTAGCTTTTAAATTTAATGATGATGCCTTAACGTTTCCTTCTCCTACAGGCATTTTGTCTCTTGAAGAATAGAAAGAATAAATTGAACCAACATTTAGAGTAAATGCTTTTATTGAACCTTCAGCTTTTATTGTCGCACCCTCACTATTGTAGTCTGGTGGTAAGACTTCTACCGTTATTGTCCAAGCATTTTCTGGAACTATAAAGTTTTTAGGTGTTTCCTCTTTTATTTTTTTGATCAATATTTGTTTTAAAGATTCTTCAATTTGTCCGTTGGCTTTTTTAAGATCCTCTTCTTTAACAACAGCGATTGTTCCCAATCCTCCACCTCCTATTGCGGTTTTTGAACGAGCATATACAGAATTAAACTTATCTGTGCCTTTAAATCCAGGAATAGTGAAGTCTGTTAGACCCACATTGTATTGATTACCTGCTTTTTCAGCAAAGATCGTTGCTTCAACACTTCCTGGAATTTTTTTGCCGTCCTTAGTTGTTTGTCCTGGAACCGTAACAGCTCTGTCTGTTTTAAATATCAAACCTTCTGGGGTTTCAAATCTCGTGCCAGCAACTAATTTTTGTGATGCTGTTCCGGAGTTGTTGTATATCACAATTTTGCCCGACGCTTTCTCAGAAATTTCTTTCTTTTCTCCTCCCTTTACTTGAATTTCAGTTTTATCTTTTAGAGTTATAGATGTATATAAAATTCCTTCACCATTTTTACCAGCATTTATTTTTCCAGTCATATCAAATGGTATTTGTTTCGTCTCAATTGTTATGGTGGTTTTATTAAATAAAGCACTTCCTATAAGAAATAAAACAACTAAAGCCACGAAAGCAACTGCCCATATTTTCCAGTTTCGGTTTCTATTTTTTTCGGTAAAAGAATAATCGGTAATATTATTTTCTTCTGGAGTTATTATTTTTCTTACCGGTATTGATGTTGATCCTCTTTCTCTGCGATCTTCTTTTTTTGAGGGTTCTTTTCCGGGTATAGGAATATTTCGTATCGTTCTTTCACTACTCTTATTAGTTACGATGTCTCTAACTTCTTTTTTCATTAAATCTAATTATACTATATTTTTTTCAGTCCAACTTTTTCTAAACTGTTGATACCCATTATTGATAGTCCCATTTCTTCAGAAATTTCTTGGTCAGTTTCTTGTCTGGATATAAATTCCTTAAACATATTTGGTTCTATAAACACTAATTCGGGATCTTTTCCAAAACTTCCCTTACAATAAGGATCTTCAGCCACTACTTGCCACATTAATTGGGATTCAATACTGTTGCTCAAGACATATATACCCTCAACAGGCCCTTCTAAAAGACCTTCCCATATAACTTTTCTTATTGTTTCTATAAACGGGTCAATAGATTTAAGTAATTCATTTTTTATTTTGAGACTTTTTTCATCGTTCAATTTGTCATTAGCAAAGAGAGCAATAGCGCTTTTTGCATCCTCATATATCGGGCTTAGTGATTTATCCATGAGAATACGAATAAAATAATTTTTACCATAAGGAACCGAAGCGATCTTTTTTATTACTCCCTCTCTTATAAATAACATGTCTGCAACCTCGTGGTCAGGAATTAGCAGGAGGTAAGAATTTTTTTTGATTAGTTTTGATATTCCTAAAGATGAAAGACTTGTAATACTTTCGTAACGGATTTTGGTGTGAGGAAGGAATATCTCTATTATTTCACTGATTTTTTCTTTTAATTTTTTATCTACCACATTGGTTATGGCCTTAATTTCAACTTCTTGAGCTTTTTTGCCTTTAAGATCTTTGAGTTCATAACCGTTTGCAGTTACAGATATTATTGTCTGATCAACAATATCTGTGTTTTCGCTGTTTGGAACTTGGATAGAGATTGCTTCTAGTAATTCATTTTCTGAAATAATAAAAGGTTTGTCTTTTTTAATAACAGCATTAGTTTCTAGTGGTATGTGCCATGGCGAACCAAGCACAAATCTAACGATGTCTGGTTTTAAGTCACTATCAGTTAGTTTTGTGGATATTATTTTTTCACCAACTCTTTTTAGAGTAGAAAGCATTCTTGTTTCTAGACGTTTAGCGTCTAGTTCTTCAAGAAAAACTGTTTCTTCATTCATTCCAAATATTATTTTTGGATTTTCACCCTCATAAAATTTTACAAGAGATATATCAATTGCTCCACTTTCAGCAATTATTACTAACTCGTTTCTATTATTACTATTTTTTGAAGCAAAAAAAGACATCACCCATATTTTAATATATGAGTGATAAAAACGATAGTCTTTTGTTTACTCTATTACAGCTTTAATTCGTCTAACTCCAGCCGAGACCGCTTCTTCTTTTTGGATTTTGAAAGTGCCCTTAAGCTCAGATGTATTTTTTACATGAGGACCACCACAAAATTCTTTTGAGTAAGCGTGGTCTAAATTTTCTCCTATAAAATAAACTGTAACAGTATCGCCATATTTGTCTCCAAAAAAATGTAGAGCGCCAGTTTTCTCCGCTTCTTCTTTTGGTAGAGATTCAACTTGCACAGGCAGAGAATCTTTTATTTTCTGATTGATTATCTCCTCAACCTTTTTCTTTTCTTCGTCAGTCATTTTGGCTGTGTGTGTAAAATCAAATCGCAGTCTTTCTGGAGTAATGTTGCTTCCCTTTTGGGTTACATGATTTCCCAAAACATCGCGGAGAGCTTGGTGAAGAAGGTGTGTTGCAGTGTGGTATTGAAGAGATTTTTCACTTGTGTCTCCCAGGCCTCCTTTAAATTTTTTTTCTGCGCCAGCGCGTGAAAGTTCTTGGTGTTTTTTAAATTCTTCCTCAAATTTTTGTTTATCAATTTTTTGTCCTCTTTCTATAGCAATTTCTTCTGTGAGTTCAATTGGAAAACCATAGCTGGTAAATAAAATAAAAGGATCAGTTCCTTTTTCAAACTCTCGTATTCCTTTTTCCAAGGTTTGTCTAAACTTCTGTTCCTCCTTATCGATCTCTGTTTTAATTGTTTCTTTTTTAGCTACCAATTCTCTATATACATCTTTGTATTTTTCTATAACCGTTTCTGCGATCCAAAAAAGCGCTCCGTGTTTCATGCCAAGCTTATCTGCGTGGCGCACCGCTCGCCTCAAAAGTCTTCTTAAAATGTATCCCTGATCTGTGTTAGATGGAGTTACGCCATCTCCTATCATAAAGACAGATGTTCTTATGTGATCTGCCACAATTCTTTTAGATTTTGTAAGAGAAGAATCTGTGCTTGAAGTAAATTCATCTATTTTTTCCATTATTGGCTTAAACAAATCCGTATCAAAAATATTATTTTTTTTCTGAAGCGCCATCGTAACTCTTTCAAGTCCTGATCCAGTATCAACATTTTTTGAACTTAATTTTCCAACAACTTTCCCATCTTTTTTTAGATACTCCATAAAGACATCGTTCCATATCTCAACTACCTGCTGTTTTTCGTCGGCAATCAAATATTCTTCTTTATTTAAATCACCCAAACCTTCTTCTGTTATGTCATAAAACATTTCTGTATCGGGTCCGCAAGGGCCATTGTCGCCAGCACTCCACCAATTGCTTTTTGCAGGCATAAAGTAAATTCGATTTTCAGGAATTCCAACTTTTTTCCAAATTTCAAAACTTTCTGTATCTTTTGGTGCGTTTTCATCTCCATCAAAACAAGTTATGTAAAGTCGTTTTGGATCAAGGGCAAAACCTTCTTTTGATGTAAGAAGTTCATAACTCCACTTAATCGCATCTTCTTTAAAATAATCTCCTAAAGACCAGTTTCCGAGCATTTCAAAAAAAGTATCGTGAGTGTTGTCGCCCACCTCATCTATATCCTGAGTTCTAACGCATTTTTGAACATTCGCTATGCGTTTTCCTGCGGGATGTTTTTCGCCTAAAAGATATGGCACAAGAGGTTGCATGCCGGCAGTGTTAAAAAGTACAGAAGGATCGTTTTCCGGCACAAGAGGAGCCGAAGGAATAATTGTGTGACCTCTTTTTGCAAAGAAATCTAAGAATTTTTGACGAATTTGTTCAGAATTCATAGGTAACAATGTATCACAATTTATTGTATTATGTATACATGACAAACGAACTAGGAGCTTTGGGTTTTGATAGACCAAAACATGGTGACGGCATCAAACAAGAACAAATCGTTGAGGAATCTATTAAAGAATTAAAAGATTATCAAAAAATGCTTCTTACTAAGGGGGCTATCGCTAATTTAGGTGAGCCAGCTGACTCAAGTTCGACTGAAAATTTATCTTACTTTGATATTCAAAAAAAGATTGAGGATTTGGTTATTTCAATTATAAATAAAGAAACTGTTCAGAGTTTATACGATCGCGCCGAGGTTTTAATAAAAAATTTGGAGAATAGTCGATCTATTGGAGATCAGGAATAGCACGACTATATTATTCAGTAAAATCGAAATTTATTGTCGGAGGAAGAATAACTGTTGTTCCTGGAATTGTTGGTGTTGTGCCTGTTGCGTTAGTTACAGGTATCTCGTTTACACTTATTCCTGTATTTTGTCCCGAAATTTGAAAGCCTGTAATAGTTGTATTATTGGTTGAATTTTGTGAATTGTCGTTAATTGTTATTGGAGTGTTTGAAATAACGACACTACAGCTTTTGTTTTTTATAGATTCTCTGGTTTTTTTGTCCACCATTACAGAATTTCCAAGCCTATTATTTTTTTTAAAATTTGAAACAGCTACAGCGGTGTTTAGGTCAAATACTCCATTTATTCTAGAACCTAAAAATTTTTGAAGTTTTGTAACCTCACCTTTTGTTTTTTTGTCGCTAGTTCCGAGATTTAGATTATTTTTTAAGTCAGTGCAGGCAGCAAAAGAGGTTGCAGGTGCAAGCAAAACGAGTGTAAAAGCCAAAGATAATATTCTATTTTTCATGTGTGCAATTATATCAAATTTACTTGAAAAGTCAATATTATTGTGCTATGGTTTTGGGCGATGCAAACAAAGCTCATTCAGCTCGTGATCGTGCTCGTCGCGATCTTCGCCCCTCTCTCTGGCCTCAATGCCCAGGAGGTGGAAAAACCAAAATCAACCCCACCCGTGAATCTTCTCAAGGACTCTGTCTCTGAGACAATACCTATCAGTGTTCTGTCTGAGGATGCCAACGGGTATGTCGTTCGTGAGATTTTTGTCATGCAAGGAAAGAGGTTGGCAGTTGTCCAGCGAATCGGTGTAATGAGCATCGATTTTTCGAGAAATAGTGTCTCGATTTCTCAGCTCGGCGAATGCCTCGTGGTCAAGGTTCCTTGGGGTATACCCGAAGAAGGCGAAAAAAAATTTACCGGCTTCATTAAGAAGGAAGGTGGAAAGATCGGAATGCTCTATCCGATTACAGGTGAAGTAACTTTCTACGAGTAGTTCCTCGGCTTCATGCCGATTTTTTTATACAAAATTTTTTAAAACTTCAAAATCTTTTTTAAGAGTTTCTTTAAGGTGTTGGTTGTAGATTGCAGCGGCAGGATGATAAAAAGGAATTATTTTTATCTTTCCATAATTAGTGTTTGCTTCGTATTGTTTTCCGTGTGCAACAGAGATAGGTTCTATATCTAAAAACAGTCCAAATTTTTCCATGATGTATTGCATAGAAAATCTGCCTAATGTCGCAATAATTTTTGGTTGAATTATTTCTATTTGTTTATCTAAAAACGGTCCGTAAGAGGATATTTCTGTAGGGCTTGGATCACGATTTTCTGGGGGTCTGTCTTTTACAATATTTGTTACATATACATCTTCTCGTTTTATTCCTGCATGTGCTAAAAGTTCATCTAAAAATTTTCCTGATGCGCCACAAAAAGGTTTTCCATTTTTAGCTTCGTTTTTGCCGGGAGCTTCGCCGATAAACATTATTTTAGAAAAATGACTTCCCTCGCCTATGACCGGAAAATAATTATTTTCTTTGCGAAATTTATATAAAGGCAAAAATTCTGCCACCAAAAGTTCATCGCGAATTTTTTTTAGTTCATTAAATCGCTCGTCTTTATTCATCCCGTTAGAAATCAGAAATGTTAGACATTTCCAACCTTATACTAAGTTTTGCTAATAATACTTTATTTATACTCACTCTTATATTTTTTAACAAGTTCGTAACCGAACAATTTCTAACGGGATTCATTTAAAATTTTTCGTAAACAATTTTTAAAACAGCATGACCATCTTTGATGATTGGAAGTTTGAGAGCTTCTTCTTTTGTAGCCCATTTGTATTCAGAATGTTTCTCATCTCGGAGTTTAATTTCTGGGATTTTATCTATTGGATATACAAAAATATCGTATTCAAAATCATATTCAGAATAACGCACATAAAAGCTTTCAATGAAAGACAACCTGTTTGATTCGAGATATAAACTTGTTTCTTCAAGCACTTCTCGTAACAATGCTTCTTCTTTCGACTCGCCTTCTTCTATTTTTCCTCCTGGCGCTTGCCACTTTTCTCCTTCAAATTTATTTTTGTTTCTTTTCAGTAATAAATGCTTATTTCCACAGACAATCAAGCATCCAACAGCTCTTAATTTAGGATTAAAATCATCTGGTTTTTTATCTAGAATCATAAATAATTATTTTTATATTCTTTTATAAATGCAATATGCGCTCTCGTGTTAAAGCATGAGTGATAAGCATCAAAAGAGAGAGTGTGGAGTTGTTTCTCTAATATAGATAAAACCTCATCAATGTCATACCAAAAAACCTCTATTCCTTCCTCATCTTTTAATATTGTGGTTGGAGAGCCTTTATTACCAACAACCTTACAAACAAAGCCGTGAATTACTTGGTGGGTGCCATGCTTTGTTCTGAATTCGTCACTTACACCCAATTCTTGAAGTATTGAAACCTCACATCCAATTTCTTCTTTCATCTCTCTGTGTAATGCTTCTTCAAGCGATTCACCTTCCTCCACACCTCCTCCAGGAAGATGAAAGTTTTTTACACGGACTAAAGCTAATTTATTTTCTGAATCAAATACAAGAGCCTTAACCCTTGAAACCTCTTTATAGACTTCAGGTTCTGGTGTAAGAAGATTTTCTGGAAAAATATCTTTATCGCTTTGCTGTAAGATTGTTTTCATGTTTTTTTTCTTGCAAAATAATCTGCTGTTTGTCTTTTCCTAGAAGACCGTTATATTTTCCAATTTTTCCATTCCCTAGAATTACTCGGTGACACGGAATATTTTTGTCGGCATTATTTTTCATAATATTTCCAACGACTCTAAAGGCTTTTGGATTTTCGGCCTTCATTGCTACTTCTTTGTATGAAAGGGTTTTTCCTTTTGGAATTTTTGCAACAACTTTTAAAACTCTAGCCTTAAAAGAGTTTTCCTGGTTTTGGTTCTTTATTTTTTTTCTCATCAATTTTTGCCTTAAAAATATTTTGTATTGATTTTCCAGCAAATTCTCTATATGCACAGAACTCACAACCTTCTCCAGATGCAGGCAATTCTTCGCTATCTAAGCAATTTTTTATATTTAAAAGAGTATCTTCTATCCAGTCTATCTTACCTTTATGTGCAATAAGAGTGACGTCAAATTCTAATTTTCCGTCAAAAGCCTCCCTATCTGTTTGGCCGTTTACATAAACAAAATATCCTGTGTCGCTTACTTCAAAACCTTTTTGTCGCAGAAGCCACTGATAGATTTCCATCTGTCTTTGATACTGGTTTTGCCATTTTGTATCGCCCAAAGAATCCATTTTTCCGTCTTTGGCTGTGGCTTTGTAGTCAACGACAATTAAATTATCATTTTTATCAATCCAAACATCATCAATCGCTCCGGTTATGAGCATGCCGGTCTTTTCATATTTATATTGAATTCCAACAAAATTTTCTCGCCATTTTTCTATTTCTTCATGATCAAACGGAACTGCATCAACTTTGTATTTTTGCATAAGAGGATGCTGGCTGTGTTTAGCTCGATGAATGTCAAATTCTTTTTTTAAGAGCGCATCAACAGCAATATTTAAAGTAAAAGCTGGACCTCTTGGACGAGACACTCCTAGTTTATTATCAAGATAAAAACATCTAGGACATTCCATAAAAAGGTCAATTTTCGATCTTGAGAGTTTCCAATTACTTCCGCCGTAATTCCAGTTAGCTCCTCTTATTTTTGGTTTTGATTCGTAGGCCATTGGGCTCTATTCTATCACGCCACCACCGAGGCAAACATCCTTGTCGTAAATAACAATTGACTGTCCGGAAGCAGAAGTTTGAGGCGTTTCAAAAGTAACAAGCCATTTTGAACTCACCTTTTTTAATTTAACTTTTTGAAGTTTTTGGTGATACCTAATCTGAGCAGTATATATTTTATTTTCTTTTGGTTCTTCATTAATCCAGTTTATCTTATCAATTAAAATTTCTTTTGATATATATTTTGATGTTTTGTTTAAGTTAGATTCATTACCAACAGTAATTGTGTTGTTTGTTATATCTTTTGAAATAACATAAAGACGCTCATCATTTGGACTTTTTTTGGTTACCGTAAAGCCATGTCTTTCACCTATTGTATAAAAAATGGCTCCGTCATGATGACCAATTTCTTCGCCGTCAGAGTTGAACACTTTTCCAGATTTCGATTTTATCTGTTCTTTAAGAAATTTTTTCATATCAATATCGCCCAAAAAACAAATTCCCTGACTATCTTTTTTTTCTGCGTTTGGAAGTTTTATTTTTTTAGCTATTTTTCTCACTTCAGATTTCTGTAAGTTTCCTATTGGAAATAGTATGTTTTTTAATTGCTCCTGAGTAAGAGTCCACAAAAAGTAACTTTGCTCCTTTTCTTTATCATCGGCTTTGCATAAAAAATATTGCCTGTTTTTTTCTATATTCTGCGCATAATGTCCCGTAGCAACAAAATCTGTCCCCATTTCTTTTGCCTTTTTAAGAAAACCTCCAAATTTTATTTCTTTATTGCACATTACATCTGGGTTTGGTGTTCTTCCAGCTTTATATTCTGAAATCATATAATCCGCGACATTTTTTTTGTATTCTTTTTCTAAATCAATTGTTACAAAAGGAATTTCTAAATGAGCCGCAACTCTCATAGCATCTCTCCTCTCCTCTTTCCAAGTACAAGGATATCCTTCAGGCATCCAAGTTTTTATAAAAGCCCCAACTACTTTGTAGCCAGCTTTTTTTAATAAATATGCAGATACAGCTGAATCAACACCTCCAGAGAGGCCAACAAAAACTGTTTTACTGCAGATATTTTCTTTTATTGGAAACATGTTCATCATGTGTCTTTGCATAATGCACGCTTCCATCCTTATCTGTCAAGAAATATAAATATGGAGTCCCAGTGCTTAAGAATAAAGCCTTATAGGAAGCGTCTAAAGCATCTTCTCCAGGATTTGAAATTGGAGTTGGAGGCAAGCCTTTTCTTGTGTAAGTGTTGTAAGGGGAGTCAGTTCTTAAGTCACTAACACTTAGGGTAAAAGAATTTCCACCTCTTTCGTATACCAAAGTAGAATCTGCTTGAAGAGGCATTCCAATTTTCATTCTTTTTACAAAAATTTCAGCAACTATCTCCTTGTCTTCTTTTCCTCTAACTTCTCTTTCTACAATTGACGCTAATTTTACAACATCATTTTTTTTATCATCGGGTAATGCGTGTATAAGTTCATTTTTTGATGCAAATGTATCGGTAAAAAGTTTTATTATGTCTTCTTCGGTTTGATTGGGTCTTATTAAATAAGTATCAGGAAAAAGATACCCTTCCATTTTTTTTGTTTTTTCTAGAAAAATTTGCTCATCAAAATAGCTAAGATTTTTATTTAAGGCGGACGCAATCTGTTTTCTAGTAAAACCCTCGGGAATTGTAATTTTGGCACTAACAATCCCGTACTCCCCTTTTCTTAGCCTTTTAATTACAGAAAATAAGCTTTCTTTTTTAGAGAAAAGATAGGGACCTTCAACAATATGACCTCCTAGGATTTTTTCGCTTATATAAAATAAGTTTTCTGAGTAAATAAGGTTTTTTGATTTTAAAGTATTTCCAACCTCCTTTGCACTTTGACCTTTTTTTATCACAACGGTCGTTTTTTCTGAAAATGATTTAGGAACAAAAAAGATAATACAAACAGAAAATAATATAATTAAAAAAAATAAACCTAAAAAAATTAACTTGCAAGACCACTTTTTTGGTTGCTCTAAGATAATATCTTCTTGCATATTTTTTAGATAGGAAGATTTGCTGGAGGTTCAGATTTTTTAGCCTCGATTCGTCCGATTGTTGGGGTTTTAGCTACTTCTCCTGGGAAGTGATAAATAGTTGCTAATCCTTCTGTACTCATTGTAAAGAAATGTCCTGGATTAGGCTTATGAAAGAATTCTCTTTCTCCGTAGGCATGAATAGTGTGCTCTTTTCTTCCAAGTAATCTTTTTCCAGTAAAATCTTGCCAAGGATAATCAAAACTTGTGGCGTGATCCGCTTCAAAACTATTTAGGTTGGCTGAGTTGTATTGTCTAAATGCTCCATTTAGTCCTGCAACATTTATCTCATTAAATTTATCTAGAGGAGCAAAATACAGCGCTCTAATACCAACATCAAAAGGAATTTTAGATATGTTGTGTTGAATGGCATCAATTATTTCTCTGTCGCCTTTAGAAAGACTAAAACCCTCAAGTTTTACATCACCAATCGCACTCGTATCTTGCCCTTTAAGTTTTTTAATTTCTTCATTTGCTGCATATGTCCAGTCTACTTTTTCAAACCAAGTTCCGGGTTTTGTTTGTTCTTTTTTATGAGCTCTAATTAATATTTGTATCCAAGCTTGCTCACCTTCTCTTAAAGATCCCAAATATTCAAGAATGGGGGTCATTGGGTCAACTTTTAGTTCCTCGTCAGGGTCTTTGTCGAGTTTGTATTTTTCATAGGTAAGAATCGGATAATGGCTTGCTTTTGAGAGTTTAAAATTACATCCCCACAAATCCATATTGTGATGGTTAAAATGAACTTTAGATGTGTAGTCTTCGACTTCTTTTATTTCTATATCAGGAAATTGAGCGTACAGTTGCGACACGACTAAATGTTTCCAAAATTTCCAGCACCAAATATAAAATCTAATGTTTCCTCCGTCAGAAATTAGTTCTAGAGAAAACCATGGGCGAACTTTTCCATATAAATATCTGTTTATCCACGTGCCCTCACCTTTTGTCTGATAAAGGGAAGTCAAAAATAATTCCATTGCCAAAGGAGATTTTGGAAATATTCTAGGTAACTTTATTTCTAGTACAACTTTTTCCTGAGCATGGATAAATTGTTGTCTTCGCAAAGTTACGAATGATTCAAAAAAGAACCACGCCAAAATAATTGGTGCACAAATAATAACAAGCACCCAAGCAAAGCCCAGACCGTTTGTAAAAACATCGTTAAAGGGACTAAAAAAACTCGCTTCCATGAGTTAATAATAACACTTTTTAGAATTAGAAAGTAGTAAATTACTTGCTAAGAGAGTATCTTCCTTCTTTATCTTTTTTGAAATGTTTAGCGTTTTGTAAATTTACTAAAATTGTATTTTCTTTCACGTACCTTTCCTTAAGAACTTTATCTATTATTTCGTCTTTAGTAAGAGGACCGTTTTTTTCTAGTATTTTTACAATCACATCCTTTACCACGCCGTTTAGGTAGCCCCATTCTGAAAGCGCATACAAACCTCTTCCAACAAGAACAAACCTAGGATCCTTTATGAGTTCATTGTGGGTTGTAGCTATATGAGCTTTTTTACTGAAAAGTTTTTCTATTGATTTTGCTACTTCTTTGAAATGAATTGGTGAGCCGTGTTTTCTGATTGCCAAATACGCGTAGTCTCTAATACCTTTAACTGAGACATTTTTTGAGTGAGCAACACCCCATTCCCCAAGAGGATTTCTATTAACCTTTTTTGATATAGAAAGCCATCTTTTTAGAATTTCTTCCGTTTTGTATTCCTGATTAACATCCTCTAGATGTTTTAAGAATTTTTCAAGCATTTCTGATTCAGGCAATAATTCATCGTCAGCAAGAGATTTATAGAGTTTTTTTATTGCTTCCTCTACTTTTTTTGCGTGCGCTTCGTTTGTATGCCATCTATGCTTAAAATCATCGTCCTCTTTAAATTTTTTGAAAGGTTCTCCTACGACGAGTAAAAAGTGGATAGCATTTTGAAGGGCTTTATCTTTCGGAGCAACATGATTTAAAAAATCTTCCTCAGAAATAAAACTTCCAAGCGCATCAACAATTTTTCTTACCTCATCAAAAATCACAACAGATTCTTTGTATGTTTTTGATTTTCTAATATTTGTTATAGATGCGTTTTCAATTTGTCTGACTCGCTCTCTTGTTATTCCATATGTGTCACCAATACCTTCAAGAGTCATCTTTGAAGAGCTTTTTCCTAAGCCGTATCTAGAAGAAAGAATATCTCTTCCGCGTGAAGGCAGTGCCTCAAGGAGTTTTTTTACAATTATTTTTGGTTTGAAGCTAAAATTTGCCATTTGAGTCGCTATTTTTCTATATTTGCGTAGTTATTTCTATCACTTTTATTAAATAAAGTCAATATCTGCTCTAATTTACCACAAAATTAACAATTCGTCCTTTAACCACAATGGTTTTTAGGATATTTTTACCCAATAAATACTCCCTTATAGCTGGATTTTCTGATGCAATTTTGGATACTTTTTCGTCAGGAAGTTTTGGATCAATAGAAATAGTTCCTCTAGTTTTTCCATTAACCTGAATGGCTATGGTTACTGTGTCTTTTTTCAGTAATTTTTGGTTAACTTTTGGCCATTTTGATGAATAAATGAAGTTTTTATTTCCTAATAAATGCCATATTTCATCTGTAATATGTGGAGCGAATGGTGAAAGAAGTTGTAAAAAACTCGTAAATGATTTTTTGGAAATAGAGTTTTGTTCGTAAACTTTATTAACAAAAATCATCATACTGGATATTGCAGTATTAAAAGAAAAATTTTCTATATCTTCTTCAACTTTTTTAATTGTTTTATTTAATTCCACAGTTAGTTCTTCAGATTCTTTTTTTGTAATAAAGTTTTGTATGTTCCAAACTTTATCTAAAAATCTTCTAGAGCCAATCATATTGTCTGTAGACCAAGCAATACCTGAACCAAAAGGCCCCATAAACATTTCGTATACTCTGAGTGTATCTGCGCCGTATTGATTTATCACATCATCTGGATTAACGACATTTCCATATCTTTTACTCATTTTTCTACCATCCTCAGCTGCAATTAATCCTACAGAATGAAGTCTTTCAAAAGGTTCTTTTGTGGAAACAAGTTTCTCGTCATATAAAAATTTATGCCAAAAACGAGCATATATTAAATGTCTTGTTGCGTGCTCAGCACCTCCAACATAAAGAGATACTGGCATGAATTTTTTTTCTTTTTTTGCATCTACAAAAACTTTTTTATTTTTAGGATCAATAAATCTTAAATAATACCAGCTACTTCCTGCCCATTGTGGCATTGTGTTTGTTTCGCGTTTTGCCTTACCTTTGCATTTGGGACATTTTGTATTAACCCATTTTTGAATTGCTGCCAAAGGAGACTCCCCTGTCCCTGTCGGTTCATAGTTTTTTACTTTTGGAAGTGTAACGGGTAAATCTTTTTCAGGCACAGGCACCACTCCACACTTTTCGCAATGAATTACAGGAATCGGTTCGCCCCAGTATCTTTGCCGTGAAAATACCCAATCACGAAGTTTATAATTTGCTTTTTTCTTTGCCAGACCTTTTTCTTCAAGCCATGAAATTATTTTTTGCCGTGCTTCTTCTGAAGTTAAGCCATTAAATTGTTCTGAATTACACAAAATTCCCTCTCCGGTAAAAGGTTTTGGATTAATATGTTGCTCCCAAATAAATTTTAGATCCTCTACGTTCAAAAAATCTTTCACTTTTTCTTTTTCTATCCAATGGATATTGTGTATTTCTTTTTCTGTCTCAGAAATTTCGTCTTGCTCGCCGTTTTGAAGTGTAAAAACCAAAGATGGAAAATGCCCGAAGCGATTTATATTTTTTAGTGGATGATAAAATTTAGAATGAACAACACCAGACAATTCTTTAGACAACTGTATATTTTTGTATCCCGTTTCTTCTTTTATTTCTCTTATTGCCGCCTCAATAGCTGACTCACCGTCATCAATTCCACCCATTACAAAACCTTTCCAATTTGTTTTTTTCCAAGCTAGACAAAGATATTTATCTTCTGCCCAGTGTTTTACAATGGCTACCACTGCCGGTCTTTCAACAAAAGATAATTCTTCTCTGACAGCGTCCACACCAGTTTTTTGAATAAAAAGAGGTTCAATTGAAGTCTTGAGAGGAATATTATATTTTTTGGCCATTTCATAATCTCTTTCATCATGAGCGTCAGCAAAAACCGCTCCCGTACCGTAGTGACCAAGGACAAAATCAGAAATCCACACCGACATTTCTTCATTTGTTGCAGGATTAATTGCAATAACACCTTTTAGTTCAACCCCTTCTTTATTATTTTTTTCAGTTCTTTCAATTTCTGTCCTATTTTTTATTTTTGCTAAATATTTTTCAATTTCTGATTTGTTTGAAATCTCGGACTTAGAATTTAAAATTTCTTGTATCAATGGATGTTCTGGCGCAAGAACAATAAAGGTTCCTGAAAAAATAGTATCTATTCTTGTGGTGTAAACTTTTATTTCTTTTGTTTCTGTAAATTGGTTTGGCTTTATTTTAAAAATAACTTCAGCTCCTTCGCTTTTTCCAATCCAGTTTCTCTGAGATTCTTTTATTGAATCTGACCACTTAGGAAGTAATTTTAAATCATTGAGCAATTTCTCTGCGTAGTCGGTAATACGAAGAGTCCACTGTCGCATTGGTTTTTTTTCTACAACACTTCCACATCGTTCACATTTTCCGTCCTCTAAATCTTCATTCGCAAGACCTGTTTTGCAACTCGGACACCAGTTTATTGGTTCATATGCTTCATATGCCAGACCTTTTTTATACATCTGCAAAAAAATCCATTGTGTCCATCTATAGTATTCTGGATCAGAGGTAACAATTTCTCTATCCCAATCATAATTAAACCCAATAATAGATAGTTGATCTCTAAATCTTTTGATATTTTTCTTTACGGAAATATCTGGATGT
The DNA here is from genome assembly GCA_964487135.1 of uncultured Candidatus Saccharibacteria bacterium. Classification (GTDB taxonomy): domain Bacteria; phylum Patescibacteriota; class Minisyncoccia; order Phycocordibacterales; family CAIRYW01; genus CAZAOU01. The sequence goes on from CAZAOU010000001.1 coordinate 24,341, forward strand.
ATTTTATTTTTTATTGCGTAATTTTCTGCTGGTAGACCAAATGAATCAAAACCCATTGGATGCAATACATTAAAACCAGACATTTTTTTGTATCTAGAATATATGTCAGTTGCTATATATCCTTTAGGATGACCAACGTGAAGACCTTCTCCCGAAGGATATGGGAACATATCAAGAACGTAGCAGAATTTTTTTCCTTTGGCCTCAGTGGTTTTATATATTTTTTTTCTATCCCACTCTTTTTGCCATTTTTTTTCTATTTTTTTTGGATCGTAGCGTCTCATTGCTTACAGTTTCTATTTAAGTTTAGTCTTTAAATTTTTTGATTGCTAGATAAATAAGTGACGCCAGAGCAATAGCAAGTATTACAACTTTAAGCAACTGATCTGCTAAAGACCAAAATCTTATTGAAGCAACAACAAAAGATAAGACTCCTCCTATAGATAAAGATAGAGATAAAACCTCAACACCTTTTATAAATACTCCTGCAACGATAGAAAGCACACCCAAAACTACTAACGTTATAAATACATTTTTTTCGTATTCTTTCTGTGCTTCTTGATAGTTTTTGCTACAAGTAAAATATTCGTCACAATATCCTTTTGGAACTGATTTTTCTCCAGGTAGAGGAGCGTAAGTATTTTCATTCCAAGAACCTCCCACAGCAAGACATTGAGCTTGATCTGTTATAGCTTCTCTAACTTGTTTGGTAGGACAAAATCTTTCATATTCAGGAGCGCTATATATCAGTGAAAGTGAGTAATTAAAGAAAAGATTTAAAACAATAACTATTCCAATAATCAAAGACCACTTAATAGTTTTAGATTTTTTATTTTGATTATTAACTTCTATATTTTCCATTTTTTTAAAATTAGCTAATAAATTTATACTCTAAATTCAATAACGTCACCGTCTTTAACTATATATTCCTTTCCCTCAACTCTTAATTTTCCTGTTTCTCTTGCCTTAGCAAAAGAACCTAACCCTATAAGTGTATCAGAAGCAACAACTTCGGCACGAATAAATTTTTCGCGAAAGTCAGTGTGGATCGCCGCCCCTGCAACTGGCGCAGAAGAATTCTTTTTTATAGTCCATGCACGAGTTTCTTTTTCGCCTGTTGTAAAATAAGTTTCAAGTCCCAGAAGATCATAGGCGGTTCTTATAAGGTTATTTATTCCATCATCTTTAATTCCGAGCTCGGTTCTAAAGATGTTTTTCTCTTCCCCTTCCATATCTTTTAGATCGTGTTCGATTCCTGCATCTACCAATACCCACTTAGCGTTTTCGTTTTTTAGAAATTCTTGTAGTTTTTGCCATCTTTCATCATTTAATTCATCCAAGTTTTTTGCACCACTTTTTTTGTTGAGAATATACATCAGAGGTTTTAGCGTCAGAAGATTTAAACTTTTTATTACTTCTTTTTCTTCCTCTGTTACATTTGCTTTTGATGCTAAATTTCCTTTTTCGAGTTCAATAATTATTTTTTCTAAAATACCTTTTTCAATTAGGGCGTTTTTCTCGCCTTTTTTCATTTCTCTTTCAAGAGAACCTAGCCGTTTTTTTACTGTATCCATATCTGCCAAACCAAGTTCAATATTTATTACAGAAATATCGTGCATCGGATCAACATTTCCAGCTACATGAATTACATCTGGATCATCAAAAATTCTAACCATTTCTGCAATGGCATTTACCTCTCTAATATGAGAAAGGAATTTGTTGCCTAGTCCTTCGCCCTCTGAAGCTCCTTTTACGAGGCCAGCAATATCAACAAATTCAACGACCGCAGGGATTGTTTTTTGAGTTTTGCTTAGTTCTGAGAGTTTCCACAGTCTTTCATCAGGTACAGGGACAACACCGACAGAAGGATCTATTGTGCAAAAAGGATAATTTTCGGCAGGAACACTTTTTTTTGTTAAAGCATTAAAGAGTGTTGATTTGCCAACATTTGGGAGTCCAACAATTCCAATTTTTATTTCCATGAGGTTTACAATATAGCAAATAAGTGTTTGTATTACTAATGATTATGAAAAGAACCTTTATTTTGGTCACTTTTTTCGTCGTATGGCAAAAGAAAGATGTCCAAAAAATTCCAAAGTCAAGGAGACCAAGAGTTGGAAGGCGATACATCCAGCACGCATTCCAATGCGAATCAGAGCTGGACCTTACCCAGGTCCCCTACCTCATGAAAATCTTGCGTGAGCTAGAGTCTTCTGAAGGCGAATCGTCCACAAGACTCGAGGGAGTGAGACTCATAAGGGCTAAGAACCCTCCACGCGAATGCCTCGGCATTTTCTGGAGCAGTCAGCTACCCCGACTCATGGACAAAGTCCATGAACTCAATCGACGCGGAGTCGAACTAGACTTCAAAAAATAATTTTAGGCCCGGTGGCCTATTTTTTATTTCAATAATTCCCTAAGTTCTGCTTCGTGCATCTTCATTACCTCCATCATCGCTGTCATCTGGTCTTTTCCAGCATCTGTTTTTGTTTTTACTTCGTTTGCAATTTGCATCAAAAATTCTGGCTTTTTTTCTACAATAGCCATTATTTTTTGTTTTTGATCCTCAGGAATATTTCCGAGCTTTGAGCCAATAAGTTTTTTTAAAAAAAATTCTTTAAACATAGATTGACACTTTATCAAAAAAGTGGAAAAAATCCAAAAAAATAGTATTATTATGTGTGTGAAATTTAAAAAAATACTCCTATACACCTTTCTCTTGGCGGTACTTATATTATTTTTTCTAGGTATAAATTCTGCTGTTGGATCTACCTTACTATCAAGAATAGAAACATCTTTAAATATACTCGCTGATAAAGAATTTTATTTAGCTCTTGCAAACCCTGATGTAAAGTATGTTCGCTTTTCTGAAGGAATGCGAAAGGAGCAAATCGCAAGCATTATTCACAAAAAATTAGCGTGGAGTGATTCTGATATTAAAGATTTTCTATCATCAGACGCATCCACACCTCTTGCAGAAGGAACTTATTTTCCTGATTCCTATGTAATACAGAAAGATATCTCTGGAGCAGATATGAGACAAAAAATGTTTGAGAGGTTTCAAGAAAAAGTGTCAGACGAATTTATTGATGAGATAACATCCTCTCATATAAGTATGGAAAAAGTTTTAACCATTGCTTCAATAATTCAACGCGAAGCCGCGGGTAAAAATGATATGAATTTAATTTCCGGCATAATTTGGAATCGATTATTTTCTGGAATGAAGTTAGATATGGACGCCACCCTTCAATACGCAAAAGGAAGTTCCAAAAACGGTTGGTGGCCGAAAGTTGTTCCTAAAGACAAATCTATTGCTTCTCCTTACAATACTTATAAAAATAAAGGTTTGCCACCTGCACCGATTGCAAATCCGGGAATTGCAGCAATTGAGGCAGCACTAAATCCTATTCAGACCGATTGTTTGTATTATTTTCATAAAAATAAAACGATATTTTGTTCCAAAGATTATAAGGAGCATGTTTTAAATATTGAGGAATATTTAAAATAACAATCTAAAACCCCTCACTAAATATGCCCTGACATATTTAGTGCGGGCTAAATTCGCAATTTTGTAGATTTTAAGATAGTATTTTGCTCATGAAAACACACGACATAAAAAATATTTCTTTAGCAGAAGAAGGTAAAAAAAGAATTGAATGGGCAATTAAAGAAATGCCTGTTTTAAAAACTCTTCGAGAGGACTATAGAAAGAAAAAACCTCTGAAAGGCGAAATTCTTTCTGCTTGTCTTCATGTAACTGCAGAAACAGCCCATCTAATGATTGCCCTTAAAGAAGCTGGTGCGGAGGTTTTTTTGTGTGCATCAAATCCCCTTTCAACTCAAGATGATGTTGCTGCGTCTCTAGTAAAACATTATGGAATTAGCGTTTTTGCAATAAAGGGTGAGGACACAAAAACATACATGAAGCATGTTGATGAAGTTTTGGATAAAAAACCAACAATTGTAATGGATGACGGAGCCGATCTAGTTTCTGAACTTCATAAAAAACGAGTTGCTCAAGCGAAAATTCTTAAAGGAAGCACAGAAGAAACAACCACGGGTGTTATCCGTCTTAAAGCTTTATCTGACAGCGGAAAATTACTATTTCCTGTAGTTGCTGTAAATGAATCTAAAACAAAACACATGTTTGATAACCGTTATGGAACAGGCCAGTCTACACTTGATGGAATTATCAGGGCTACCAATAAGCTTGTTGCGGGTTCAACTTTTGTTGTTGCGGGTTACGGATGGTGTGGAAAAGGACTTGCTTCAAGAGCAAGAGGGCTCGGTGCGAAAGTAATTGTCACAGAAATTGATCCGATCAAAGCCTTGGAAGCGCGTATGGATGGTTTTGAAGTAATGCCAATGTCTAAAGCGGTAACTTCGGCAGATTTTGTTGTAACAGTTACAGGCAACAAAGAGGTTGTTTCAGTTGATCATTTTAAAAAAATGAAAGATGGTTGTGTTGTTTCTAATTCCGGACATTTTGATGTTGAAATAGACATGAAAGGTTTGAGACAGATTTCTAAAAAAGTATCTCTGGTTAGAAATAATGTAGAAAAATACGAATTACCTTCCGGAAAAAACATTTATGTTGTTGGAGAAGGGCGTCTGGTCAATTTGGCCGCAGCAGAAGGACACCCGTCAAGTGTTATGGATATGAGCTTTGCAAACCAATCGCTTGCAGCTATTTTCATAAAAGAAAATCACGGAAAACTTTCTTCAACAGTTTATACTTTGCCTCATAAAATAGATGAAAAAATAGCGAGTGAAAAACTAAAAACATTAGGTATTTCAATCGACAAACTTACTCCATCACAAAAAAAATATCTTGGAAGTTGGGAGGAAGGAACAGAATAAACTAGTGAATAGTTGAAAGTTGATAGTATGTAGCGAAAAAACAAATGCAAAAAATAAAAAACAAAATACTTGTTTCTGGTTCTGTTGTTATTGATACTCTCTTTGGAATAAATGGTGATATTAATAAATCAATCTCATTAAAAGACGGCAAACTTGGTGTCCAAAATTTAATGTTCACCGGCAAAGACAAGAAGGAGTTTTTTGGAGGAAACGCTGGAAATATTTGCTATGGATTGTCTCTTTTAGGTCAAAAACCAATATTATTTTCAATTGTCGGAAAAGATTTTAAAGATCGTTATGAACAGCATCTAAAAAATCGATGCACCCCTACCCTTTTTACTGATAAAGAGGGTTACTGTGCAACATTTTATGGTATGACTGATGAAAATGGTCAGCAAATAGGTATATTTCAACCAAACGCCTATTATAAGTATATTAATAAAATATCACTTTCTAAGGTGATCTCTAAACAAAATTTATCTCAAATTGAATATGCAATATTTTCTCCAGGAACCGGACCTAGTATTTTAAAAAATATAAAAGAATTAAGAAAAGTAAATAAAAAAGTTTTTATTATTTTAGACCCAGGTCAAACACTCCTTGCAACTTTTAACAAAAAAATATTGTTAGATTGTTTAAAACTATCGAACATGATTATCGTTAATGATCACGAACTTTCTCAAATAAGAAAACATTTTGAAATAAATCTCGAAAATATTTTTGAAAGCGGGACAAAATATGTAATTGAAACAAAGGCCGAGATGGGTAGCGTTTTACACGAAAGTAACAAAAAAACTGAAATTAAAGCTTTAAAAGTAAAAAAACTTTTAGATCCAACGGGTGCGGGAGACGCTTACCGAGCTGGTCTTATTTCTACCCTATGTCAAGGCCGATCCTTGATTGAGGGAATGAAAATTGGATCCAAAATGGGGGCAAAATGTGTCCAAAATTTTGGTGGACAGACATATAGAATATAATTTTTTGACAAATTAACAAAACTGTGTGAAAATTTAGATCTATGGTTCATTTCACCGATCAACTCCCCTCCGGTATTCCCCTTACCGGCAACAGCAAAGTCATTCCTCGCTCCACTGCTCCCGGATATTTCCGTGGACTTGGTGCTGGAGGTCTTCCGGAAAACCCTACGCCACTTGACAAAAGAGCTGTCAGGAGTGGCGACTACATTTGCATTGCCTCAGACTGCGGTGGTAATGCCGGAATGGAAGTTTTCCAAGTAGTCTGAGACGACGCGGGGTCATTAGATGGTTGTCAAGCTTCTGCTTTCTAAATACTGAGAGTGGAGCTATTTTTTTACCTAAATCTGATTATCGTCAAAAACACTAAGCATTTGAAGAAGTGCAAGAGTGGCCTCTACACCCTTATTTGCATTTCCACTTGAACGAGCCTCGGCTTGCTCTAAGTCATTAACTGTTATTATTCCAAATCCGATAGGTATACCTGTTTCAAGCATTACATTCATAATTCCTCGCGAAGCTTCACCTGCAACATAAAAATAATGATCTGTATCACCTTTTATAACACAACCTATCGCAATAATACCGTCATATTTTTTTGATTTTGCTAGTCTAAGTGAGGCCAGTGGTATTTCAAAAGAACCTGGAACAACAACAGTTGTTATATCATTGTCGGTAGCACCAAATCTCTTCAGTGTTTCTATGGCACCGTCTTTCATTTTGAAAGTTATATCGTAATTAAAAGCAGAAACTGCAACAGCAAACTTTTTGCCTTTCACATTAAAATTAAAATCATCTGTATTATTGTTTGGTATGTCCCTTTGCATTTGAATATTTAGTGAGAATATCTGTCTCAATATTTATAATATCACCTACTTTTAAAACCCCTAAATTTGTTTCTTTGAGAGTATGAGGAATAAGAGATACTTCAAAAGTCGCCCTGTTTTTTGAAGAAATAGTTAAAGATACTCCATTTATCGCAACACTACCCTTATAAACAACATAAGACATAAATTCTTTTGGAATTGAAACTTCAAAAACCTTTGATTCTCCTTCAGCTCTTATTTTTTTTATAATTCCTGTGCAATCAACATGACCCATCACAAAGTGTCCCGAATTTTTTTCTCCCATCCTTAAACTTTCTTCAAAATTTAAAAAGTCTCCGGCTTTAATTAAATTGGCACGAGTTTTAGAAAGGGTTTCTTTCATGTAATAAACCTCTAAATATTTTTTATAAGAGATAACAGTCGAGCATACTCCATCCAAAGACACACTCTCACCCTTTTTTAGAGATATTTTCTTTGGTTTCTCTAAAAAAATATTTAAATAATCTTTGTTTTTGTCTACTTTAGAAACTTTAATCTGTCTTGAAATAATTCCACTAAACATTGACGCGAACTGAGAAGTGTCTAATAACATTTTTTACATCATTTTCAATAAGTTCCATAATTTCTTCGTCAGTTAGGTTATCTTTTTCTTCTCTAAGTTTTTTATCTATCACCACCATAATACTTTCTCCATAAAAATCTTCCCCGGCATAACCCACTAAGTGAGCCTCAATCATTTTTGGATTTTTTTTACCAACATAAAGAGCTGCCAGAAATTCTCCTTTCGGCATTTTGACCTTGCCTGCATAAATACCAGACTCGAGTTCCTCTTCAACATCTATGTTAGCCGTTGGAAATCCATATGTAGTACCTATTCTTTGTCCTTTTTTAACTTCTCCTTCTATTACTTTATTTTGCATTATTTTTATTTTTTGATTTTGATGTTTTTAATTTTTCTATATCTTTCAATAGTTCTCCCAAATTATGTTGAATGTTTTTTAGTAGTTCAGTGTGTTCGTCATCTCTTTGGACCTCTTCTACTTCTCCTTTTTCAATAACATCCACATCTTCCTGAATTTCGTCTATGTCTTCTTGAATTTCATCCACATCTTCCTGAATTTCGTCTATGTCTTCTTGAATTTCATCCAGATCTTTCCCAACTTCTTTAAGTTCCTCAGTATTTTTGTTAACCGTAAACTGTATTAATATGGCCAAATATATAGCTTCCAGAGAAACAGCGGTTGTGAGAATCAAAAGCATTGTTTGAAGAGAAACACCCAAAATCACAAGCACAAAAGATCCTATAAATAGTATGGTGTGTATCACTAAAGATGTTATCGAACCCACAGATTTGGTTATTTTAAGGGCTATATCCTCAGCACCTTTTTATTTTTATAGAAATGTGGAATGTTTTTATCCATAACAATTAATGAACAATAAGTTTCGACATTTTAATCCATAAAAAAACAAAAAGCTAATTTTGGTTGCGGATAAGTCTTTTTTTTCATATACTCTGCCTTAGTGAAAGAAGAAAATAACAATAAAGAAAAAGGTGTATTGTCTCGAAACGAGCTGATAGCTTTTGCCTTTGATGTTGGTTATTCGATAATTGTGCCTTTAGTGTTGCTTGGACTCGGAGGAAGGCTGTTGGATAAAAAATTAGAAACCTCACCTTGGTTTTTTATAGGAGGAATACTTTTTTCACTAGTTATAACATCAATATCAATATATAAAAAAGTTAAAAAGATAGCAGAATTCTAAAAGTAGTATGACAATATCAATAAAACCTGAACCACTTTTTCATATTGGATCCTTAGATGTAACAAATACATTATTTACATCTTGGATTGTTGTTTTGGGCATAGTCTTAATTTCAGTATTTTGTTACAAAAAACTTCAAGGAAAAACTTCTAAGGGAAAAATTTTCATTGAAACGATCTTTGAGCAATTCATGGGTTTTATGCAAACTTTTGCAGGAAGTAGAGAAAAAGTTATTACCTTTTTACCCTTAGTTGCGACGGTGTTTTTTTATATTTTAATTGCAAATTGGTTTGGAACTTTTCCAGGTGTTGAAAGTATTGGCTTACATACAGAACATGAAGGAAAAGAGGTTTTTTTACCCCTTCTTAGAACAGTCAATTCTGATATTAACATGACCCTCGCGATCGCGTTTTTGGTGGTCATAACCTCACACATTGTTGGATTTAGCTCAATTGGAGCAAAACATCATATCGGAAAATTTATTGTAAATCCCCTAAAAAAACCAATAGGTTTTTTTGTTGGTATTTTGGAACTCATAGGAGAAGTATCAAGGGTTATATCTCTCACTTTCCGACTTTTTGGAAACATATTCGCAGGAAGTGTTTTGATGCTGATAATCTCTTCACTTGTATCATTTATTATTCCTATTCCATTTCTTGCAATGGAACTGTTTGTTGGTTTTATTCAGGCCCTTGTTTTCGCCACCCTAACAATGATGTTTATGACGAGTGCTACAGCACTGCACGAAGAGGACTAGCCGATTTTGCCTGCAGGCAAAATCGGCACTATCCTCAAAAGCAAGCTCTCTGGAGCGTCCCCTTGAAAAAGAGCTCGAAACTCTATATAATTCCTCCGCTTGAGACACGTGTCTCTTTTTGTTTGATTATAAGAATTATTAATTATTAAAAATTATGGAAACAACTGAAATTAAACCTTTTGCAGCAGCTCTCGCTATCGGTCTTGGAGCTCTAGGACCAGCTATTGGAATTGGACTTCTTGCATCAAAAGCTATGGAAGCAATTGGAAGGAATCCTGAAGCTACATCAAAGATTCAGTCTGCGATGATTCTCGCTATCGCCTTTACAGAAGCTATTGCTGTTTATGCGCTTGTAGTTTCTCTTATTATTCTTTTCGTCTAAAGTAGTTTAGAAAAGATACATGGAGTCTCTACTTCACACATTTGGAATAGAATGGAAAATGCTTATTGCCCAGCTTGTAAACTTCGGCATTCTATTTTTTGTTCTTACCAAATTGGTTTACAAACCTCTTCTAAAAAACTTAGCTGAAAAAGAAAAATCCGCTAAAGAATCAGAAGAAAAAACATCTTCTATAGAAAATCTTTTAAAAGAAACTGAAGAAAAGCAGAAGCAAGTAATTGCCGAAGCTCGCCTCCATGGGGAAAAAATAATAAAAGATGCTGAATCCAATGCCCAATTATTAAAAAACACGATAGTTGAAGATGCTAAGAAAGAGGCCTCAAAGATAATTGAGATTGGAGAAAAAAATATAAAAGAAGATCAGGAAAGGTTTAGAAAAGAGTTTAAATCAGAAGCTTTAAACCTTATCGCTGAAGCTCTTGAAAAAACAGTCGGAAAGCACATGAACGAAGCCTCAAAAAATTCTATTAAGGAAGAATCTCTTAAAGAAATTCTTAAAGCTAAAGAACTTGTTTCTTAAAAATGAAACTAACACCTAAAAAACTTGGAACTTTTCTTGCGCGTAAGCTTGCGCATGCTCACAAGGACACCGTTCAGAGTTTTTTAAAAGATTTTGTAGAAATTTTAAGATCCAAGAGACTTCTCTCAAAAAAAAGTGAGATAATTCGTTTTTTTACTAAAGAATGGAATACAATTCACAATACAGTTGATGTAGAAATTCTTACAGCAAGTCACAAAGAAGCTCCCCATATAGAGAGTGTGGGCAAAAAGAAAGCCGAAGTAATTATTAAAGAAGATGCAAAACTTATCGCAGGTTCAAAAATTACTGTTGGAGATTATCTTTTTGACACATCGTTGCAATCAAAAATTTCAAATTTAAAAAAATAATCAATTTATTAGCCATCTTATTAACGCCAAAGATATGAATAAAGGAAGCATTATTGAAGAACTCAAAAAAGAAATACAAGGTATCAACACCGATACAAAAGTTGAACACGTAGGAGTCGTAACAAGAATCTCCGACGGAGTAGCCCTTGTTTCAGGAATTTCCAAAACAGAATACTCTGAAATGCTTCAGTTTGAAGACACTTTAGGCAAAAAAGTGCTTGGCGTTGCACTTAACCTCGAGGAAGATGGCGTTGGGGCGATAATTCTTGGTGATTCAGATAAAATTTCTGAAGGCTGTAAAGTAACAACAACAGGTCAAATTCTTTCTATAGCGGTAGGTGATGAACTTATTGGAAAAGTTCTTGGAGGCTTGGGTGCACCTAAAGACGGTAGCGCTCCGCTTGATCCTAAAAAATCTTCCTACTACCCTCTTGAAAAAATTGCTCCAGGAGTTATCACAAGACAAGGAGTCGGTGTTCCACTACATACAGGAATAAAAGCAATTGATGCGATGATTCCGATTGGTCGTGGACAGCGACAACTCATCATTGGAGACCGTCAAACAGGAAAAACCGCTATTGCTATTGACGCAATTATTCATCAGAAAAATGAAAAGAAATTTGGAACTCCAATTTGTATTTATGTTGCAATCGGCCAAAAAGAATCAAAAATCGCTCAAATTGTAGAAAGACTCAAAAAAAGCGGCGCGATGGAATACACAATTGTTGTTTCCGCATCAGCTTCCGACCCCGCTTCTCTTCAATATTTGGCGCCGTTTACAGGATGCGCTATCGGCGAATATTTTATGGACAAAGGAAAAGATGTCTTGATTGTCTATGATGATCTTTCAAAACATGCTTGGGCATACAGGCAAATTTCTTTGCTTTTGAGAAGACCACCAGGCCGTGAAGCTTATCCTGGAGACGTATTTTATCTTCACTCAAGGCTCTTAGAGCGAGCAGGAAGACTAAATAAAGACTACGGGGGAGGATCAATCACCGCTCTTCCATTCATTGAAACTCAACTTAACGATATTTCTGCATATATCCCAACAAACGTTATCTCAATTACAGACGGACAAATTTTCTTGGAACCAGAACTTTTCTACAAAGGAATTCGTCCTGCGGTAAACGTTGGGCTTTCTGTTTCTCGAGTAGGATCTGCCGCTCAAACAAAAGCTATGAAAAAAGTTGCAGGAAGAATGCGACTCGATCTTGCTCAGTTTAGAAGTCTTGAAGCATTTGCGCAGTTTGGTTCAGATTTGGATCCTGCAACAAAAATGCAAATCGAAAGAGGAAGAAGGCTTACAGAAATTTTGAAACAACCTCAATATGCAGGAGCACCTTTTGAAGAACAGGTTGCAATTATTTTCGCAGCTGGAGCCGGACTTCTTGATGGTATAGAAGTTTCAAAAATAAAAGATTATGAAGCAAAATCTATTGATTTCTTGAAGAAAAATCACCCAAAAACAATTGGTGCGATTGCAGAATCTGGAGAATTAAAAGACGAAACAATTGAAGAATTAAAGAAAGCTTTTGCTGAATTTAATGAAATTTACAAATAAAAATGGCTTCAGGTAGAGCAATTAAAAACAGAATAAAATCAACAAAAAGCATCCAGCAAATTACAAAAGCGATGGAAGCTGTTTCTGCTGTGAAAATGCGAAAGAGCGAACAAGCGGCACTTAAAGGTAGACCCTTTGCTCTTTATGCTTTAGATATATTGCGAAAAATTGAGAAAAATATTTCTGGAGAATCTGTAAGAAATGTTTCAGCACTTTTACGACAAGACAAAGTAAATAAGTTGGCACTGGTGGTTATTTCTTCTGACAAAGGGTTGGCGGGTGCTTTTAACTCAAATGTTTTAAGAAAAGCTGATGAGTTAATAAAAAATAGTAGTTACGAGATAGATATTGTGGCTGTTGGAAAAAGAGCCAAAGAATATTTTGAAAGAAAAGGAAAGAAAATAATAAAATCTTACGAAGGAATTGGAGATATTGTCTCTCAAAATGAAGCAAAACACATATCAGAAGATATTATTTCCCTATTTTGTGACAAAGATTATGACGCCGTAGATGTTGTTTATACAAATTTCGTGTCGGCACTTAAACAAGAAGTTATTCATCGCCCACTACTTCCACTTACTTCAAAAAATATAGAGGAGGTAATAAAAAATATAATTCCAGAAACTGGAAAATTTTCAGATATTAAAGAAAATTTAAATGAAGTAAACGCTGAATACAAATTTGAACCGAATCCAGAAATCGCCGTAAAAGAATTGATCCCCCTTCTCGTCGAAATTGAGGTATTTCATAGTATTTTGGAAGCAAACGCTTCGGAACACGCAGCTCGAATGGTTGCGATGCGAAACGCTTCCGATAATGCAAAAGAAGTTATTGTTGATCTTACGATTTACTATAACAAAACTCGACAAGCTCAAATTACAAAAGAGCTTATCGAGATTACAAGTGGAAAAGAAGCATTAGAAGCCCAAGGATAATAATTACAAGAAATTTATTAAAAGAATTTTATGAAAGGAAAAGTAATACAAGTAATCGGTCCGGTCGTTGATGTGGAATTTGAAGGTGGAGTTCCGTTGATTTACAACTCAGTAGAAATAAAAAATGGTGAGCAAAAACTTGTATTAGAGGTTGCTTCACACCTTGGAGACAACCGCGTTCGATGTGTTGCGATGGGTCCAACTGATGGACTTGCACGAGGAGTTGAGGCCGTAGACACAGGAGCTCCAATCTCTGTTCCTGTTGGAAAAGAAATTCTTGGACGAATGTTTAATCTCTTGGGTGATCCAATAGACAACAAACCTGCTGTTACAACAAAAGAAAGATGGCCAATTCACAGAAAAGCTCCGGATTTTACAGAACAATCAACAGAAGTAAAAATATTTGAGACGGGAATTAAAGTTATTGACCTTATCTGCCCTTTCATCAAAGGAGGAAAAATAGGACTCTTTGGAGGAGCTGGAGTAGGAAAAACAGTTTTACTTCAAGAGTTGATCCGAAACGTTGCAACAGTTCACAAAGGATATTCGGTGTTTGCAGGAGTCGGAGAAAGAACTCGAGAAGGAAATGATCTTTATCATGAAATGAAAGACTCTGGCGTGCTCGATCAAACAGCTCTTGTGTTCGGACAAATGAACGAGGTTCCGGGAGCTCGTCTTCGAGTGGCTCTCACAGGACTTACCATGACAGAATACTTTAGAGATACTGAAGGAAAAGATGTGCTTCTATTTATCGACAACATCTTCCGATTTACTCAAGCTGGTTCTGAGGTGTCGGCTCTTCTTGGAAGAATGCCTTCAGCCGCAGGATACCAACCAACTCTTGCAAATGAGATGGGTGCTCTACAAGAAAGAATTACTTCAACTAAAAAAGGTTCTGTTACATCAGTTCAAGCGGTTTATGTGCCAGCAGACGACGTTACAGACCCAGCACCAGCAACAACATTCGCCCACCTCGACTCAACAATTGTGCTTTCTCGTGCCCTTTCAGAGCTTGGAATTTACCCCGCTGTTGATCCCCTAGACTCAATTTCAGGAGCTTTGGATCCAAACATTGTTGGAGTTGAACACTATCAAGTTGCACGAGAAGTTCAAAGAATTCTTCAGCGATACAAAGACTTACAGGACATTATTTCAATTCTTGGTATTGAAGAACTTTCAGCTGAAGACAAACTTCTTGTAGAAAGAGCTCGAAAAATACAAAGATTTCTTTCACAACCATTCTTCGTTGCAGAAGCTTTTACAGGACGCCCTGGAAAATTCGTTACAAGAGAAGAAACAGTTCGAAGCTTCAAAGAAATTATTGAAGGAAAGCATGACGATAAGCCAGAAAGCGCGTTTTATCTTGTTGGAGGAATTGAGGAAGTAAAATAAATGATACCAATATACTAATGAATACTAATTATACAAATTTAACACCGGAATTCATTAGTATTATTAGTAAGATTCGTATATTAGCATCGTGTCATATATGAGAATACAAATACTTTCATTAGACGGAATACTTTACGAAGGCGATGTATCGCAAGCATCTTTGCCCACAAAGGACGGTGAAATTACTGTGCTTAAAAATCATATTCCACTGATAACCTTGCTAAAAAAGGGTGAAATAAAAACTTCTGATAAAAATATTACTATCGAAGGTGGTTTCGCAGAAATAACTGGAGAAAAAGTTGTAGTACTCGTCAATTAAATTTGTTACATCAACACTGAACCGATAGTAAAAAATAAAATTACTATAACAAAAATTATTATAAATATTCTTGTTATAAATTTTTTTAAAGGTATATTTAAACCAGCTCTAATAATAATCGCTAGTATACCCGTATTCACTATTGATGAAACTATAGAAAGAAAAAATAAATCACTATCACCAAAATACAAAGAGTAAGGTAATGAGGCAATTACAATCATCCCCCCTCCAAATCCTCTCGGATCAATATTAAAAAAACAATAGTTGTATAAATATAAAGAGGAAACAATCCTATAAGAGGTGCAAAAAAATATCTTCTATTCATCCTCTAATCATATAATATTAGTATTACCTTATCAATGTTCCCTCAAAACTCTCACCTTCTATACATCTTTTAAGCTCAGTAACATTTTTTCCATTCATTATTGCAACTTCAATTTTTTGTTTTTCTGCTTCCCTACTAGCAATGGGGTCAAATGGTGATGAGAGGCCCGGATCCCATTTTTTGGGAATTATTTTTCTAAATTCTTTCCAGTTTATTTTTTCTATCTTTTTTGCATCAGTATTTGTTCGTGGATCTTTGTCATATACATAATCAATATTTGAAAGATTTATCATTTTTTTTGCACCAAATCTTTTAGCGAGAAGCACCGCATCATAATCTGTGCTCCACCCTGGTTTCCAACCGGCTGCAACAAGCACTCGTTTTTTAAAAGAAATTTTCTCGTAAGGATCTTTTACAATAACCTCTTCAGCATGCGGAACTAAAAGGGTTTTTACCAAATGGGCGTTAAGCCTAGTTGCATGAATTCCAATCCAATCAATGTCACTTGATCGCAGTTTTGTAACAGCCGAAGCAGACTCTTGATATCGTCTAGCAGTTTTTCCACCTCCACATATAACAATAAATCGCTTTCCTTTGGCAACTTCTTTTTTTATTAACTCGGTAAATTTTTTAAGAAAATCAGTGTCAATTTGATCTGGAACTATAAGAGATCCTCCAACAGAAATTACTATCGGTGCCTGTTTAGTGTTTTTCATTTATACCCTTATTTTATCAGCTTTAAACGTCGTAGTCTAGAAATATTAATAGTGCCTTCTCTCTCAACCCTAAAGCCAATTTTTGGGTTATGGGAGAGAATTGTTGAAGGGGTGGTCTTTGTTCTTCCTGAAGTATAAAAATCAACCTGTGAGCCAAAATAAGCCTTTGCCGCAAGAACTCCCCTGGCAGGTGGCATTCCTTCAATATTAGCGCTTGGTGCTACCAACGGACCCGTTTTCGCAATAAGACTCTTTAATTTCTTGTTTTTAGGAAGACGAAAACACAAAGTTTTAGTTCCTCGGTGTAAATATTCAAATTTCTTAGATTGAACAGGAAAAATAATTGATACTGGCCCTGGCCATAATTTTGAAAGCTCTTTTGGAACATTTTTTACTCCAAATTTTTTAATGTCATCAATTTTAGAAATAAGAATAATAAATGGCTTAAGGGGATTTCTTTTTCTTACTTTATATATTTTCTCAACTGTTTTTTTATTTTCTGCCTTCCCCACTAAACCAAAAATAGTGTCGGTCGGCATAACACCAATTCCCCCTTTTTTAATAATAGAAATTATTTCTTTTTTCACACCCTCATAATACGGAAAGTTCCAAATCCTGCAAGAATAAGACCTATAATAATTAATAATTTGGAATACAATTCTTTCGGTAGGGCTACAGAGGAAACCCCAGCAACAAGTTCAGTATTTTTTATTGGTAAAGTAGTGCTAGCTGTTAAAGAGTCTTCTATTTTTTTTGAGTCCTCTGCGCCCAATACATCTCCAACAAATTCATCCTCCTCAGTATTATTAGAAATAATATTTTTAATTTCTGGTGTAGTTGTTGAAGCAAAAGAAATTATAGTTGAAGTGGCTGATGTAGAGCTTGCAACACCAACAATTTCGCCACCCACTGTATTATTAATTACAGTATTCTGCTTAGAAACATTCTGCAAAATAGTGTCCCAAGTTTTTCCTGAAACAGCAGGAACAGCATAAGAAGTAGCCCAGATTCTATTGTCAGTTGTTTCTGTAGCATCCTTCATTCCACCATCTGATTGTTGTTTACTCCACAGATAGTCAAACGAATTATTTCCACTTTTCAAAATAGTTTCAGGATTATTTTCTAAAGCATAAAGACCCAAAACAAACCAAGCCGTTGAAGAAACAGGATCGACATTTCCAAAAGATCCGTCGTTATTTTGACTAGCTATCACCGCCTGAGAAAGATTTGCTTTTGCAGAATCTGCACCAGAATTTGAAATAAGTGATAACGCCTGCAAAGTAGCCCCAGCAGTATCAGGATCATTAATATTAGATATATTATTTAGAACGACTTCACCGGCCTTTTTTATAATATCTTCATCAGCCTCAAAGCCAACATTTCTTAAAACCAAAATTCCAAAAACATCATCATTAAACAGTCCTGCCTCGCCTATTTGATTACCGTCAAAGGAAGAAACTGTTTTGGAAATGTAATCTATAGGACCATCAGAATAAGGATTTAAACCGAGTGCAAGCATTGCCATGACTCGTCTTTCATAATCAGTCACCGCACTTCCATCAAGAGAATCTGTTTTTAGAAATTCTCTTAATTTATTTTTTGCATCATCATGCCCAGTTGATGCTCCGTATGCAATTGACGCCCAGTCGGTATACAAATCTGCCCCAAAACTTCCGTCAGTTTTTTGTTTTGAATCAAGAAAAGTGAGTAAAGTTTCAAGGTTGGGTTTATTGTGCGAAATTCCCCCTCCACCACCACCTGAATTATTTGTATTAGATTCTGTAGTTGTAGAAGTAGAATCTGTAGATGTTGCAGAAGAAGTTGCAACAAAATCAACAATATCGTAAGACCAAGTTGGATAATAATAATCATCCTTAAAACCAAAATAATAAGTACTTGTTGCTATCAAAGAAAACGATGACTGACCCAAAGAATCTGTTGTTGATGTAGCAACTTCAATTGGAGACCAAGGATTACTTGGATCAGGTAAAGTTGCCCCTACAACACTTCCATCAATAGGTATCCAAGTATTGTCACTGTAACTGTATCTTTGAGCTTCAATTTTAAAAGTTGTATTAGTGGTTGTAGCAACATCAGGAACAACTATCCTTTTTGAATAACCAAAATAAAGATAAATTGTATCTCCGTTAGAAACAGAAACATCATCAACACCAACGTATGGATAAGTGTCATTTACAACATACTGCCAGTTATAACATTCATTAGATCCCAAAGAAGCTATGTTGATACAATTTATAATAAATGAATCAAATGATGAATAATATGCTAAGTCAGAAATATTTAATTCTTCACTTAAAGCATCGGCTATAGACACTAAAGAAAGAACACTGCTAGAAGGAATGGATCGGGCTGTTCCAGTATTATCCGTAACATCAATGTTTGGTGTCTCGGGCAAATCAACCACATCATCAAAAACAATATTTTCTCCATGTCTAACGATCACCCTAACACCTTGAGTGGTTGAAGAAGTTGATTCAGAAGAAAATGAGCTTGTTTCAGTTAATTCTTCAGTAGTTGTCGCTAAATTTATTTCTGGCTCTGTAATAATTTCTTCTGTAGTGGTTGAATTATCATTTTCTTCAATAATCCCTTGAGTCTCGGTGTTGTCTTCAACGGTTGAAGTTTCTAACCCTGAATCATTACTGTCAGTAACCACTTCTTCTGAGGAATTAGTTGTGTCAGTTTCAATAACAATCTCTTCATCAGCAAAAACAAATATTGGATTTAAAATCAAAATACCAACAACAGTAATTCCTATAAATTTTTTAATAATTTTTTTCATATTTCCACTCAATAACATCACCCTCTTTTAATATGTAAGAAGAAACTCCGACAGTCGCCTCCTTTCCATTTATGTAATAAATCCACGAATAACCGTTTTCTGCTTTTTTACCGTTTATTTCTTCCACCATAGTTCCTAAACCACTAAATTCTTTACCCCTAAAAAACAAAATTCCTTCATTTTTTGCTATTGTGAGTGAATCAAGTAATGTATCTCCTGCTGTAAATTTTAAAGAAATTGTTTTTCCTTCGATAATAGTGTCTGCGTGAAGATAATTTATTTTTTTGTCAGAAGCTTTTTTTATTTCTGTAGGTTTTGGGGTATTTTTAAAATCCTCATACGTTTCCTCATAATTGGAATTAACTTCTACGGATTGAGCAACTTCATCTTTTTTAAAAAACAAAAATCCACCCCAAACAATCAAAATAATTCCAATAATAATTGAAGTTTTTTCTATTAATTTTTCTTTTTTGATTACTATTTTCATACAACAAAAAAAACCGCCCGTCCAAAGCAGTTTCAAAATTTATTTTGCTATAAAAATTATTAGCAAAATATTTTCCTGCTCGGGATAATAAAGATTTTCTAAAGATCGGACTTGTTTTGCTAAATTGCAAACTTTACCGTTGCGGCACAGCGGAGGAATCAAACCTCACTTCCATAGAAAACCTATTTACGAATCAATGAACAATAATACTTTATGCCCTTATCTTAGACTTTGCAACTTCCAAACCATACTGCGAAACAGGAACACTAACTCTGGCAAGAGCTTTTTCTATTAAAGGACTAAGAATAAGAGTGAATAATACTCCGCCCATCAAGTGCATTGCTGTAAAAGGAATTTGCCCAACAAACGCAACCGCAATCGAGCCACCAGAAATCATTGGCCCCAAAACAATACCGGTCATAAAATCATAAAAAATAATTGAAATTACGGAAAAAGAAACATAAGAGGTTCTAGAAAATGGTTTTTTAGCAAAATATAAGTGACTAAAAAGACCCAAAACAGCATACATGCCTCCAGTAGTCCAAGTGTATCCACCAATTCCAGCAGTTAGTAAATCGTGAAGGAATATACTTAAAAACCCAAAGAAAGCCATTTCCAGAGCACTAATTTTTTTAGAAAAAGGCATCATTACAGAAAGTAACGGCTCAACATTAGGTGGTCTAAAAGGCACAAGCCGATAAATAGCTGCAAAAATAAATCCAGTAACAAGTAATATTCTTTCTTTCATAATTTTTAACTAGACCATTCTACAAGACTTGCCAACACTTGCGCAAGTTTTATATCTCTGTCATTTTTATAATTTCAGATAATACTTCAGGAAGAGTTGTAAAACCACTTCTTCCATTGAGATGACCTCCATTTTTTATTATTGTAAGTGAAGCGCCAAGATTTTTAGACAGAAATTCTGCGTCAGAAAGAGGAACAAGTGGATCATTATCTCCATGAATAACTGCAAATTTGTTCACCTTTGATTTTATTGCTTCAAAATCAAAATCTTTTTCTAGAAAAACATTTACTTTTTCATTATCTGTTTTATGTGCTGGCCCAGAAACCAAAACAACCCCTTTCACATTCTTAGCAGATGTTTTTTCAAGAAATCGAAGAATTGCAGGCACACCAAGACTATGCCCTACTAGAAAAATCTCATCATTTTGATTTCTTTCAACGTGTCTTTCAATCTCTTCTACCCATTCGCTACAAACTGGAGTTTCAGGACTTGGCATTGATAGAGCGCAAGCATAAACATCTTTTTTCTCAAGCTCACCCATAAGATAAGGGCGCCATCCCCCATTTGGACTCCCTTCAAAACCATGAACAATAAAAACTTTTTTCATGGGAATAATATAACATAGTGGCTTACCAAAATCTCTTTTGGTATGATGTCTTTATTATGAAAAGACGAATATACATAAGTTTATTAGTGCTTGTTGTAGCGATAGTTGTTTTATTAACTATTTTTCCTAAAACCACCTCCCATATTGAATTAACAACTCCAAATAATAAAGAAAATATATCTGAAAATAATTCCAACACTTCATCTACAACAGATTCTGCAACAAAATTAGTTTTATCAAAACCTCAGAGCCCTGAATGGGAAGTTTTTCAAAAATATATTACTTTTGCTAAAAACCATGATTTGGAAGGAATAAAAACACTTTCATACCAAATTTCAGAAACTTGCAAAGATAAAAATTTAGAAAAACAGTGTTTTGCTTTGATGGACAATGTGTATCAGATCGGCTCAAATCTCAAAGAATCAAACTATGTAAACAAATGGTCTGATGGCAAACAAATAATAATCTCAACAAATCCTGTTAAAAAAACTGAGGGAGATAATGTTGGATATCAGCAAGGTTTTATTATTTTCACAAAAGATAACTCGGGAAATTTAAAACTTTTAGGGTTAGATCCATACAAAAGTGTTTATTTGTCTAAAAAAGATTTCTCGGCAACGGAATTAGAAACAAGACTAAAAGCAATGCTTGCCGATAGTGATAAAGATGGACTGTATGACGAAGAAGAAAATTGTTCTGGAATATATTCAAATCCTAAATGCATAAAAACTAATCCAAACAAAAGAGATTCTGATGGCGATGGTTGGTGGGATAGAATAAATTCTCTGTTTTATAAAAATTAAATAGAGGTTAGATAAAAAAATGCGCGCCAGCCGGACTTGCGTTCGGCTGGCGCTTTTTTACATAGGCGATTTTGGTTGGTCTTAACCCCGACGATCCTTCCCGAGGAACACGACTCTCGGGCAAACCACTGTGGGATTCTGGAAGTAAACGTTCGGCTGAATTAGCGCGTCCGTTGCATCTTTCCAGATCCAGTTTTGCGGTGAAAACTTCATCGTAACCGTCGGCGGATTCTTCAGGTTGTAGTAGCTGAAGGTTCCAGTAATTCCGAAGGATGTTACCCCTTCTTCGTAGTAGAGTTTTACCCCAGGAAACGTCACCTTGATACGATCGCCGGCGAGTTTAAACTGGGGCTTCACAGGTTTTGTTCCGGGAATAATTACCCCGTTACTGTCGGTAATCGCGACGTTAGTCAGCCCACTGAGGAGCTTCGAGTCGGCGACACTGAACCACAACTCAAACTCCATGTTCTCGCTGTGCACCTGCATATTCTCAACATTGACGGAAATCACCCCGAGCGTAACTCGGCGACCACCAACCTTGAGGTAGTCAACCATCGGCGGAACGATACTTTGCCCTGCCTTGACCTGAACTCTCCCGCGCGGATAGTAGCCTGATACCACAGTGTGATAATTCCCCACCGTGCTCGCGTTATACATCCACCAGATCTCTGTGTTGTCGTCAGCGTCGAGGTAGTTCAAACTGACTCGAATTGTCTCACCGCCGTGTTGATATGCACGACCACCCACGAGTCCGTAGACGACGTAGGATTGGTAAGCACCGTTCGGACGAATGAGATCATCCTGAATCGGCAGGACGAATTCGCCTTGCTGACCGGAAATAATCGGGAGTCGCCCCACGACTTTTTCTTTGATGTCGTGAACTTCCTGAACCTCGCCGTTTTTGTCGACAACTGCTTTTACGGTGTCATCTTGAGCGACAGCGACCAGGGCATCGAAAACTTCCGCGGGCCCACTGATGTTGAGGTGGAGAGCCGAGACGTCGCTCGGCCCAGTTCCGATTCCGTGATGAATCCGGAGAACCTCACCGAGGGTTCCGGGAACGAGATTGGTGCTCGGCAATTGAGCCCCCTCAAGGATTTCGATGTGGACTTTCGCCAACACCTGGTTGGGCGTGGCGATTAGGGCGAAGATCGTCGCGAAGGCGACGATCATAACAGACTTCAGTTGCTTCATAGGAAAAACCGGCTTGTTAGCCGGCGTAGTTTTTTTTGCTTTGGGTTTTTCGTTTAACCTAAGGCTGTCCATTCGCAGGCAACAAGCTTTCGCTTATGCTTTTGTAAAGTACAACAAAAAACTGCCATTCAGCAGTTTTCCTAGGTTGTTGCGATTATAGCATACTTTTATAAATATGTAAATACTTAACTCTCCAACCCTTAGGTTAATTAAAATAATTGACAAAACCTAATATAAATTTTATAGTACACAAACGTTCTTTCCAGATTAAGACCAAAAGCCGAGTGGCCAAGGTTATCATCCTGCAAAGACCAAACAAGACCGAAAACAAACAGAAACCACCGTATCAACCGTATGAAAAACCTCACTGCCCTCGTCGCCCAATTTCCGGTCGCCGAGTTCAAATCACCAACAAACAAAGTCCAAGAAGGCGAAACCGTCCTCGGGGTTCTCCCCGACGATCTCAAACGTCTCTGGGGCTTCCTCCAGTCGCTTCGAGAGAAGCACAAACCTGAACTGAAGCGTCTCTCCGATGAGCACATGAAACTGAACGCGGCCTTCTTGGCCGACCACATGACCGGAAGTCTCGACAAATCGGGCAAGCACAACCACGCGGCTTGCGAAGCCAGGCAACGCGAAATCATGGACCTCGCAACCCAATACAAGGGCCTTACCGACGAGATCGACGCGATCGCGCGCATCTTCTGGGACTCGGTGCGTGTGGAGTTCAACGCCTTTGACGCCGACCAGATCGGTCTCCGTGAGAAGGGTCAAGTCGTCGCCATGAAGAGCAAGAAATACGAGACGATCGAATTCGAGGGAAATTTCGCCGACCTCGGCGAACTACTCGAAACCATCAGTCGCGGTTTCCGCACGCCTCCGCGTCGCGGTCGTCGCACGGGCTTCTTCAGTCAAATCTTCGGCAACGGTCACTAGACCGTCCTCAAGTCTATCTGACATCTACCCAAGCCCCTAAAGCTTGGGTAGAATTTTTATACTAAAAAGTATTTACTAAACAATCTCACAAACTCCGGCAACACACGCAAGCTCCTTCTTTACTTCTGTTTCGTCCTGCTTCTCGTAAGTAATTATTTTTGAGTAATCAATTTTAGGGAATTTTTTGAGAAGTTCTTCATATCGCTCTTTAGTAATTGTTTCGTAGGGTGCAAGCTGGTATACATGGTTTGATCGAGGCAAAAATGAAAGTCCTCCAATAATATCCCAGTTTTCGTAAAGCCAGTGTGCCACTGCAATCCATTCATCATCACCTATAGAAATAGTTACTGAAGGATTGTGTTCTGTAAAATTATTTTTAACAACTTTCCAATGCTCTAACTGTTCTATTGCAGTAACATCATCCTTAAAAATTGCTCCTTCAGGTGACTTCATTGGAAACTCAACCACATATGTAGTCGCTGTTTCTTTTGCTTGACCAACTTCTGGATGATATGGAACACCTTGGTCTTTAAGCATTTTAAAGAGTGCGTCAGTTGCAGAAATTCTAATTCGCTGGATGTAGAAAGGCGCATGTCGTGGATGCATTCCAGAACCTGTATCAAAAGTTTTTGAAACTGTTCCCGAAGGCTTAACACAAGTAATACACGTAGAAGCACTTATACCAAATCTTTTTGCAAATTCTTTGTTTACTTTAATTGCTTCGTCTTTAAGAGCTTTCAAAACTTCTGGCTTTCTTACAACTGGCGAATCCCACTGTCCTGTAAGAGATACTCCAAGAAGTCTTTCTTGCTCGCAGTGTTCTTTCCATTCTTTAGAAAGATAAGGAAACTGCGTAAGAGATGACTGATATGTTCCAAGGATTGTTGCGATTCTTGTTTTTTTGAGAAGAGTTTCTTTTGTATCATTTTCTCTACAAATTACTTCTGAAAGATTACAAAATTGTTTTGATTGCAAAATAATTTCTCCACAAGGATTTGTTCCTATTGATCCAACAATGTTTGTTCCTGTTGAATCAAAATATCCTTCAGTCTTTAGGAGTTTAAGTCGTCGCTCAGGAAGAGTTTGTGCAAGAGATCCTCTGTTAAATATTCCTCTTTCTCCTGTTCCACTCTTCATAAGAGCAGTCCACTCATCCAAAAACTCTGTTGCTGATGGTTTTGAAAGATACACAGCTGAGTTGTTTGCAAGACTTCGGTGAGGATCTGTGAGGAAAAATTGTCCTTTTTTACAATCTCTAATCTCATTATCATCCAAATCGGATAGAGAAATCATCGCACTTCTTCTTACCCCTCCAGAAACAACACAGTCGCCAATCATACAAATAATGTCGTGAACATCTAGGTTTGAAAGTCTTCTACCCTGCTTTTTTAGCATTTTTTCTCTTGTAAAAGAAAGAAGTCTTCGCAAAGGATCAGGACCTGATGATTTTCCACCCATAGTGTTTAGCCTTGCCCCTGCTGGACGAAGAAGAGAGTAGTCAAACTCTACATCTTTTCCCTCAGCCCAAGTTTTTAGTCCAAGCGCCAAAGAATCAGCCCAACCCTCTTTACTATCTGGAATGACAAACGATGGGAGTTTGTGTCCGCTCTGAACTTTTATTTGTGGAAGTTTTTGAACATTCTGACTTTCAACAGACCATCCTACTCCTGTTCCACACATTGATAGATACATAATTTCTGCAATATCTTGAAAACTTGCTGGAGCTGTAAAAGAACAGTTATATACACAAACATTTGTCGCTCTCGCTGCTTTGCCAGCAAATTGAAGAAGTCTCATTGACGGCATTGATTTGTTTTCTAGAATATATTGTCGAATTTCTGCATACTCTGAATCTTTTAATTTCTTTCCGAGATTTTCTTTCATGAAATCAATGTATCGTCCAACAGTTTCAATCCATGTTTCTCTTCTTCCTTCTTCTGCAATCCATTTTGAATATGTTCTGTAGTATACAAATTCACCAAGCTCTGTTCTAAAATATTTTTTACTATCTGTTGCAAGTTTTTTTACTCGCTCAGGAACCTGAACTCCTTTCTCACGAAGCTTTGAACGCTTCTCTCTATACAAAATATAACCCTTGGCTGTCTTTACATACTCACTAAGAATGAGTTCCTTCTCAACTGTGTCCTGAAGACCCTCAACCGTAGGTATAAAATTCTTGTATTTCTTAGAAATCCTTACAACATCAGCAAAAACCTTGTTAGCAACCATCTCCGCTTCCTTTAAAGAGCCCTCACCGTTTGCAACCATAGATTTATAGATTGCATTAACGATTTTTTTTGTATCAAATGGCACAATTGTTCCGTCTCGTTTTTGAATTTTTGAAACAAAAACTTGTTCTTCAACCTTTTTTGACTCTTTCTTACTTTTTTTGGAAGGGCCCATAATGTTCTTCAGATTTATTTATTAATAATTAAATTTACAGATAGTATTTTACCTTATTTTTTTATCAAAAACACAGTGGATAAAAGTTTTTTACTCATCCCAAAACATTTTTATTGCTGTGTGAATATCACTAGCCAAAAACATAACAATAGGGCTATTAAATGGGGTAGGATTTTATAAATTCAATCGGGTGGACCTGATCGGACTTGAACCGACGACCTCTGCTATGCCATAGCAGCGCTCTACCAGCTAAGCTACAGGCCCAAAAATTAATTCATAAATTTTGGATCAAAAATTGATGGTGGAAATTTTTCTCCAGCAATAATTTTAGAAACTTTCCAACCTCCAAAAATAGAAGTTAAAATTCCAACACCATTACAACCCAAATTATACAAAAGTCTTTTGTTTCTAGGTTCATTACCAATTAAACGCATCATATTTGAGGTATAACCCATGAGCCCATGCCAGTTAAAACCCTGTTCAAAGTCTTTTTCTGGATCGAGTTTATAAGTTTTTCGAAGAAACTCACTGACTTTTTCTTTTGCATCTTCTGGATATTCATAATCTCTATCGTATTCTTTCCTATCATCTAAATCTATCTCCGGACCACCAATAGAAACCATATCCACTTTTGAGTTTTTATCGAAGTCGTATTTTCTACGAGTAATATAAAAATATGGATCTTCAGAAAAATATCCTCCCGAAAATGGCTCGGCAACTTTTTTCTGAATATAAGAAGACATATATCCCACTGTTCCTTTTACATACCTATGAAACTTTGTGTCTATATCTAAATTATTTCTATAGATGATGTCAAAATTTTCAAAACCATTAGTCGCAAGAACAACATCATCACAAACAATTTCATGAGTCTCAGCATCCAAGAGAACCTGATCTTCTTTTAAGATTATTTTTTTTATAAAAGTATTTTCATAAAAATGAAACCGATCTGAATACTTCTGCTCCAAATATTCAACAATATTTTCACAAAACAGTGCAGAATTTATTGTTCCGCTCCTTAATTGATCACAAGCAATATATTGATCGTCCTTACTTTCAATAATTTCTAAAATTTCTTTATGTGGTTTAAGTTCATAAAAACCCTCATATTGTTTTATGGCATCCAAAAAAGGTAAGTGATCTGCGATTAAAAGATTCTCACAATGAATTCCTCCCTCCCTCATTAATCTTTTTTCTTCAAGCAACTCAATTATCTGTTCTTTTGAAATATAGCCCCAATTCCCCATTAACCTATTAAAAGGGATGGATAATCCAGCAGAGTTATACATATGATCAATTAGTTCCCATCCATACTCAGTGTTTTTTTGAGCTTCCAGAGTAAGTTTTAACCCATATTCCTTTACCAAATCCAAAAAAGGTCTTTCAAAATAAGCTTCAACATGCCCTGCATTGTGCCCCGTTGCTCCATGAGCCAGTTTATACTTATCTACTATAATTATTTTTTTGTTTGTTTCTTGAAGCAAGAAAAATGCCGTGGAAACCCCAGCAATTCCTGCACCCACAACAACAACATCGGTCTTTTCGTCGCGTTCGAGTTGATAACTTTTCCGTGTATTTTTTAATTCAAAAATCCAAGGTGATCTATTTTTCATCGCATAAAATTATAACACGAAAAACTAAAAATTTATTTCAAAAATCTTAAATTCACCCTCTTTTAAAAATAGTGGGGGCAAATCACCACCTACTAATTAAATATATCTTTTTATTTATGGACCCTAGCGGATTCGAACCGCTGACCTCCTCAGTGCAAATGAGGCGCTCTACCAACTAAGCTAAGGGCCCGTGTATTTACTTAACTAAAAATTCTGTTGTAACTCAACAGGCCTATATTCTACACAAAAAAGACGTTTGGGCAAATTAAAACTATTCTAATTCATAGCCTTTAAATACAATATACTTGCCTTCAAATCAGACACTAAGGCACTCAAATCCTTTATCTTTTTAATCTGAATTGGCGTTAAACCCTCTCTTTCCAATTCTTCGTCTTTAATAATTCCAGAAGCCAATTCTTCATAAAAAGAAATGTCGTCTGTAGACAACCCCTGAACAATATCTCTAACATCGGCAAAACTTCTTAGATGCACAAGATAGTATCTTATTTCGTAAGCTATCACTTTTTTCATACTAAATTCTGGAGTATTTTTAGTAGTGTCATCAAATCTTTTTGTTCTGTAACCATTTATAAAAGAATTTATAAGATAAACTTCTTGATTTTCCATACCCAAACTTCTAACCCAAAACCGGAGACTTGCCAGCACCCTACCAACATCAGCCATAGGATCCCCAATCCTCATTACATCATAATCAACAATGGTTATAAGAGAATTATCTGGTGAAACAAAAAACTGATCGAGATGAGCGTCTGCGTGAATAATAGAAGCAAAATTAGGTCTAGCAATATTTAAAATATCCTCACTCACTCTATTAATTTCTTCCTTTGAAAGAATTTGTTTTATAAGACTTGAAGCTGGTTCACTCTCTAAACCTTCTTTTATTCTTTTAATATCATAGAGTAATAAATTTTTGTCATCATCAATATCTGGTAATTCTTCTACAGGAGACTCTGATGCTTCATGTATTTCTCCGAGTAATTCTCCAAGCATTGCCAAAACTTTCTTAGCTTCTTCTATTTTGGATGGATCTTCAGATGCATTTTTTAGAAAATAACTAATTGGCTCACCCTCTACTTTTTCTGCTAGCAACACCGGGTGATCATCGTGATGTGAAAGCCAAGCAAGTTCTTTTGGAATATAAGAACTTTCTGCCCTATCAATCCTAGATATTAATCCTCTAGCTTTTTTATTTCTCTGCGCTAGTTTTGGGTCCACAAATCCCTTTGCAACAAAACTTCTACTCTCTGCAGGATGAATCATAACAACAGGGTTTATAAATCCCCCACCAAGTTTATTCATACCGTTCAAAACAACACCCTCATTTTGAGCCCAGTGAGTAACACTTTCTACCACCTTTCTACAAAAATCGATAACCTCTTCTCTTTGATGTTCTGGATGACTTTCCGCTATCTGATCAAGAAAGTGTTGATCTTGTTTAGACATTTTTATTTTTTATTTTCTAAAGCCAATTCAACCAAATGTTTCAAAAGCTCTTTAAATGAAGAACCTACAGCTGAAACAGACTTTGGAATAAGAGACTGGTCGGTAAGACCAGGCAAAGTATTTATTTCTAATATATAAATTCCCCTCTTTGGATGAATAATAAAGTCAGAACGAGAATAATGTTTAGCACCGATTGCTTTGTGAGCAATTATTGCCATTTTCTGCAAAGCTTCACTTTCCTCTTTAGTAAAATTTCCAGGACACAATTCTTGTGTTTCTCCATTATATTTAACATCGAGAGAGAAAAATCCTGCGCTTGGAGGAGGAATTATTTCAATTGGAAGTAAGGGGTAGATTTTCTGTCCTCTAAAGTTTTCTAACACACCAGCCGTAGCCTCTTTTCCTTTTATATATTCTTCAATTATCACTTCTTCAGTCTGCTCAAAAGCCTTATCAAGTGATTCTTTTAACTCTACAAGAGTTTTAGCTATGAAGGTAGCAACCGATGAGCCTCCGATAGTTGGCTTTATTACTGCAGGCATCGGAAAAGTATGAAATATATGTCGTGCAACCTCTTCATTGTAATCCTCTTTTTTTAGGACAATTGCGTAAGGAGTTTTTAATCCATGCTGAATGAAGAGTTTTTTTGCCAATGGTTTGCTCATCCCCAAAGCAGACGCCAAGGAACCTGAGCCAGTAAAAGGAATTTTAAAAGTTTCTAAAATTTTCTGAACTTTTCCATCCTCTCCAAACTCACCATGAAGAGCATTAAAAACAACATCTACTTTTGAGTGAAGATCTTTTGGATCAAAAGGGATTCCGTGCATGTGCCAAACACCCTCTCTGTCTATATAAATATCAATAGCGTTATATTCTTCGGGCAAATGCTTTAAAACACTTCCACCTGTTTTAATGGAAACCTCGTGTTCCGATGAAGGACCCCCTCTTAATACTCCTACACGCTTTTTGTGCATGAAAAAATAATATCACAATTATGTCTTATTTTCTGTGGGTAAAGGTCTTGTGAGGAGATACAAACCAATTATCATGAAAGGGACAGAAAGTAATTGCATCAGAGTCAGTTTTTCTTTCAAATATAAAAAAGAAAAAAATATTGCTATTAAAAGTGAAAGTATGTTTATTGCGTTCGCCTTAGCGACTCCAATCCTATAAATTCCTTCAAGCCAAAGAATCTTTGAAAGCCCAAAAGCAACCGCGCCGTTTAAAAACAAAAACATCCATTCTCTTAGAGAAAAATAAAAAGAACCTATGCCGCTAATATATAAAGCAACAGAAAGACAGCACACACTTGCGACAAAAGATCTGACCAAAAGCACTGCTTCTGCTGAAGCAACACCCCTCGCCCTTCTTTGAAAAAAATTACCGAGAGGAGCCAAACAAATAGCGACCAATATAGATATGTCTCCTATTCTAATACCGGTAAAATTGGGCGAGAGAATAAAAAACCCACCAGCAAGCATGAGAAAAATTCCGTAGACATATTTTTTGCTTATATATTCTTTATTGATCAGATTAAAGAAAATCAGACTTGTTACAACCTCAAGCTGGCCAATAATAGCTGCGCTACTTGCGCTAGTTTGCTGAATTCCATAAAACATAAAAAAATAATAACCAAAACCAATAAAAATTCCTGAGAGTGTTGCATCTTTCAATACTTGTGGATTAAAAATTTCTTTAGATTTGCCTCTATATAAAAGCAAAAAAATAAAAAGTGGCAAAGTAAAAATAGTTGTCATCGCTAAAGATACAAACAAAGGAATACTCTCTGTCGTGACCTTTGTAAAAATAGGAAAAGAACCCCACAAAAAAGCTTGAACCAAAATAAGAAGCTCACCTTTTCTTTCGTTTTTCATAAACATATTATACCAAGAAATTCCTTCTTCTTTTTTTCTTATGAAAACCTATAGCAAACCTATGGGATTCAGAGTTTGCAAGCAAAATTTCTTTTTTATATTTTTTGGCGAAAATTTGCTCACCTAAAATATCTTTTGGCTTGTGCTGTTCATCTTTAACAACAGAAACTACTGGAATTTCTATATTATTTTGAACTAAAACTTCTTTGATGGCGTTAAGCTGGGCAATTCCACCGTCTACAACAATAAGATTCGGCATTGGCCATTCTGTATGCTTTAAACGGCGCTCTAAAATATGAGAGAGTGATTTTGTGTCGTCGGGATTTTTGGAATTTATATTAAATTTTCTGTAAGAAGATTTATCGGCTACCCCATCCAAAACAACAGTCATTACACCTACCATTGAAGAACCCTGTAAATGTGCAATGTCATATGCCTCTATTCGAGGTAAAGTGGTTAGTGAATGGTGTATAGTGGATAGTTGATCGGATTTAATAAGAGAAACATCGTTAATGTGCTGGAGGGCGAAAATTTTGTCACGCAAAATTTTCGCCGGCTCAAACTTTTCTTCCTTTGCCAACTTTTTCATCTCTTTCTCGAGATCTTTCACAACATCACCAACTTTTCCAGAAAGAAGTTTTTCAATTCTTTTTACCCTAACCGCATAACATTTTTTATCGAGTAGTCCAATACAAGTTCCCGGGCAAAGACCAATAGAATAATTAAAACAGGGTCTCTTTGAGTTTAATTTACATTTTTCGTCTCTGTAAGGAAAAATTTTACGGATAATTTTGAGAGCCTCTTTTAATTGTGAACCGTTAGCAAAAGGGCCAAAGATAGTGGACAGTTTGTAGTAGTTAGTGGTTAGTGAAGAAAAATCAATATTCTTTTTTCGGATAATTATTAACTGCGGAAAATCTTCTTTTGTAAAAGCGACACAATTAAAACTTTTATCGTCTTTTTCTTTAGTGTTATACGTTGG
The DNA here is from genome assembly GCA_964487135.1 of uncultured Candidatus Saccharibacteria bacterium. GTDB lineage: Bacteria > Patescibacteriota > Minisyncoccia > Phycocordibacterales > CAIRYW01 > CAZAOU01. The sequence goes on from CAZAOU010000001.1 coordinate 55,973, forward strand.
TTTAAATTTGCGAATTAAATCTGCTTCAAGCAAAAGTGCCTCTAAAACAGACTGTGTTTCTTTAAATTCAATCGTTTTTGCTTCCTCAACCATTTTTTTGATAAGAGGACTTCTCACAAAATCAATGTCTTTAGCAAAATAGCTCTTTACCCTGTCTTTTAGGGATGTTGCTTTACCTATATAAATAGGCTTTTTTTGCTTATTTAGAAAAAAGTATACTCCCGAGGAATCTGGCAGTTTTTTTCTATTTATCTGGATTTTTTCCATATTGTGTGTTATAATAGCACCCTAATGTCCTTTCCGCCAAATAACCGTCTCATCGTGATTGAATGCCCGAAACAAAAAGCTGCGCTGGACTCACAAATTGTGAGAGATCTAGCTGATCGTAAGTGGGAACGCTCGGCTCCGAGAGCTCTCATATTGCTAGCAGAGTCAGTTGGAATCACTATTCCAACCCCAACAAGACTTTCTGCTTTGGACACTCATTCAAGAGCAGAAATTCGCGAATTTCGCCATCAAATTCGAAAACTGGCCCAAGCCCACCTCAGGACTTCCTGACGGTGTGGCTATTTTTATTTTCGCTTTCTATGTCTAAGAATTTTTGAAAGATACTCTCCTGTATAAGATTTTGGATTTTTAGCAACTTCTTCAGGAGTTCCTCTAGCAACAATATTTCCCCCGCCCTCACCTCCATCTGGACCAATATCAATAATATAATCTGCTGATTTTATTAAATCCATATTATGTTCAATAACAACGACGGTATTTCCGTGATTTACAAGTCGTTGCAATATTTCAATTAATTTTTTTACATCCTCATAGTGAAGACCAATTGTTGGTTCATCTAAAAGATAAATTGTTTTTTCACGATGTGTTCTATAAAGTTCAGAAGAAATTTTTACTCTCTGTGCTTCTCCACCCGAGAGAGTTGTCGCAGATTGTCCGAGCTCCAAATATGAAAGCCCTACTTCTTCTAAAACTTTTAATCTATCGTAGATTGCGGGAATATCTTCAAAAAACTTTATTGCTTCTTCAACAGTCATTTTTAAAACATCGTGAATATTTTTTTTCTTATATTTTATTTCAAGAGTCTCTTTCATAAATCTTTTACCGTTACAGACATCACAGGTTACATAAACAGTTGGCAAAAAATGCATTTCAACTTCTATCATTCCGTTTCCTTGGCAAGTTTCGCATCGTCCCCCTTTTACATTGAAAGAAAAACGATTTGCTTTCCACCCCCTCACCTTTGCTTCAGATGTTGCCGCAAACATATCTCTAATATGTGTCCACGCTCCTGTATATGTTGCAGGATTTGATCTTGGAGTTCGTCCAATTGGAGATTGATCGATCAAAATAACACGAGAAAGATACTCGGCACCAGAAAAAGATGAAGCATTATGGGTTTGTGCTGTGCGATGTCTTCTCTCTAATCTTGCAAGAAGATTTTTATGCAAAATTTCATATACAAAAGAAGATTTTCCACTCCCTGAAACTCCCGTAACACAAACAAGCTTCCCAAGAGGAACCTCAACATTCATATTTTTAATATTGAAAACTTTTCCTCCAGCAATTTTTAGCACACCTTTATTGTCTATGCGTCTTTTTTCTGGAATTTCTATTTGATCTTCTCCACGCAAATATGAAAGTGTTTTTGAATCTGAATCATTTGTTTTAGATGTAAGTAATCTCTCTAAATTTCCCGAGACAACAATATCACCTCCATGAACCCCGGCCCCCGGCCCAATATCAACTATAAAATCAGAAGCAAACATTGTATCTTCGTCGTGTTCAACAACAAGAATTGTGTTTCCTAAATCACGAAGATTTAAAAGGGTTTTTATAAGTCTTGCATTGTCTTTTTGATGAAGACCGATGGTTGGCTCATCCAGCACATAAAGAGCTCCCACTAGAGAACTTCCAAGCTGAGTTGCAAGACGAATTCTTTGTGCTTCTCCGCCAGAAAGGGTATTTGCCTTTCTATCAAGCGAAAGATAGTCAATTCCAACATCAACCATAAATTGGAGTCGCGCAAGAATTTCTTTTATTACAACTTTTGAAATTTCTTTTTCGGTTGAAGTAAGGGGTAGGTTTTCAAAAAAAGTTTTAGCGTCTTTTACAGAAAAAGAAGTTACATTTACAATGTTAGTTTTTTCTTGGCCCAGAAAAACGTTTAGAGCTTCATCACGAAGTCTTGCGCCATGACATTTCTCACAAGGTTCATATGCAAAAAAATGTCTGGTTCCTAATCCATTACATTCTGAACACGCTCCATACGGAGAATTAAATGAAAAAAGTCTAGGCTCAACTTCTGGATATGAAAATCCGTCGTAAGGACACATAAACTTCGAAGAAATAAGCTGGGAATGCTCTGGGGTAACAACCCGAAGAAGTCCATCCGACTCATGAAGTGCTTGCTCAATTGCCTCGCTCAATCTTTCTTCAAAACTTTGTGTTTTGTCTTTTAACTCAGAAAGATAGAATTCGTCTACCAAAACTTCTATATCATGTTTTTTGGTTTTTGAAAGTTCAACTCGCTCTCGCAAACTTACTTCCTTTCCATCTACAAGCGCCTTTTCATAACCCTTGCCGAGCATATCGTATAAAAGCTGGTAGTACTCACCTTTTCTTCCTACAACAATCGGCGAATAAATTTTAAAAGATAAATCGCTTACTGAAACACCCATTACCTTTTTAGAATTCTTGTCATCATCAATTGATTCGACAATTTCTTTTATTGTTGAAACTATTTCTTCTTTAGAAAGTTTTTTTATTTCTCTCCCACAAACCAAACAATGAGGTTTTCCAATTCTCGCAAAAAGAATTCTAAGATAATCGTAAATTTCTGTAATTGTTGCAACAGTTGAACGAGGATTGTTAGAGCGTGACTTTTGATCAATAGAAATTGCCGGCGAAAGCCCAGTTATTTCATCCACATCTGGTTTTTGCATCTGGCGCAAAAATTGGCGCGCATAAGAAGAAAGAGACTCAACATATCTTCTTTGACCTTCTGCAAAAATGGTATCAAAAGCAAAAGAACTCTTTCCGCTTCCAGACAGCCCTGTAACAGCAATCATTTTATTGCGAGGCATTTCAAGACTAATATTCTTAAGATTATGAGTCCTAGCCCCTTTTACAACAATTTTCTCTTGATCTGCCAAGAGTTTTTCTATTCTGTTTTCTTTATTTTTTGACATAAACACGAAACAGAGCCCCTAAGAGCCCTAGGGGTATATAGTAGCAGAAAGTATTCTTAAAAGTAAAATATGATTAAATCAAAGAAAAAAACATTTATTCGAATCTTTCTAGAGACCTTAACATTCTCGCCTCTACATCCGATTCTTCCAAAATCTCAACCCAATCATTTAAAGCGACTAAATCTTCCTCAAGAATACCCGTAGATTTATATTTCAAATCTCTTGGGTTAAGTAGAGGTAAATCTTTAGGTGCCCCTTTTAATTTTTTTAAACGAAAAGATCCTAAACACATTCCATCAGTATCAATAAATCCTGGAAAGTATTGCAACTCGATAGTGTCTTTATATTCTTCCATTAATTCACCCCATTTTTTTAAAATCGAGGAAAATTTTGCTGGAACTTGGACAAACATTACACCCCCTTCATTCAAAATTTGATACCAAATATTAAGAATTTTAGCTACATAATACGGTTCATCTGGAACAAGCTCAAGTCCTCGTCCCATTCTTTCCATAATTAAATTTGCTTTTTTTCCACCGGTTGCTTCATTTAAAGCATCATAAGTATCTGGTGAAAGAATATCTCCTTCGATAACTTCATGATTTCTCCTTCCATCGCCACTAAGAAGTTTTCCCATCTTACTTCTATGATCAATCAAAGTTACACCCACAGTATTTTTAAAAAATCCTGGGGTAAATTCAGAAAAAACCCTTGATCCAGTTCCACCAAACTCCACACCAACAGCTTTTCCTTTTCTTTCAGAAAGTTCAACTTCTATATATTCTTTAAGAGAATGTTGAAATTTTTCTGGTAGCACAGGATAAAAAGCTGTTCTAAAACTAACCTGCCTTTCTTCATCTTCATCTAAAGGGGAATCTTTCCAAGTATAATAATTGTTTTCTATGAGATCTTGTGCGTTCTCTCTAAAACGTTTAACCTGCTCAGCGTTTGCGGCTAATTCCATTTCTCTATCTTTACCAGACGGAAAACCTCCTTCATATTGAATAGACATAAAAATATTGTAACAAATATAAGAATTATTTTCTTCTTTTACTTTTTTTATCAGACAACTCAGGATGTTTAGCTAAAACAGCTTGGATTTCATCCCTAACAATTGCCGCTGTTTCAAAATCCAAAACCTTCACAGCATCCTCCATTTCTTCTTTTTTGAGTTTTATAAATAATGCCGGATTTTTTTCTATCAAATCTTTTTGGATAGTTAAGATTCCTTCAACGGTTTTTTCGTGTTCACTTTCCATCATGTCGCGAATATCTTTTATCTGTTTTTTGATTGTAACAGGAGTAATATTATGTTTTTTATTATATTCCATCTGGATAGCACGCCTACGCTCCGTTTCTTTTATCGAGCGATCAAGAGATCCAGTAATTTTGTCAGCATAAAGAATAACCCTACCTTCAGAATTTCTCGCGGCGCGGCCAATAATTTGAATAAGTGATGTATCGGAACGTAAAAAACCTTCTTTATCTGCATCAAAAATTCCAATAAGAGTCACTTCTGGCAAGTCCAAACCTTCTCTAAGCAAATTTACTCCAATAAGAACATCAAAAGTTCCTTTTCTTAAATCTGTAAGAATTCTAATCCTATCTATCGTGTCTATATCACTATGCAAATACTCGGCCTTTATTCCCCTATCTTTCAAATATTCTGAAAGATCTTCGGCCATTTTTTTAGTAAGAGTTGTGCCAATAACACGATTTCCTTTTTTAACTTCTTTTTCTGCCTCAATAATAAAATCTTGAATTTGGCCTTTGTAACCAGTTTTTTCGTTTACTGGTTTTACTTCTATTACTGGATCAACAAGACCTGTCGGCCTAATAACTTGTTCAACAATTTGAGAGCTATTTGTTTTTTCATAATTTCCTGGCGTTGCAGAAGTATAAATTGTCTGCCCAACTTTTTTTTCAAACTCTTCAAATTTTAATGGGCGATTATCTTTGGCAGATGGAAGTCTAAAACCATGTTCAACAAGAGTCGTTTTTCTAGATGCATCACCTGCATACATACCACCAAGCTGAGGAACTGTAACATGAGACTCATCAATGATAGTCAAAAAATCAGGTTCGCCTTTTTCATTTTTTGGAAAATAGGCAAGCAAAGAATCAGGTGCCTCGCCCGGAAGTTTGCCAGAAAAATGTCTTGAATAATTTTCTATACCATTGCAATATCCGACCTCCCTAATAAGAGCGAGATCATAATTTGTTCTTCTTTTAATTCTCTCTGCCTCAAGAAGCTTTCCCTCTTTTTCAAATTTCTTAAGTTGTTCTTGCAACTCGCTTTTTATAGTTTGAACGCCTCTATCTCTATCCTCTTCTGGCGTAACGAAATGTTTTGCAGGAAAAATAAAAAATGCTTCGGGAGTATCTTTTATAGCTCTTGTTACCGGATCAATTTTTTCTATTTTAGAAATAGTGTCACCAACAAAGTGTATTCGCCAGACAATTCGCTCACTTTGCGGCATTATCTCAAGAGTATTTCCTAAAGCTCTGAAAAATCCGGGATTCAAATCAGAATTTGTTCGATCAAAATAAATTTTTATAAGTTTTCGCGCTAAATCGTTTCTAGATATTTTTTCCCCAATTTTTATTTTTATATTTACTTTTTCATATTCCTCGGGAGAACCTAAACCATAAATACAAGAAACGGAAGCTACTATTATTACATCTTTGCGAGTAAGAAGTGCCTCAGTAGAAGCGTGACGAAGACGGTCAATTTCTTCATTTATTTGTGCCTCTTTTTCTATGTAAGTATCTGAGTGAGGCAAATATGCTTCTGGCTGATAGTAATCGTAATAAGAGACAAAATAATGAACCGCGTTTTCAGGAAAAAAATCGCGATATTCTTGCGCAAGTTGCGCAGCAAGAGTTTTGTTGTGAGCAATAACAAGAGTTGGTTTTTGTGTTTTTTCTATAATATTTGCAACAGTAAAAGTTTTACCAGAACCAGTTACTCCCAAAAGAGTTTGGTGTCTAAAACCTTTTTTTAAGCCAGAAACAAGATCTTTTATAGCTTTTGGCTGGTCGCCTGCTGGCGCAAATTGTGTTGAAAGTTTAAATTTCATGAAAACTCACTATATCAAAAAAGAACTATTTAAGCATTAAAAATAGCGCTCAACTCCGTGAGCGCTTGTCCATCTGACTTTTTGCCACCCTTAAGCGGCATTTGGTAAGTCGGTCGTGGTCGTATCAATCCTTGTGATTTCCGCGGATGCCGGATCGTGTTTTTGGAGCCAGTCATAGCTTCCAGAACCAACCCAGCCATTTACCACCCTGGAAAAGACAACACCGAACGCTGAGCCGTATTTTGTTAAGGCCCAGCCGGAAACTCCGTCCCGTTTTTCGGCTAGTTGTCCACCTTTGTCACTCACAAAGGCCTGATCGAAGACTTGGATCTGTCTTGGTGTGTTGTTCATGATGGTCAACGAACTTTTTGTCTTTTTTTATGGCCCATCCGCACTCACGGTAGGTCTTTGACAAAACGAGCTCCCTAAGTTGAGAGCTCGTTTTTGATATCAATTTAGTTAAAAAAGTAGAATATCAAGAACCAACCCTCAATAGATTTCCGAGGACTCTTTTCATATATGTTCTTGTAATCCAAAAATTCATATTCTTATTATACCAAACAAAACATTATCTATTTTTAAGATATGTGGATAAAAAATCCTTTTTATATTGATCAAAATTATCATTCAAAATAGAGTCTCTGATATTTTTAACAAGAGAAATAATAAAATATAGATTATGAATTGTAGCCAAAGTATTAGATAAAATTTCTTTTGCCCTAAAAAGATGTGACAAATAACCTTTTGTAAAATTTTTACATGTATAACACCCGCAATCTTTCTCTATAGGGGTCATATCTTCTCTAAATTTGGAATTTAAAATATTTATCTTGCCTTCTTTTGTATACAAACTTCCATTGCGAGCACTACGAGTCGGAGCTACACAATCAAAAGTGTCGCATCCCGCTTCTACTCCCAAAAATAAATCTTCAGGTTCACCTATTCCAAGAAGATGCTTCGGCTTCTCTTCTGGCAAAATATTATTTACTAAAGCGACAACCTGAGAAATATTATCTTTTGTATATGAGCCACCAATTCCAAAGCCATCAAAATTCATAGAGCCAATTATTTCGGCACTTTCTTTTCTTAAATCCTCAAACTGTCCCCCTTGCACTATTCCAAAAAGCGCCTGTGGTCCGCCAAGTCTTTTATGTTCATCTAGACTTCTCTTTGCCCAACGGTGAGTCCTATCCATTGCTTCTTTTTGATATTGTTTTGTTTCTGTTGGCGCTGTCGCTTCATCAAAAGCAAAAATAATATCCGCACCAATAGAATGCTGAATTTGAATTGATTTTTCTGGTGTAAAAAAATGTTCACTTCCATCAATATGAGATTTGAAAGACACTCCGTCCTCAGTGATTTTAGCTATAGGTTCAATATCTTCTTTACTCTCGTCTACCAAACTTGCTTCACCTTTTGCAATTTTAGATACACCTTTACCAAAGGCTTTTCCCAAAGAAAATACTTGAAACCCTCCAGAATCTGTAAACATTGGCTCACTCCAACCAGAAAAATTATGTAGTCCCCCAGCTTTTTCCAAAATATCTGTTCCCGGCTGAAGATAAAGATGATAAGTATTAGAAAGAACTGTTTGCGCCCCAAGCTCTTTTATTTGCTCTGGGGTAAGAGATTTTACTGTTGCTTTTGTGCCAACACACACAAAACAAGGGGTTTGAATGATCCCATGAGATGTTTCAATGAAGCCGGCTCTTCCGAGCCGGCCATCAAGTTTTTTTTCAATTTTAAAGTTGAAATTTTCCACCAAAATTATTTTTGTTTTTCTATTTTTACAATCTCCACATCAAATATAAGAGTTGACTTAGGAGGAATTACAAATCCACCTCTACCATCTGGAACTCCAGCATCACCATATCCAAACGAAGAAGGGATTGTTAGTTTTAATTTTTCACCGACTTTTGTTCCAGCAAGACCTTGATCCCACCCTTTAATAACCTGTCCTGCACCTAATACAAATGTAAATGGTGTTCCTCTATCAACAGAACTATCAAATTTTTGACCATCCTCAAATGTTCCTGTGTAATGGACTGTCAGTTTATCTCCTGACATAACAGCATCACCTGATCCCTCATTTAAAACTTCTACTTTTACATTATCTTCCATTTGTGTTGTTTGATTACTTTTAAAAACTCCAGCTATGCCCCCAATTCCGAAAAAAAATAATCCGGCAATTAAGAGAGCAATAACTATACCTATATATTGTTCTTTTTTCATAGTTTATACATTATATCAAAATTACAAATAAAAATAGAGGCGAGATGCCTCTTTACCAACCTTTTCTGATTCGCGACACACCACAGAGATTGCTTAGTCGACTAATCACATGATCAACCAAAACTTTCTCATATCCCTCATCAAGAAGCTCACGCTCAATGTCATCTAGTCTTGATGAGTCAAGCTTGCCATGATGATTTCTTTCTTTGCGTGATATTGCCAAAGCCATACTTAGAGATTTTACTGAAATCTCTACCGTTACGGGATTATCCATAACTATGACCAAGCTCCTGTGTCGTAAGTTAGCTTTACCACTTCCAGATGGGTTCCAACCAAAGTGTGCGCAATTGCTATCACCTTTCTTCTTGTTCTTGAATCAAGCTCAAGGCGACGTGCAGAACTTTCAATTTGTTCCGACATTTTGGAAGTATTGTTGGTTGGCTTCAGGGTCTCCACAACTTTGAGAGACAGAGAGACAATCTTGTTTACCTTTTTGGGGTTTAGTTTCATGTATTGTTGGTTGTTAAATGTTCAATTGCAAAATAAAAAACCGCCCTTATACACCTACAAAAAATGTAAGTGAATAAGGGCGGTTTTCTTTCCGCGGTGCCACCTTAGTTTAGAAACGCAAAATCCGCCAGAGGCGGAAATACATTCCTCTTTCATCAGCTTTTTTCCGCCTGAGGTCGGACAATACTGATTATCTCTATTACGGGAGAACCCGAATTTTCACGCTCCGCCTAAGCAGATTGCAAAAATCATCCTTTTGTCATTTTTTATTTTTTGACAAAAAATCTGGACCCAACCCCGAAAGCTTTTGCCTCGGGATCCAAATGGATTTTTTAAGTTTTAAGGAAGGAATCTGGCATGAATTATATCAAATTTAGCAAAAAAATCAAGTATAAAAAATGCGAGGTTTTTTGACCTCACTTTGATGCAAACCCCTCCTCTGCATGAACAGACTCGTCCATAATTGCTTGAAAGATCCTTTCCACCATACTCCAAGGTAATCCCAGACGCTCCGCTTCCTGCTTGAGAAATTCAAGCTTGAGTTTTTCTTGTTCTTCGTCGCGCATCGGACGATCGTCGGCTCGCTTAATCAAAGCAACTTTTTTAAGAAGAGGAATTCTCGCTTGCCACATTCTTGCCAAATGTTCGAGAATACCCTGATCAAGCTTGAGGATGAGTTCGCGAGTATCACCGAGTTCAGTTTTCATGGTGTTTTATTACACCATATACTCTCAAAAAGAATTTGTCTAGAGTTTTTATGTCTTAAATCATCAAAATTGCACCGATTGAAATTAAAAGCGCTCCAACTCCTGCCTTCAAACTCCATTTGCTTCCTAAAAACAAAATTGAAAATATAAAAACAAAAACAACAGAAAGTTTATCAAGTGATGCAACAGAAGAAACTTTATCGACTGGGGCAATTTTTAGCGCATAAAAATACACAAGCCACGAAAGAGCCCCAGAAATTCCAGAAAGAATTATATAAAAAAGTGGTTTACCAGAAATACTTTGCCAATTATCAAATTTCCCCAAACCAAATGCTACAAAAAATAAAAACACCGCCATAACAACTGCTCGGACAGAAGTTGCAAGAGTTGAATCCACTTGTGAAAGTCCAATCTTTCCAAAAATTGCCACAGCACTCGCAAAAACCGCAGAAAGTATCGCCAATAATTGCCATGAGATTATCATTTTATTTTTTATTTTTAGCTTCTAAAACTTTTTGAATTGCAATAATAAACGCACTTTTTCTAAGACTAGTTTTTTTGTCTTCATAAACACTCCAAACAGAATTGAAAGCATCCTTCATTTTTTTATTTAATTCCGCCAAAACTTTTTCTTTATTCCACTTTTCGTTTTGCATATTCTGATACCACTCAAAATATGAAACCGTAACACCTCCACTATTTGCTAAAATATCAGGTGCAGACAAAATCTCTCTACTTTCCAATATTTCATCGGCCTCAGGAGTTACCGGACCATTTGCCATTTCAATAATTATTTTTGCCTTTATATTTCGTGCATTTTCTTTAGTAATAACATTTTCAGAAGCAGCCGGCACCAATATATCGACCGGCAAAAGCAATAATTCTTCATTTGAAATTTCTTTCACACCCTCAAAACCTTTGAGGGTACTTTTTTCTTTTTTATACAACAAAACAGATTCAACAGATAATCCTTCGGGATTATAAATTCCACCTTTTGAATCCGAGAGTGCAACTATTTTATATCCACCCTGCTCTGCCTTACGAGCAAAATATTCCCCCACATTTCCAATTCCCTGAACCGCAACGGAAGTATTTTGTGGTTGTATTCCTTTTTTTTCTGAAATTAATTTCAAAACCTCAACACCACCATAACCCGTTGCTTCTGTGCGTCCTTCTGATCCACCATAATCAAGTGGTTTTCCTGTAAAAGTTGCAAAACTTTTTTCTCCTGTTACCTTCTGATATTCATCATTCATCCATTTCATAACCTTTCCATCTGTATACATATCAGGAGCTGGAACATCTTTTTCTGGACCAATTACATCCGCAATCGCTCGTGCAAAAGCACGGGACAGTTTTTCTAATTCATTTTCTGAAAGTTTTTTTGTATCAACAACAACACCACCCTTTCCTCCGCCGTATGGAATATCAGCAACCGCACACTTCCATGTCATCCAAGAAGAAAGTGCTTTAACTTCTTCAATATCCACCTGAGGAGCAAATCGGAGTCCTCCTTTAAAAGGCCCTCGAGCGTTGTTGTGTTGTGATCTAAAACCTTTAAAAAGTTTATTTTCGCCATTATCCATCTCCACCTCAAAATTTACTTCAACAACTCTCGAGGGAGAAAAAAGGTATTCCAAAGTTGGCGCAGAAAGTTCAAGATGCTTTGATGCCTCTGTTATTTGTTTAATAGAATTTTCAAATGGATTGCTCATTTTTTCTTTAATTACAGAGAATTATTTTACCTTTTTAAATAATTAATGAAAGCCGAGAATACACACACCTCTCCCTTAACAACATAATTTTGAGCACGGATATCCTCCTACTGGCAGGATTCCTCGTGCTCGCGTCGGTCACGCTCGCAAGTCTCAAAATTATGTTGTTAAGGGAGACTTATTAGAATTACACACCTATCCTTTGACACCAAAAAATATAGGAGTAGTCTTTTATATTAAGAAACCCGAAACTCCAAACCAACTCCAAATACACCATGAACATTCAAAACTGGCTGACCGTCCTCGGCTTGCTGTTTGCCGGCACCATCGTGCTGGCGTGGCTTAGTGGCTACCACCGGCGGATGAATCTCTATTCGTCCTGCTCGAACGATCCGGACCCTCGCTCAAGATGGATCCACTTCGGATTCGCGCTCTGCGCCGTCGCGTTCGTCTCAACTGCTCTGGTGGCGCTGAGCCACAGATCGTCCGAGGCAACGACCTTCGAAAAAAAAGTGGAACGCTTGGGGCTGGCACTCCAAAAAGAGATCCGCCGAGGCGAAAAACTGGAAGCAGAAAACGCTTCGCTCCTGCAGCTGGCAAAAATCAACTTCCTCGCAATCAAGGAGAGCGAGGTTTTGAGCATTCAAGCTCAGGAGGAGTTGCTCGCGATCATTCGCGACATGCAAGAATCCAAAACTCGTCTGAAAGCTCTGTGCGACTTCCATCACAACTCCTACGCCGACCTTTGGCAAAAGAACACCAAGGTCCAAGAGGATCTCAAAGAGGTGATTGATGTCCTGCGGGAACTCCACGAAGAGAACGAGGCACTCCACGAGCAAAACGATGCTCTGCGAAACTTCATCACAGGCGATGAGCAGAACATCCCAACAAGGGATCCACTCACAGTCTCCGGGAAAATCAGCCTCTAGCAACGCTCCCAATCAAATGGGGCGATTTTTTTATATTTTTCTACTATCATACGCCCAATGCAAAAGTGCTTGCCTTTGTTTTGTATGACAACTAAAATCTCCTTTTTTACAATTATTTGTAATTTGAGTAATATGTCTTACCATTGCTTTCCATCTTTTTATTTGCCTTTTATCTTCTTCTGGAATTCTTCTTCCTAAATAATACCTACAATACCACCCAAACCATCCCCTTGGATCATCTTTATATATCCATCCTTTTTTCTGCCACACAGAAAGAGGTTGACTTGCATCAACTTTAAAATAATTAAGATTAATATCTTTTGTTTTTGAAAGCTTTGCTTTTGCTAGCCAACTTTTTGGAAGCTCTTTACTCCTATCATTAAAATAGAGTCCCCCAAAAATACCAAGTTCAAGCATTTCTTTGGGAGTAAGATCTGGTTTAAATTCAGAATCAAAATTTTTGCCCTCTGGCTCTGTCAAAAAATAAATATAATTTTTCTGATATTGATCGTTTACAATAATCTTTTGTTTTCTTTTAGACATGAATATATTTTAGTATCTATATATTCAAAATCAAAAAATTAAGAAACAAAAGTAAGAGCTTTACCTTTTTTTACACCTCTTCCAGTTCTTCCAATTCTATGAACATAATCTTCATGGCTTTCTGGAATGTCGTAATTAATAACATGAGTAATGTCGTTTATATCAAGTCCACGAGCCGCAACATCCGTTGCAATCAAAACCTTGATTTCGTCTCTCTTAAACATATTAAGTGTTTTTTGTCGTCTTGATTGAGTTTTATTTCCATGAATTGCATCTGCCTTAAATCCTTTTGCTTGAAGCATTTGAGAAATTTTTTCTACACCATGTTTTGTCTGACCGAAAACCAACACTTTTCCAAATTCTTCTTTTGAAAGAAGTTTTGTAAGCTCTTCAAATCTTTTATCTTTTGCAACCCTCACAATATCTTGCTCAATATTCTGCGCAACTTCTCTTGTTTTAACAGAAATTGTTAGAGGTTCACGCAAAAAATCTTTGATAAGGGCTTCAATTTCTCTAGATAGAGTAGCTGAGAAGAAAAGTCCGTGCCTGTTTTCTGGCATTTGTTTAATAACAAACTTCATATCGTGAATAAATCCCATATCAAGCATTCTGTCTGCTTCGTCCAAAACAACAGTGTTGAAAGTTTTAAGATCAATTTGCTTTCTTTCAATTAAATCTTTCAATCTTCCGGGAGTTCCAATAACAAAGTTTTGAAATCTTTTTAATTCCCTAATTTGAAAAGAAATATTTGCACCGCCAACACACACAACAGAAAAGATAGGCATGCCTTTTACAAAAGCTCTGAGTTCATCATTTATTTGCATCGCAAGTTCACGAGTAGGAACAATAACCAAAACTTTTTGATGTTTGTCTTGCATTACTTTGTTTATAAGCGGAATAAGAAAAGCCGCAGTTTTTCCTGTTCCTGTATTTGCCATACCAACAACGTCCTTTCCTTGCAATATATAAGGAATAATTTTGTCTTGAATTGGAGTTGGCGCAGAAAAACCTCTATTTGCAATAGATTTTTTTAATCTTTCATCAATATGAAAGTCAGCAAAAGCATGCGCTGGCACAAACACCTCCGCTTCTTCAGTTACTGTAACTTTATTGATAAATTTAGAAACATCGATTTGCTTTCTACCTCTACCTCCTCCACGAGAAAAGCGAGATCCTCCACCAAATCCTCTTTTTTTAAACCCTCCGGAAGAGTTAGCTCCTCGTGAATTTCCAAACGAATTCCCGAATTTTCTTCGCGGATGCGAAAAATTACTTTTATTATTTTGATACATAGATAAAACGAAATCTAATCTTTAAGATAAACGTAAGGCGATTAGTTAATCCCCTTTAGTTCTTTAGATTCCGAGAATTGGGCTTAAAAAGCCTAAAACCAATGAGAATTTCTTACCTTCTAATAATATTACAAAAAATGTTTATTGTCAAATAGGTGACATCGGCCCTATTTAAGGGCTATTTTGCCAAATTGGCTTTTATATAACTTCTGGTTATTGGCCCAAACAAACCTTTATAAGGTCTTATACCCGAAGCTTTTTGAAACTAGGAGATTTTCAAAATCAGTTCTATAACCCATTTCACTTGTTTGTGGGTCACGAAACTTAACACCAATTTTATGGACAAAAAGCCGATCTACCGAAATTAGATTTTGATCAAAGACAATACGTGATTTATGTTTTAACCCAAGGAACAATCATAGAAAAAAGAGAATTTTTGGGATCGTTGAAAAATAAAATTATCTTAAAACAAAAAAATATAACAACAGAAAAAAAGCAAAAAGAAAACCTTTGTAACAAGGTGTTTTTGCCTATATAATCATTATTCAATGCCAAAACAAATACCTAAAAAAACTGATTGGGACTTCAAAGGACATGATACGCAGTATATGACCCACGGAATTCACAAGTACCCAGCAAGAATGATACCCCAAATAGCAAAAAGATTAATTCTAGACCTTTCTAAAACAGGTGACCTAATTGTAGACCCATTTTCTGGATCAGGAACGGTTATAACTGAAGCATTAATTAATAAAAGGAGAGCAATAGGAAATGATTTAAATCCTCTTGCAATACTTATAAGTAAAGTAAGAACTAGTCCAATTAATTATAAAAAATTAGAAACTATTCTCATTGACATCCAAAAGGAATGGCACAAAAACAAGAAATATAAAGATTTAAAAATATCTGAAGATATTAATATTGATTATTGGTTCAAGGACTATGTTATTAATGATCTGAGTAAATTGAAAGGTATCATTAACTCATTAAATCTATCGAAAGATGAGAGAGATTTTATAAATGTATGTTTTTCTTATACAACAAGAATTGTTTCTAACTTAAGACAGGGGGAATACAAAATATACAGAATCTCTGCCAACAAACTAGAATCCCATAATCCAAAAGTTTTAGATACCTTTCTAAAAACATCTAAAAAATATATAGAAAAAATGGCCGATTTTTACAATCATATTTATTCTGAGAAAATAAAAAGGGATATAAAAATCACCAAAGCTGACGCAAGATTTTTACCGAAAGAAATTTATAAAGATAACTCAGTTGATTTGATTGTTACATCGCCACCATACGGTGATAGCCAAACAACTGTTGCATACGGGCAATTTTCTAGATACTCACTAACATGGCTTGGTTTTACAAAAAAAGAAGTCTACGAGATTGATAAAATTTTATTAGGAGGAAAACCTGTGAATTTTATGAATGAGATAAAATCACCAACTCTGCAAAGA
Organism: uncultured Candidatus Saccharibacteria bacterium; assembly: GCA_964487135.1. Lineage (GTDB taxonomy): Bacteria > Patescibacteriota > Minisyncoccia > Phycocordibacterales > CAIRYW01 > CAZAOU01. The sequence goes on from CAZAOU010000001.1 coordinate 71,644, forward strand.
ATATTAAAAGAGATAGAAAAAAGAGACCCCAAAAGAGCTGACGATACCTTGTGGTTTATGGTAGATCTTTATATGACGATAAAGGAAATGGGACGAATTTTGAAGAAGGGATCTCATACTTGTATTGTGATTGGTAACAGAGCGGTTAGAAGAATTAGAATTCCAACAAGTAAAATAATTGAGGAAATGGCAGTTAACATGAAGGATTATAATTTCGAACATGTTATTACAATGGGTAGAAATATACCAACCAAGAATAATCCTATATCTTCAAAATTTAAATTGACTGATGGTAGTGAGGAGTGGATAAAAACAATGAGTACAGAAGATATAATTATTCTTAAGAAAAAATAATTGTTATAAAATCCTAATATGTTCGTTGAAGATCTCTAGAAAATCATTTTTACTTATTCTTATTGCTGTGCCGTGATCATGATATTTGCCAATTTGACCACCTGTTCTATCTGCTCCAATTCTTATATCAAATTTTAATTTACCATCAATAATAGCTTTTTTAAACTTTTCAATACTCAACCCAGATAGTAAGAATGCCTCTTGATAAGAAAAAGATTCTTCGGGTTTTTTTCCTTTAGTGTTTGCATATATAAGCAAAGTTTTGTTTGCTTTACTTTTAAGTTTGTTAAACAAAGATTCTGTTGACCAATATGCTTCAATCCCATTTTTATTAATAATTGTGATTTTGTCATCATCCAGCTCAAGCTTGAAACCTTGTGGGTTAACCCTAGAGCCATAAATAGTCGTATAGAGTTTCTGTATTCCATCATCTTCTGCAATATGGCTGTATTCTGTAAACAACTTTCTATTTACACCACGTGGAAGTGGGGATTTTGACATCAAGGTTAGCATAGAAGCTGAATCTACCCGCTTTGCCTTAATTTAAACTACTCCCGAATAAGGCATAGAAAAGTTGTTTTCTGATAAACCCAACAGGTTATCTATAGTATTGCCAACACCACCATCATGACCCCTAACTGTCGGGACATAGCCCATTTTTTGTATATTTCTTAGTTTTTCCGTGAGTTGTTTAAGGGTAAAAGTTTTCATGTTATTAGAATACATCAGCGCACGGAAAATGCCATTTTTATTGATGTAGTAAAACTATTTGATTTCATGCTTTCTGGTCTCCGATACTATGTTGACTCGTGCTGGCGTCCTCGAGCTCGAACCTTTAGGGTTCATTGCAGGGTAAGGCTTTTCGGACAAGTTTTATGATACCAAATCGACGTATCTCGAGCAGCTATTCCCTCACAAAAAGTGACAAAAGTGACATTAATTAGCTAAAAATTACGCAGAAGTGTCCTTTTTAAGCTTCAACTTTCGCATACTTTTAATTAGTTCACTTATGACTTCAGGCTTAAATTGTAAAAAAGTTTTTCCATCTTTTTTTATTTGATCAAGTAAGCCTGGCATATATTGAGGCTTATATAACTGAGGATCACTAAAATTAGCTTCTATTCGATTTAAAGGATTGGGTCTAATTTTATTTACTATTGCAACATAGGGATTATCCTTGCCTTTAAAAAGTATATGAACGGTCCCGACCCGTGTACAACGAGCTGATGGCAGAGATCAGGCAAGGAAAATTCAACGGCATCCTGACATGGGCACCAGATCGTTTGAGTAGAAATGCTGGTGATCTCGGATCAGTGGTAGACCTGATGGACCAGAAGCTTCTGCATGAGATACGCACTTATGGACAGAAGTTCACGAACAATCCTAATGAGAAGTTCCTCCTGATGATTCTCGGGTCGCAAGCAAAACTTGAGAACGACAACAAAATGGTGAACGTGAAGCGAGGACTCAGAGCAAGATGCGAGATGGGACTCTGGCCATCGGTGCCACCTACGGGGTATCTGAGCCATTCAGACAGGAACAGAAAATGTGAGGTGGTACTCGATGAACGCAGAGCGGATGTCATCAAGCAGATGTATGAGAAAGTGGCATACGACGGATGGTCTGGACGGAAACTGTATCACTGGCTCAGGGATGACATACTGTTCAGAACAAAACATGGAAAGCCACTAACCCTGAGCAACATTTACATAATATTAAAAAGTACCTTCTACTACGGAGAGTTTGAATACCCGAAAGGAAGCGGACAGTGGTACAAGGGCGTGCATGACCCAATCATCACCAAAGACCTCTATCTGCAAGTGCAGGACAGGATCACGAGCGACCACGTTGTGCGGGATCAGAACAAAGAGTTTGCCTTCACGAGAATGATCACCTGCGGACTGTGCGGATCTGGAGTGACTGCGGATGAGAAGTTCAAGAAGCTAAAGGATGGAACTACCAACAGATACGTCTACTACGGATGCACGAAGTTTAAGGACAAAAACTGCCCGTGCGGGTATGTACGAGAGGAGGATTTGATAGAACAGCTAGCTAGCGTACTCGATGTGGTATCGCTCGACGAGATCGGGATGAAAGACAGAATAAAGGCAGAGATCGAATCGCACAATGAGTTTCAAGAGTCGGTGCTTGGGAAAGAGATCAAGGAGAAGATAAAGATCAAAGAGATAGATATCAGGAACTACGCCAAGCACATCCTACGGAAGCGACCGATGCACGAGAAGCGAGAATTACTGAAGCATTTGAGAAGCAAATTGGTGCTGAAGAATAAACAATTAAGCTTAGTAGAAATCGCTAACTAAAATTAACAACAAAATTATACATACCCATGCTACATGTTCCTTGTAGTGGTGTACCTGCCTTTGGTATTCCCACATCGATTATTTCCTCGCCAGTTTGAGGAAGTATCTTTTGGTATCCAATTGAACGAATCACTAAAGCAGAAGAGCAGTCATAAGTACCATTGGTTCTAACAATCAGCTTAGTTGGAACGTCTGCTTGCGCAGAAGAGACTCGAGGGGAATAACCACCCTTTGCATCAATCGTTATGTACTGAACGCCATCCCTTATTTCAATATTCTGCCCAGACTGAGCCGACGAGGTTTCGGTACTATTTTGTGACCCACCAAAAAAGATGATGCCGAGACCGATGACAAGCGCGACCGTAATGATTGATAGGGCAATTTTATTCATAAAGTTTAATTATATATTAAATAATGGATTGATAATTCCCAGTCCAGCCAAGCCTGCAAGTAGTGCAAACAGTCCAAGACCGATTACTACAATACCGGCAGATTTGAAAAATAAAGGCGCGTTTTTCCCATGTGCAAATGATGCAGATCCAAATGAGAGGAGCAGAAGCATCGGCAATGTACCAAGGGCAAAAGCGAGCATAATTAGCATTCCTGAACCAAAAGACCCACTACCTAACGCCGAAACCTGCATCGACTGCGTAAAGCCACATGGTAGGAAAAACGTGGCGAAGCCGAGGATGAGAGGTGTAAAAGTCTTGTGTTCAATCCTTCTAAAGAAGTTGAAAATTCCAGACGGCAAAGCGATTTTATTCTTCGCAAAAACTCCGACCAAATTCAGACCTAGCAACAACATCACGAGTGCGGCTAAAAGTCCCAAGACTGCGGTAAGCGTAAAGTTGATTCCAATAGCACTTCCTACAGCTCCAAGCACACCACCTAAGACCGCGAAACTGACAATTCTTCCTGTGTGAAATAACAGGAATGTTTTCGTGTCGTTAACATTGTCTTGAGATATCTTTGCCGAAAGAGACAAAACCAATCCTCCAACTATAGCGAGACAACTTGAAACCGAAGCGATGAGACCGATAATGAAACTTGTGATTGGTGTGACCTGTCCCCCGATTCCGAGATTAAGAATCCCTGATTTCTGTAGCAAGAAAAAGAGGATGAGAATGCCTAGACCGATTGGCAACGCCTTCCAAATAACATCATCTACCTGTTTTTCCTTGACAGTCTTTGCAACTGAAAGCACGTAGCCGTTGGACTTTATTTTATCAGTCAATATCTCCGCCAATCTTAGAGGAGACTCGTCACTATTAGTTTCTACTTCTACAATTTCCTTCTTTAAATCAACCCGAACGTTTTGTATGAAGTCTTGCTCATTCAAAATATCCTCAATCAAGATTTTGCAAGATGCGCAATGTGTACCCGATACGTGTAATGTGTGTGTTTTCATGCTTATAATTTCTTAGCTTTAATTCGAAGTGAATTTGATACCACGGAGACCGACGACATCGCCATGGCAAAGCCAGCGAAGATGGGATTCAGAAGCCAACCTAAGATTGGATAGAAAGCTCCTGCCGCAAGCGGTATACCGACAACATTGTAGATGAATGCCCAAAAAAGATTTTGCTTGATTCCTCGCATGGTTATCTTGGAAAGCTTAATGGCCTTAACCAGCTTTGAAATATCACCGCCAAGCAAGGTAATGCCTGCTGACTCGATCGCCACGTCAGTACCCGTCCCCATGGCAATACCCACATCGGCTTGGGCAAGTGCAGGGGCATCATTCACGCCATCTCCCGCCATTGCAACAATGCGACCTTGCGATTGTAACTCCTTTATTTTCTCAAGCTTATCTTGTGGCAATACATGGGCTACAACATCGTCGATACCAACGAGTGATCCGATATACTTTGCAGCTTTCTCATCATCACCGGTAAGCATAACCACTTTAATACCGAGTGCATGGAGGTTTTTAATAGCATCTACTGACTCCTCTTTGATCTCATCTGCCACCATTACGAAACCAAGAACCTTCTCTTTGGTTGCAAGAATCACAGGTGTCTTTCCCTGCAAAGTGAACTTATCTAACTTACCAGCGTCAAATGAAATCTTGAGGTCACTCACAAGTTTTGCGTTTCCTGCAAAATACTCAGTGTCACCGATCTCACCCTTGAGACCCATTCCTTGTATTCCTTCAAAATTGAAAACATCAGATATTGAGATATTTTTCTCCTGTGCATAATTTACGATTGCGTGCGCGATCGGATGCTCTGACTTCTTCTCAAGTGAGGCAAGGATTGAAACAAGTTCATCATCTTTTAAGCTAGATAAGTTTTGTATGTCGACAAGTGTCGGCTTGCCTTTTGTAATTGTGCCTGTTTTATCAACGACGACAGTGTTTACCTTATGAAGCTTTTCGAGAGTAGCCGCATCTTTGATGAGAATACCTTCCTTAGCACCTTTGCCGACTCCCACAATGATTGCGGTTGGAGTAGCAAGTCCGAGTGCACACGGACAGGCGATCACTAGAATTCCTACAAAAGATACGAGACCAAATGAAAGTGCCTGAGAAAATCCGAGATATTGCGACCCGACAATAAGCCATGTGCCGAGACTAAGGAATGCAATTACAAGAACTATGGGCACAAAAATTGCTGATATTTTGTCTGCCAGTGCCTGTATGGGAGCCTTGCTTCCTTGTGCGTCCTCAACCATCTTTATGATCTGAGCCAAAAGAGTTTCTGATCCGACCTTTGTGGCTTTAAAAGTGAACGATCCGCTTGTATTTATTGTTCCCGATACGACATTGTCACCAATCTTTTTCTGGGCAGGCATCGGTTCCCCTGTAACCATCGATTCGTCAACAAAAGATGCCCCTTCAGTAATAACGCCATCAACAGGAATCTTTGCACCTGGCTTAACAATAATGAAATCGCCATGCTTAACATCATTCACTGAAATCTCGATTTCCTTCCCATCACGAACAACAAGAGCGGTCTTCGCCTGAAGGTTGAGAAGCTTCTCGATTGCATCACCTGTCTTAATTTTAGACTTTGCTTCAAGGTACTTACCGAGTGCAATAAAGGTGATAACAACAATCGTTACGTCGTAGTATTGGTACTCGACATTAATAAACGGACTAAGAACGTCCTCAAGTGCACTGACAGTGAAGCTGTATAAAAAGGCGGCTACCGTACCGATACCGATAAGCGTATCCATGTTCGCTTTACCGTATCGAAGAAACCTATAAAAGCCGAGAAGATATGGCTTACCTACGACGAAAAGGATATAAGTGGCAAATATCGGAAGGAGATGATGAAAGAATTCCTTGAGCGTATAACTCATTGCAGGAACGATGCTGTACTCAGCGAGAATATCCCAACCCATAACGAAAGCGGCAAAAACTGCCAGCGGAATTGCAGAGAGAACTTTCGTTCGCATATCACTAACCTCAGCAAGTTTTTCTTTCTTAGATTGGTTGAGCCCTAGATGTGCCGCATGTTCGCTTTCGGACATACCCATCTCGTTCGCTGTCTCGGGAACCTCAAGAGAATACCCGAGAGGTTCGATATGCTTAGAGAGGTCATGAGGACTGGTTTTTGAAGGATCAAAGGAAACCTTCGCCCTTTCTGTACCATAGTTCACTTCCGCAGAATGCACCCCCTCGACTTTCTTAAATGTTTTTTCAATAACAGATGAGCATGAGGCACAATGCATTCCTTTTACGTTATATGTCTGTGTGTGCATAAAATTATTTTCTCTTTAGCTTATAAACTTTTAAAATTTCCTGCTTTGCCTTTTCAGTCTGTCCAGCTTTCACCTGATTCAGGATGCATCCACCAAGATGATTTTCGAGCAGTAAGTCTTCCACATTGGAAAGTCCCTGCTTGACCGCAGAGGTTTGGGTGATCACGTCAATACAGTAGGTATCGCTTTCAATCATCTTTTGCAGGCCTCGAATCTGCCCCTCGATAAGCTTGAGGCGACGGATAATCTTTCCTTTACTTTTATCTTCCATATATTTCATACTTAGCATTATATACCCCCTAGGGGGTATAGTGCAAGTCAAACAGAAAACCACCTTCTCAGGTGGCTTTCTGTTCTGGATACTGCTCTCAGCAGGTATGCAATGTGCGGAATAGTTACCTTTGATTTCTACCGAAACTTGAGGAGTCTAGGACACCCCCTTTGGAGGGTTCGTGCCCATGACTCGTTCTTAAAATGCTTTGGAAAATATAGCGATTTTAAGAGTCTCGATAGCTCTCACTTGGCTGCTGGGGGACAGGGACTCGAACCCCGATACTCAGGACCAAAACCTGATGTCCTAC
>CAZAOU010000002.1:0-73298 GCA_964487135.1 uncultured Candidatus Saccharibacteria bacterium
TTGATCGGGAATGAAGTGAATTTAGATCTCATTCACACGATGAAATTATTGCAATGTGTAGAATACTAGAAGTGCCGGGGAAATTTGTATATGCAATACAGCCGAAATCATTGGATAGGTTACAAAAACTTGTTGGCGAAGGAAGAGAGGTTTATGAAAAAGATATAGTATTTGAAGATAACTGTCTTGTGCCGTTGGGTGGTTCAGACTGTATTGGTATTTGGCTCATATACGATTCAAAAGATGTTTGCTATTATGTTGATGTAAAACATTCAGACATAAAAGGAACAAATGCAACATTAATGATGGTTGCAATAGGAGTGCTGGCTGGATTAATTGATTTTGTGGATAATTCATTGAGACATAAGGGAGCATATTCTGTTGGTCACCTTAATACGGACAATTTCCTAAAGATAGTTTCAAATTATATGGAAATAAAAATGAAAGAAGTAATTAAATAAAAATGGAAACGACAAATTTTGGTGAACATATAACCATAGACGGTTATGGGGGGGATAAAGAAAAATTAAATGATAAAGATTTAGTGCTGAGTTGTTTAAATGATCTACCAGCATTACTTAGTATGAAAAAACTTTCCAAGCCAGAAATTTATTTTGCCCCTGGAAATGACACTAAAGATCCTGGGGGGTGGAGTGGTTTTGTGGTTATAGAAGAAAGTCATATAAGCATACACACTTTTCCAGCTCGAAACTTTGTAAGTGCTGATGTTTATACATGTAGAAATGGCATGGATAAAAACTTTATACTAGAGTATTTCAAAAATAAATTTGATTTACAAGACATTGAAGATAATTTTATAAAAAGAGGTACTCGTTATCCGAGTATAAATACTTAAAATATGAATAAATCTTCTAAGATTATTTTTATTATTCTGCTAGTAGTGGTGTTGTGGTCTGTAATAGCAACCTACAACCGAACAATGATCAAAAAAGATTTTTATACTGAGCAATCTGAGAAAAGTGTTGACGAAACGGAAGAATCTCCAGTCCAGTCTGAATAATTCTTTAAATTAAATAAGTAAAATCTAAAATCTTTTGGGTGTGTTTTGTGTTGACAATATAGTAATTATTGTGGCATAATCAGGAAGATTATGGACTTTGTCATGCCGATCTGTGCAGTCATTATCGGGATAATGGCTGACAGACTTTACTTTCTGGAACTAGACAAAAAAACGGGACACCACAGACCAAACAGATGGTCATGGCTCATTTGGTGTCTCACTTCCTATGTAGAGGTGGCCACCTTCAAAGGAATCTCGGCCGACTGGCTTAAGGTTATTCCTCTGGCAACAACCCCAATTGCCTGCACAATCCTCTTTTGGAAAGTGTGGAAAATGAGAGAGGACAAGTGGGAAAGCCGGCTAGACAGGTTGATCGACATTTGCTCGGTCACCGCCTCCATCTCGGCAATCGTGATTTGGGTGTGTTTCCAAGAGAAACTCTGGGCACACATTATCATGATTGTAGCCGTGCCAGTAAGCTACATCCCGACTTGGCGAAGTATTCCCAAAGAAACTCACTCGGGTTGGGAGAGGTCGTGGATGTTGTGGACGATTATGGATGCATTAAACCTCGTCCTAAACATTCACCGCCTCAATAGCTTGGCTGAATTGCCCTATGTCACGACAGAACTTATCTGTCATGGCAGTGTCTGGTTCTTAATATCCCGTCGTAGCACATGAAGATCCTTAAGTGGAACACTGGTGTGCTAATTTTATTTTACAAATTATAGAGTATAATTCTATACTATATAAAGATTGAAAAATAATCTTATTAAATAATTATGGATGAAACTTTCAGCTCAATTGATCTTGTAACCCAATGTCTTTTAGACAAAAAGAGGACAGAAAAATTTGATAAAGCTATCAAAAAAATAATAAAACCTGATAGTATTGTTTTAGATGTTGGTACAGGGTCAGGAATACTTGCCTTACTTGCTGCTCGTGCAGGCGCTAAAAAAATCTACTCAATTGAAATTGATCCTTATGTTGCGCAATTAGCACAACAAAACATTATAAATAATGGTTACAACAACATTATTGATGTAATTTTAGGTGATGCTCGAAACATAGATCTACCAGAAGAAGTAACACATATAGATGTTGTAATAATGGAAATGCTTACGACCGGGATGATTGACGAATTTCAAATATGGGCAATTAATAACCTTCATCAAAAAAAATATATAAACAAAGAAACAATATTTATACCTTTTAAACAAGACACATATATATCACTGTCAAACACTGATTACAATGACTATGGACTTAACATGAGAATGGTTAAACACTTCTGGGATTCCATGTTTAAACCTAAAGTTAAATTTCTATCAGAAAAATATTTACTTAATTCAATACCCTTTAATAAACAAAGCAAAATAGATTTTTGCTTTGAGCAAATTATAGATGTCAAAAAAACGGGTGTTGTTAACAGTGTTTATTTTACAAGCATATCACTTTTAGATGATCATATTTCTATAGGGGATACTTCAGCACTAAACGGACCTGTTTCTTTTCCGCTAGAATATGATGTGTTAGTAAAAAAGGGTGAAAAAGTTAGACTTATTGTTAATTATAAATTTGGAGGGGGATTTAGAAATATGAAAGTATCATTAAATAAAATTTAAATTATATGGAATTATTGTGTCCTTGGGAACCGGCTAAATTTTTTATTTTTTCTAGCAATGTTCCAAAACTTTTATATTATTCTCATTTTATTGCAATCTTGGCTGCGCTAATATTCTCTTTAATTTTGTTTAGTAAGAGAAAGGATTCTTTAGTTATAAAAATATTTTTATTTAATGTAACCGCTTTTATAGCTTGGTCTGTAATAGATGTTTTATTATGGGCAAGTAATAGAGCTGATTTGGTGCTATTTTATTGGAACTTACAATTACTCCTTGAAACTTTTATATACTCTAGTGCGTTATATTTTTCTTATATATTTATAAGAAAAAAAGATCTTAATACGCCATCAAAAATATATGTAGTGTTATCAATGCTTCCAATAATTTTGCTATTACCAACAAACTTACTTCTTCCAGGTATAGATATTTCATACTGTGATGCGATAGAATCAAAATTCTTAATTTATTATATATATACTTATGAAATTATTCTTAGTTTATTTGTTGTCTTCTTTGCCATAAGACAGATTTATAAATCACCTGAAAGAAGGAAAGAAATTATTTTATTTGCAATAGGAATAATAATATATTTAATAACTTTCTCATCAGGAAATATAATAGGTTCATTTACTGAGGACTGGGTATTGGCACAAGTGGGATTATTTGGAATGCCAATATTTATAGCTTTTCTTACTTACAGTATTGTGAAATTTAATTTATTCAACATAAAGCTAATTAGTAGTCAAGCTCTCGTGGGAACAATATGGCTACTTACACTAGCCATATTGTTCGTAAGAAAAATTGAAAATGTAAGAGTTATTGTCGTTTTCACATTATGTTTATTTACAGTGCTTGGGTATCAACTTATTAAAAGTGTGAAAAGGGAAATTGAAATTAGAGAAAAAATTGAAAAACTAGCTCTTGATCTTAAATCAGCAAATACAAAACTCGAAGAACTAAATCAACAAAAAACAGAATTTATTTCTTTCGCATCACACCAGCTTCGCGGACCACTTACTTCAATCAAGGGATATGCCTCACTTATTCTTGAAGGAGATTTCGGAAAACTAACAGATGATATAAAAGGAGCGGTTAATACGATATATCAGTCAACTCAGTCACTTGTAACAATTGTGGGAGATTATCTTGATGTATCACGAATAGAACTCGGCAGAATGAAATATGATTTCAAAAAATTTGATTTTAGAAATTTGGTAAAAACCGTTGTAACAGAATTTGAACCTAATATTAAAAATTCCACTCTTTCTTTTGATTTTAAAGATTCCCCTGGACACACTTTAGTTTATGGTGATGAAGGAAAAATAAAACAAGTTATTTCAAATCTTATTGATAACTCAATGAAATATACAAAAAAAGGAGGGCTTACCGTTGAGCTTATTCCTATGAATAATAAAGTGAGATTTGTGGTGTCTGATACTGGGGTGGGAATAAGTCCAGAAGTAATGCCTAATCTTTTTGAAAAATTTTCTCGTGCACCAGATGCTTCAAAAACCAATATACTAGGAACTGGTCTCGGTTTGTTTGTAGCTAAAAAAATGATCGAAGCTCATAAAGGAAAAATTTGGGCGGAATCAGAAGGAAAAGATAAGGGTTCTAAATTTATTATAGAGCTAGACACAACAGAAGTAGATACTGTTGATAAAATACCTGAATCAGCAAAAAATTTCGCAAAAGATTTGTAGACTTGGTATAATTCAACAACAAGATGCTTGCTTCTTATGTACATTTTTTTGGTAGTGCAATTTTTTTCTTCTTATTTTTGCTGTTTCTACATATATACCGATCAAAACATAACCTATATATATTTTTTTACTCAATAACATTTCTTTTTCTGTTTCTCTTTACCTTTGCAAGTTCAGTTCCGATAATAATTTATGGTGGTAATAATATTTCCGCTTGGGCAAATGTTGGAGCAAATATTTTTGTATTTTGTTTAATTGCGACCTGCTTAAGAGTTCAGCTGGCAGTTCAAGATCCATTTTTAATCAAAAATATTAAAAAATTAGATATTATTCTTTTATTAGTAGCTCTCGTATCTACAACAATTCAAATAATGCATTTACAGAATCCTGAGGTAAGCCCCAAAGGAGTTGTTTGGCATTTAAATCCGATATCAGGATGGATAATAACAATAACTGCGTTCTGTTACGGAATATACTGGAGTTATTTTTTTGGAAAAATTGCACGCCTTTTAAAAGATACGAGATTAAAAATAAATATGTGGATTCTTTCTGTAAACGGTGTGGTGCAGGGTAGTTCGGCATTATTCTTTTTTGTAATGGAATCTCCACAAAAACAACTTTTTGGCTTAATACTACTCTGCGGAAGTGGTCTAATAAGTCTTATATTATTTCTTATCCCTGAAATTATTTTTCACATAAAACTATCTAGGGATAATAGAAAAATGGTAGGGGTGTCTACTTAATACCACCAATCATTTCTCTGGTAAAATAGGTATATTTTTGATACTATTTTGCCTATGAAAAAAAAGCTTTTAAGCGGAATTAAACCGACCGGCAGAACCCATATAGGTAATTATTTTGGTGCTATAAAGCAGTGGCTTAAAATGATGGATTCGGGAGAGTTTGACTGCACATGCATGATTGCAGACTATCACACCCTCAATTTTGTTCACAATAAGGACGAAATGAAAAATCTGACCCGCGATATGGTATTAGACTATCTCGCTGTCGGTCTTGATCCTAAAAAAGTTACAATTTTTAAACAGTCAGACGTTTCGGCTCATACAGAACTTACATGGATTTTTGACACACTTGTTACTGTTCCATATCTAATGAGAGCTCACGCATATAAAGACGCGGAAGCAAAAGAAAAAGAAATTTCTGCGGGAACATTTAATTACCCAGTTTTAATGGCGTCTGACATTCTTCTTTACGACACAGACATCGTTCCTGTTGGAGCTGATCAAAAACAGCACATAGAGTATGCTCGAGATATTGCACAAAAATTTAATACTACTTTTGGAGAAACATTTAAACTTCCAAAAGAACTTATTATTCCTGAGGTTGCGATTGTTCCAGGAATTGATGGCAGAAAAATGAGTAAAAGCTATAGCAATACAATTCCACTTTTTGCAACAAAAGAAGAAATAACCAATGCTGTGATGGCTATTGTAACAGATTCAGGAAGTGATATTCCAACAAATGTATACACGATTCATTCACTTATAAAAGATAAAAGTGCTCTAGATTCTATTTATAATGAAAATAAAGGTAAGTATAAAATTCTTAAAGATATGTTAATTGAAGACTTAGATGCTTTTATAAAACCAATGAGAGATAGAAGGAGTGAGTTTGAAAAAGATTCAGAAATTGTAGACAAGGTTTTAGAAGAAGGAAAATCCAAGGCAAATGAAATTGCAAACGCGACACTTACAAAAGCAAAACAAGCAATAGGGGTAATATAAAAACATGGAAAGAACATACATCGGAAATTTAAAAGAAAAGATTGGACAGGAGGTGTTGGTGAAGGGTTGGGTTGATACAAGGCGCGATCAAGGAAAACTTATTTTCTTTGATTTTAGAGACATGACTGGCTTTGTACAAGGAGTGATTTTACCGAACACAACAGAAGCTCACGCTGTTGGTGAAAAAGTCCGTCCAGAATGGGTTGTTGAAGTAAAGGGAAAAGTAAACAAGCGCCCAGAAAAAAATGTTTCTGCTGATAAACAGAATGGAACAATCGAGTTAGAAATTCTTTCTATGGAAGTTCTAAACGAAGCAGAAACACCTTTTGAATTGGGTAGCGAGCTTAATCTAGATACATATTTAGATTATCTGCCATATACTTTGAGGACCCAAAAAGCGAAAGATATCTTTACAATGCAAGCATCAATTGTTGATGCTTATAGGCAATCTCTTATTAAACAAAATTTTACAGAGTTTATGGCACCAGCCATAGTTGGAGGTGATGCAGAAGGAGGAGCTGCAGCTTTTAAAGTTGAATATTTTAAGGATAAAACAGCTTTTTTGGCTACGAGCCCTCAATTCTACAAACAAATAATGGTAGGTCCTTTTGAAAGAGCTTTTACTGTTGCAAAAATATTTAGAGCTGAAAAAAGCGCTACAACAAGGCATATAAGTGAGGCGGTCTGTGTCGATTTTGAAATGGGATTTATAAAAGACGAAAAAGAACCAATGCAAGTTTTAGAAAATTGCATTAGAGATGTTGTAAAATCGGTTTCTGAAAAAAATCAAGATATTTTTAAAAGATTTAACGTAGAAGTTCCAAAAATACCAGAAAAAATTCCTGTATTTACATTGACCGAAGCTCAGGAAACAATAAAAAAAGAATTTGGTAGAAATATAGAAGACATAAACGACATGTCACCAGAAGATGAGAGACAAATTTGTGAATATTCCAAAAAAACTTATGATTCTGATTTTGTTTTCATAACTCGGTTTCCAACAAAAAAACGAGCATTTTATACTTACGAAGATGCTAATGAGGCTCCTTTTTCGCGTGGATTCGATCTTTTGTTTAGAGGCCTAGAAATAAACAGTGGTGCTCAACGTATACATAATTATGACTCATTGGTTGCAAGGATGGTTGAAAGGGGACTAGATCCTCAGAAATTTTCTTTTTATCTCCAAGCTTTTAAATATGGAATGCCTCCTCATGGGGGATCCTCAACTGGTTTAGAGAGATTTACTGCGCGAATGTTACAACTTTCTAACATAAAAGAGGCAACATCATTTCCAAGAGATATGTCGCGAATTGACAATCCTCTTTCAAATTAGAGGATTTGTAATATTTTAATTTTTGTTGTATAAATTGGTTCAAACAAGCCAATGAATGCACAAAAAGAAACGTCCAAACCACGCAGACACATCCCGACCTGGCGCATCGAAAAAGATGCCCAAACAGCACGCAGTGCACACCAACACACCTATGACCCCAAAGTTGCCGGCACAGCAATTTCCTGGTCTGGCGTGGCGAACTCCGGGATTAAGCGCTGAAGAAAGGCGCAAACTCGGTCTTGGACCTTAGTAAGGAGGATGGCAGACGGCCACCTCTATTTTTTATGCTCAAAATGCTAGAATAATTAATACATGCAAGATTTCAAAATAAAAACTGAGCAATTTGAAGGACCACTCGACTTGCTTTTAAGTCTTATAGAAAAACGAAAACTTCTCATCAATGAGATTTCTCTTAACCAAGTAACTGATGACTATATAGAACACATAAAATCTATATCAGAATACTCACTCAAAAATAGAGCTGACTTTATTGCTGTTGCCTCAACCTTAATTCTTATAAAATCTCGCTCACTTCTTCCAAACCTTTCTCTTACCGACGAAGAAGAACAAAGCGTTCAAGATCTAGAAGAGCGTCTAAAAATTTATAAAAAAATCAAAGAATTATCTTCCCATGTTGAAAAAAAATTTGGAAAAAATTCAATATATTTTGCGGAAGAATCAAAAATAATAAATCCTGTATTTTCGCCACATGAATCTATAAAAACCAGTATTCTAAAAGATGCTTTGTATGGGCTGTTAGCAAGAATTCCTATTCCACAAAAGAAAAAAGAAGTGATTATTAAAAAAGTTATTTCGATGGAAGAGATGATAGAAAATTTAACAACAAGAATTCAAGGTGCTCTTAAAATGTCTTTTAAAAAATTCAGTGGGGCAGGAGAAGAAAAAACAGAAAAAGTAAATGTTATTGTGAGTTTCTTGGCACTATTAGAACTTGTAAAACAAGGAATTTTAGACGCAAAACAAGATACTCATTTTGATGATATTGAGATGGAAACAGTAAGCGTTGGAGTGCCTAGATATTAAGGGACGCTTCAGAAAATACAGTCCCAAAATGCACAAAAATTTATTGCTATAAATTTTCTCTGTCCGGTGTCGCCACACCTACCAAGGCATTTTAAGACTATATTTTCTTCCTCTTTTAAGTTTAAAGCCCTTTTTAATAAGTCAAAAAAGGGTTAAAATGGAGGTTATGCAAGAATTAGATAAACGTATCGAAGCAATCCTTTTTTTTGAAAACCAACCCGTAAGTATTAAAAAACTTTCCACACTATTTAAAGTATCTTCTGACGATATAAAGAATTCTTTAGAGATACTAAACGACCGTCTTCAAGGTGGAATTGTTCTTATACAAAAAGACGACGAGGTAATGCTTGGCACATCACCTGAAGTTTCAGAAATAATAGAATCAATAAAAAAAGAAGAGTTATCTAAAGAACTTTCTAAGGCAGCTCTGGAAACCTTAACCATAATTATCTACAAAGGACCACTGCGAAGAAGTGAGATTGATTTTATACGAGGAGTAAATTCTCAATTTATAATACGAAATCTAGAAATGAGAGGTCTTGTTGAAAGAATCACTGATCCAAAAGATGAAAGGGCGAGCTTGTATAGACCGTCTTTTGAACTTCTTTCATTTTTAGGAATAAAAAATATTGAGGACATGCCCGAGTTTGATGTTTTAAAGAAAAAAGTTGAGGACTTAGAGGAGTCTCTTAAACAAACCGAAGAAAATCAATGATTATAAATATAATAAAAATTTTTTTTCCAACAGCGGTAGCATTTTTTGTGGGTATTGGAATAACACCTTTTATAACAAACAAATTATACAAATATAAGGCTTGGAAAAAACAGGCTGGAAAGATTGATTCTTTAGGTAATACTGCCGAAACTTTTAATAAACTTCATCAAAACAAGGAAGTTGGAACACCTAGACTTGGTGGAATTATTATTTGGGCAAGCACACTCATAACAGCGGTGGGATTCTGGATTGTTTCAAAATTTTTTCCTGATGCTTTTTCAAAATTTGATTTTATATCCAGAAATCAAACATGGATACCTTTGGTAACACTTTTAGTTGGAGCATTTGTTGGTGCTATAGATGATTTTTTGGAAATAAAAAGAGGAAATGGAGGTTTACCACTTTGGCAACGACTTCTAACTGTCACCGTAGTTGGGATACTTGCAGGATTTTGGTTTTACGAAAAACTAGACGTTGTTAGTGTAGGACTTCCTTTTGGTGGAGAAATATTTGTTGGAGCCCTAATTATCCCAATTGTTGCATTGGTAATGCTGTTTATTTATTCTGGTGGAGTAATAGATGGAATTGATGGTCTATCAGGAGGAGTATTTGCTGTTATATTTGTTGCTTATGCTGGAATTGCATTTTCTCTCAATCAAATAAACTTGGCTGCGCTATCTGCCGTAATAGGTGGATCAATTCTCGCATTTTTATGGTTCAATATTCCACCTGCAAGATTTTACATGACAGAAACTGGCTCAATGGCCTTAACGATGGCACTTACAATAATTGCATTTATGACAGATACCATTGGGGGTGGTTATGGTCTCATTTGTCTTCCTATCGTTGCATTTCCGCTTGTTATAACAACAATTTCTGACATCATACAAATTGCTTCAAAAAAAATTCGAGGTAAAAAAGTATTTTTGGTAGCACCTCTTCATCACCATTTTGAAGCTCTTGGATGGTCACGAGAAAAAATAACGATGCGATACTGGATACTGTCTGTAATTTTTGGAATTATTGGTCTTTGTTTTGCGCTTATTAGATAAATTTTAAGAGGTAAGTGAAAAAAACTGTTGATAAAACATTTCTTGTGAGTGTAATTACACTAAGTGTTGCTGGATTATTTATCTTTGCATCAGCATCTCTTGGAATACTGGCAAAAAACAAAGAGCAGTTTGTCGCCATAGCAACAAATCAGGTTCTGCTTGGTTTTGTTTTGGGTATGATTGCTCTAACAGTAACGTCCCACATTCCTTATGAAATATGGAGAAAATACTCTCTGGCACTTTTTATATCTGCTTTTGTTCTTTCGCTTTTAGTTTTTGTCCCAGGAATAGGAGTGCGCCATGGTGGAGCACTTAGGTGGATAGATTTAGGCTTTACATCATTTCAACCAAGTGAAGCATTAAAAATTGGATACATCATTTACATAGCAGCGATACTTTCAAAATACAAAGACAAAGTAGAAAAAGCACGATACGGCCTACTTCCATTTGTGGTAATTACTGGTTTGGTAGGAACATCTCTTCTGCTTGAGCCTGATAACGATACTTTTTTTATGACTTTTCTTGCTGGAATTTCTATGTTCATAGTTGCAGGAGCAAGAATAAAACATCTTGTATACCTTGGACTTATTGGTGTTATAGGTATAGGAGCAATTATTTATACAAGACCATATGTAAAAGACAGAATTATGACTTTTCTTGATCCCGCCAAAAACCCTCTTTCATCTGGCTACCAAGTTCAACAATCTCAAATAGCCATAGGTTCTGGAGGCATTTTAGGTAAGGGATTTGGACAAAGCACCCAAAAGTTTGGATTTCTCCCTGAACCCATTGGGGACTCAATTTTTGCCGTTTTAAGCGAAGAATTCGGCTTTGTAGGAGGGAGCACCCTTATTATCCTATTCATTTTGTTTGCCTTAAGGGGCCTAAAAATAGCCTCGGGAAGCACGGATATGTTTGGTAGACTCTTGGCCACAGGAATTGTTATAATTATCGTGTCGGGGTCGTTTATGAATATTGCTTCAATGATAGGTATTATGCCTCTTTCAGGAACGCCTTTATTGTTCGTAAGCCACGGCGGAACCGCACTTCTCATAGCTCTTGCTGAGGTTGGAATTATTCTTAATATTTCGCGTAAAAAACGCTAAAACTAAAATGAAAGTAGTATTTTGTGGGGGAGGCTCTGGGGGCCACTTCTATCCAATAATAGCCATAGCCGAGGCCATAAGAGATGTGGCTCACAAAAACAAATTGCTTCAAGCAAAACTGTATTATCTTGCACCCGATCCATACGATGAAGGAATGCTTTTTGATAATGAAATAGAATTTGTAAAAATAAGAGCAGGAAAAATGCGACGTTATTTTTCTATAGCTAATTTTATTGATTCCATAAAAACAGCTTTCGGATTTATAGAAGCAATTATAAAAATATTTTTTATATTTCCTGATGTAATTGTGAGTAAGGGAGGAATGATGAGTTTACCCGTTGTTGTTGCTGGTAGAATTTTAGGAATTCCTGTAATTATTCATGAAAGTGATTCTGTCCCGGGACGAGCAAATTTGTTTGCATCAAAATTTGCAAAAAAAATTGCGCTTTCATTTAGCGAAGCAGGAGAATATTTTGATCAATCCAAAACAGCTCTGACCGGAAATCCTATAAGAAAAGAACTGCTAAATCCTATTTCAGAGGGTGCCAGAGAATTTTTACATCTTGAAGATAATACTCCAGTACTTTTTATTCTTGGAGGATCAGGTGGTGCAAAAAAAATAAACGACACAATACTTGATGCTTTGCCAGAATTAATCAAAACATTTGAAATAATTCATCAAACAGGAAAAGTTAATTTTAAAGAGGTCTCCGAAACAGCCAGCGTGTCACTAGAAACAAATGTTCACGAGCATAGATATCACCCTTTTGATTACTTAAACACTTTAAGCGAAAGAATGGTAGCAGGAGTCGCAACACTTATAATATCGCGAGGAGGTTCGCAATTATTTGAAATAGCTGCATGGGGAATACCCTCAATAATTATTCCTATAACAGACTCAAACGGCGATCACCAAAGAAAAAACTCTTTCAATTATGCACGAAGTGGCGCCGCCGTTGTTATAGAAGAAAATAACCTAACACCCGAAATATTACTTTCAGAAATTGATTTTTTAATGAAAAGCCCTGAAAAACAAAAACAAATGAGTGAAGCAGCAAGAAATTTTGCAAAGACCGATGCCGCATATAAAATCGCTGAACAAATAATTTCTATATCACTACAACATGAGCACTCCTAAAAAAGTAGTAACAAGATTCGCACCAAGTCCAACAGGATTTATGCATATAGGAGGGGCTAGAACCGCTCTTTTTGCTTGGGCATTTGCTCGCAAAAATAAAGGAACTTTTATATTGCGTATAGAAGATACAGACAAAAAAAGGGAAGTAGAAGGATCAATTTCTCATATTATCGAATCTCTAAAATGGTTGAAAATAAATTGGGATGAAGGTCCTGACATAGGTGGTCCCAACGCCCCTTATCTACAATCAGAAAGGCTTAGTTCGTACAAAAAATATGCACAAATTTTAGTAGACAAAGGTCTAGCTTATGCTGATCCTTATACACCAGAAGAATTGGAACGGTTTAGAAAACAAGCTGAGGAATCAAAAAAACCCTTTCTTTATAGAAACCACAGACCAGAAAATCCTCCAACATGGGATGGTACCAAACCTTTAAGATTTAAAAATACAAATATTTGCGAGAGATCGTGGAATGATCTTGTAAGAGGAAATTTAAAAGCTGGGGTTGATGCTCTGGATGATATTATTTTGATAAAAAGCGATGGTTACCCAACATACAATTTTGCTCACATAATTGATGATTTAGAAATGGGAGTTACACACATTTTTAGAGCTGATGAATTTATATCATCGGTTCCAAATTATCTATCATTATATGAAGCTCTAGAAATAGAGAGACCTGAATTTGTTACACTTCCTCCGATAATGGGTCCGGATGGAAATAAAAAATTAGGAAAAAGAGACGGGGCAAAAGATTTGCTTGATTATAAAAAGGAAGGATATTTACCTGACGCTGTTCGTAATTTTTTGGCATTTATAGGATGGAACCCAGGAGATAATCGTGAAATATTGAGTAAAGAAGAGTTTATAGATTCATTTAGTATTGAAGGAATTCAAACTGGCGGAGGAAAATTTAATGAAGAGAAGCTACAGTGGTTTAACAGAGAATACATAAAAAATGTTCCAAAATCTTTGGCTCTAGAAAAAATAAAAGAATTTGTTCCTAAAAACATTAACAACGACACTGTTTTAGAAAAATTAGTTCCAGTTATTATTGAGAGAATAAACACATGGAACGATGTAGATAAACTCTGGCAAGAAGAATTTAATTTATTTTTTTCAGAACCCTCAGTACAAAAAGAGAATCTAATTTGTGGAGAAAAAATGAGAAAAGGTGTTAATGTAAATTTTGAAGATATAAAAAGACACCTTGAATACATAATTGAAAAAATAAATCTATTAAAAGATTCTTTTAATCCTGAGGATGTAAAAAATATCCTATGGGATTATGCAACACAAGAGGGGAGAGGGATTGTTTTGTGGACTATGAGATATGCCCTATCAGGAAAAGAAAAATCCCCAGACCCTTTTGTTATCACTTATGTATTGGGAAAAAATGAGACAATTAATAGACTTTCCCATGCCAAAGAACTTTTATAAAAAAAATAAAAAAATATCCCAAATACTAACAATCACAATATTGGCAATTTTGTTTTTTCCATTTCAATCAAATGCTTCAATAATTGACACAATAAAAGATAAGATAAAAAATCGCGCCGAAGATATAAAACAACTAGAGCAAGATATAAAAAAATATACAGAAAACCTGAATGAAACAAAAGCCGAAAAACAAACACTGCAAAAAGATATTTCTGAACTAACAAACACCAAGAAAAAACTTGATACAAATATTAAAACTACAGAAAAAGACATCTCCAAAACAACTTCCAATATACTTACACTGCAAGAAGAAATAGACGATAAAGAAGAAAGAATTGCTTTATTAGCTCGTTCTTTGTCTTCATCTTTTGAAAACCTACATCAAGAGGAATCAAGAGATCCGATAGAAATCATGCTCTCAGATAGTAATGGACTAGCAGGCCTTGGAGAACTTATAGAAACTTCTGACAAATTTCATGGATCAATAAGCGACACTCGAAATGAACTAAAAGATCTTAGAGAGTCATTAAAATCAAAAAAACTAGAGGCCGAGGGAAAGAAGAAAACTTTGACCAATCTTAAAAACGAATTATCTGGACAAAAAAAATCAGTAGTAGAAACAGAAAATCAAAAAACTCAGTTACTTTCAGTAACAAAAAACAAAGAATCAAACTATCAAAAAATTTTAGAAGAAAAAATGAGATTGCGTGAAGAATTTGAAAAAGAATTATTTGATTTGGAATCAAGTCTTAAAGTTGCAATTGATCCATCAAAATATCCTGAAGCCAACAGAAATGTATTATCTTGGCCATTACAAAATGTCTACATAACCCAACAGTTTGGTGCGACAGTTGCAGCAAAAAGACTATATGTATCTGGATCACACAATGGTATAGACCTTAGAGCGTCTGATGGAACCAAAGTTATGTCAGCACTTTCTGGAAGTGTTGAAGCCACCGGAAACACTGACATAATAAAAGGTTGTTATTCCTATGGAAAATGGATTCTAATAAAACATCCGAACGGACTATCTACAATATACGGACACCTATCATCAATTGCCGTCTCAGCAGGAGATACAGTATCAACTGGAGACACGATAGGTTATAGCGGGAGAACCGGTTATGTAACAGGACCACATTTACACCTTTCTCTTGCCGCCTCTCAAGGTGTTAAAGTTATGGCAATCCCGTATAGTAAAAGCAAAAGTTGTGGAGGGGCAGTTATTCCTATTGCAGACCCAAGCGCATTTCTAGATCCTATTCAATATTTACCAAGACAATAAATTATTAGATGTTATAATTTTTATATGAAATCACAACAAGGTTTTGTAAAAACAATTATTCTTATTGTAATAGCACTAATTGTATTAAAATTTGTTTTTGGAATAAGTTTATCTGACATAATAAATAGCCGAATCATAAAAGATATTATAGAAATATTAAGAATGCTTCTAAAACTTTTGTGGGAAGCACTGACGACAACGCTAGATTTTATAAAATTAGTTTTAATGAAAGGTAGAGAATTTCTACAAAGTATCCCCACAAAATAGTTTCTAAATAGTTTCTTGCTTTTTAAAAGGCAAGAACTATACTTGATCCGAAATGATTGATCCGAACACAGAACCAACTTCGTCTTTACCACCAAGAATTTCTGTTGCAGATGACGACGGGGAAGAACCTCTTGAGGAAAGTCTTAAAGGGAAGGAAGAGGCACCCTTAAGCGACGCGCAAGACGAAGACTAAGGCAAGAAATAATCATCTTGACCTTATTTTTTTATTTTAATTAATAATTTACAATTCTAATATATTGTGCGACATGATTTTATTTTATGAAAAATAATAAATGGATCTTCTTTGATTGGGGTCGAACACTTCACGACCCTGACACTAAACACCTTTTTCCAGAAACTTTAGATATTATTTCCCATTGTAAATCTAAAAACTATAAACTTGGAATAATTTCTTTAGCAAAACACCAAAGCGGTCAAACCAAAGAAGAAAGAACGCAAACAATTCAATCTTTTAACTTAAAACCTTATTTTGACTTCATAGAAGTAACAGATCAAAGTAAAGAGGATCTATACAAGGAGTTAATAGCTAAATTTAAGATAAAAGCTAAAGACCTAACAGTTGTAGACGACAGAACCATAAGAGGTATTGCTTGGGGAAATAAATTTGGTGCAAAAACTATTTGGCTTAAGAGGGGAAAATTTTCTGAAGAATTGCCAAATGAAGGTACTGGTAATCCAACCCACACCATAAAAAATCTTCTGGAACTTAGGGAAGTGCTTTAACAACAATAAGTATTAGCTAAGGGCTTCTTCCTATATATTAGCATTACCAAAGATATATTGTGCGACATACATAGTATCTTCCCCTGAGCATTAAAATATTCAATAAAAGACCTGTGCTCTCTCTAAAACTTGATCATTAAATAAACTATTTTTGTTTAAAAAAAATCAAAGAAAATATATTTTATAAATTTAATACAAAAAAAATACCGATTTCGCAGAAAAATTCTACTTATCGGCCTTTGAATCATCGAGTTTTGATGTAGCCACGCTTCTTTTTGATAGTCGGCTCTTTTCGGTTACGCCTATAACCACTTTTTGGTGGGAAAGCCTTGTCAATCCACTGATTTAGGCATTCAGGTCTAACCTTGATGCGGCCTGTTTCAGGAATAGTTACCACAAAAACCTCCTGTGGCACGCAAACTTGTAGATGTTGCCAGTCTGACAACCCAGCCATAGTTCTGCGACAGCTCATCAGATCCTTTACGTTAACCTCCACCCTACCTCGATTGGGAACTTCTAAAATCAATACACAGGTCACCATTCTCGACAACGCCTTTATATGGCCATTCTGAACCATCCCAACTCGACATTCCACAACAGGAACAATTTTTTTGTATTCCATAAAACTTCATTACCATGATTTCATGGATATAAAATTTTGTAAATTAATTTCAGACAAAGTGA
The DNA here is from genome assembly GCA_964487135.1 of uncultured Candidatus Saccharibacteria bacterium. Lineage (GTDB taxonomy): Bacteria > Patescibacteriota > Minisyncoccia > Phycocordibacterales > CAIRYW01 > CAZAOU01. Next base: position 16,904 of record CAZAOU010000002.1, read on the forward strand.
TAGAATATAAGCAATATGCACTCGTGGAAATTTTATACAAATACTGCCGAAGCCTGGGAAGCAATGCTAGAGGCTTTAGAAAATGCAAAACACTCAATAGATCTTGAACAATATATATTTTACCTTGATGGAATAGGTTTAAAGTTTATAGATGTATTAAAAAGGCGTGCTTTGGATGGTATTTCTATAAGAGTTATATGCGACGGAGTTGGAAGTTACAGTATCTACAGAAGCAATATTCCTGAAGAATTAAGAGATCTTGGAATAAAATTTAGAATATTTAATCCTCTCCTGCCTTGGAGCCCAAACAACGAATCATGGTGGTATTTTAGAGATCACCAAAAACTTTTAATCATTGATGGAGTGATTGGCTTTACAGGAGGAATTTGCCTTGGCGAAGAAATGAAGGGTTGGCGCGAAAGCCATGTAAAAATAATAGGTCCTGCAGTTGAAGAAATGAGTAAGAGTTTTGAGCTCATGTGGCAAAAACAATACCGTAAACCACGGTACTTAATTAACAGAGCAAAGAAAGAATTTTTGATGCGACCGGAAAAAGAGTTTAGCTATGTCACAAACTATCCAATACCCGGAAAAAGATTCATGTATTATGAGCTTTTAAGAGCTATACGAAAGGCAAAAAGATACATCTATATTACCACTCCGTATTTTTTACCTGACAGGAAGTTATTAAAATCTATAAAAAAGGCGGTTCGCAGAAGAGTAGATGTTAAACTTTTAATTCCCTTTTCACCCAATCATACTTTGGCCGACATCGGAGCTAAAACTTTTTTTACAGAAGTTCTGGAAGCTAATGTAAAAATTTTTAGATATCGATCAATGATACATTCAAAGACGGTTGTGATTGACGACTCATGGTCAACAATTGGAAGTCTAAATCTTGATAACTTAAGTCTTAAATATAATTTTGAAGCCAATCTAGTTAGCTTAAACAAAGAATTTGCCCTAGAACTTAAGAGTCAATTTATGAAAGATCTTTCATACACTGGAGAATTAACCCTAAGAGAATGGGACAAGAGAGGTCTAAAAGAAAAAATCCTTGAATTTCTAATATTTCCGTTCCGAAAGCTAATTTAAAATAAACAAAAAAACTACCCCCTATTATAGGGGGTAGTTTCAATATTATTTGACCGCAACAAGATTCGATCGCTTAGCCCAACATGGAGAAGAAGACTTCCATGGTGCTGCTCCCTGCTTCTCAAAGAGATATCTTGCATATTTAAGATTTCCCTCGAGAGTAAAGATATCCAGACCCATTTTCTTTGAATCTTCCAAGTGATACATTGTATTAATCTGCATCACTCCTACATCGTTTGGGTTCACTAAACCCCTAAATATAGTTCCATCTGAATTTGTTTGTCTCATTCTAGATTCGCACCATGCGATATCGTCCATGAGAGGAATGTCGCTAAAATAATTTTCAACAACTTCTCTTACCGTCTTACCTGATCCGACTTCCGGATCTTTGTAACTTCTTTCTATCTGTGAAGGTGCACTTGTTGCTGTCGCTGTGATCTCTGTCTCTACTTTTATTGTTCCTGAAGCTAAGAGACTAAGACCTGCAATGATTTCTATAATAAGCCTATTCTTAGATTGTAATCTACGCGTCCATTTCGGTTTGTCTTTTTTAAAAAAAGACCGTGCGTAGTTGCACAATTTAAATGACCAGAGGATATCTGGTCGGGGTATATAATAGCATTTTTGGATTAAAAAGTCAACGACAAAATGGAAAAAATCATATTAAAGTAGCCAGAAAATCCTTATTTTATAAGGATTTTCTGGCATATGGGGTTGACGCAATATACACAAATATTGCATAATTTTTAATAAAAACCCATCACCCCAACTTCCTAGCTACATTTTAGAAATATATTAAAAAGGAACCTCAAATTTTTTGTAAGAATCGTAAAAATTCTTACCGAAAAACAATCTATAAAATGCCTCTGCTTCTATCCTAGCCCCATTTATTGCAATATGAGGATGAGATTCTGGAGGTATGCCGACGTATTCCATAATTTTATCTGAATTTAAGTCTGATCTATTATGTGAAATTGGAGGTTTAATTCCCCTCTGCAACATATGGGAGACACATACACTATGCAAATCTATAATTCTTTTTGGTATTGAAAAATTCAATCTAACCCTCTCAGAAGCGGCAATAATAAAACCCGTATCAAAGTGTGGATTTTGTCCCGCAACAGTATGATCTAAGACTCCACTCATCCAATTTAAAAAATCTTTCACTATTTCTCCTTCGGTTTTTTTGGAAGAGTCATTTATTTGTTCTTCAGTAAAACCGTTTACAGAGAGTGCCTCTTTGGCAACATGGGCACCATCAAAAGCGCGACATTCCATATAAAATTCATTTTTAGGATTATCAAAATCTAAAGCCCCTATTGAAAGGATACTGTGATACCTAGAATCTGACCCTGTTGTTTCTACATCTACTACGATCATAAAATAAGTTTAATAGTTTTTAGTTGAGAGTTGATAGAGTTATTTACAACCTGATGCCAAAGTGTAACCCGCCTTCTTGGCTTCTTCTTCACTTTTAAAGTATATCTTATTTTTTGCAGAAATTCTGTTTGCACCAGAACAATATGAAAAGTAGTATCTAGTGCCATTTTTTGATGCTGTAATCTGGAGATTATTGTCTTTAGCATCTTGGGCCTTGAGCGTTTCTTTAGCAAAAGCCGTCTGGCTTTCCTTAGGAATTTTAAGCAAACCGGATGACAAATTTGATGAGTTTTTATAGTCTTTTTCCTCTAAGACAGATATTCTCCCTATCTCAAAACTAGAAAAAGCCACCAGAATAACAATAATAGAGAGCCAAATCTCTCTTTTGTTATCCTGCCAAAAGGTCTTGATTTTTAATGAATATTCTTCTATAATCTTCCCCATACCTTAATTAACATTATAGAACATAAATTAAATGGCACATAAAAAAGCCGGAGGCTCAAGTAAAAACTTAACAGATTCAGGACCACAGTATTTAGGCGTGAAGCTTTTTGAGGGTGAAACTGCAAAAACAGGGAGCATTATTGTAAGACAAAGAGGAACAAAGGTTCTTGCTGGAAGAAATGTTGGCATAGCAAAAGATCACTCACTCTTTGCTTTAGCTCCTGGAAAAGTTTCTTTTGGAGACAAAAGAAAGAAAAATTTTGACGGAACAACAACAAAGAGAAAGATTGCTCACGTAGACTAAACATTAAGACAAAAGCCCCGTTCGCCTAGGCGAACGGGGCTTTTTTGTTTATGTATTTATTTTGCCTCTATAACCAACTTCACTGTTGCTTTCTTTCCTCCTGCAACCACATGAATTTCATGCTCTCCCACTTCTTTTATTGGCTTTGGAAGCTCAATAAAATCAGGAAGTATTTCAACATGCTGAGATTTTTTAATAAACTGAGCTACATCAGTCTGATGAACTCCAGCAAACAAATGTCCTTTGTTATTAGCAGGAAGAGAAATTTCAACTGCCTTTCCATCTATTTCATGAAGAGTCTTTGACAAGAGATCCTCCTGAACTTTTTTCTCAGCTTCTGCCGCTGCCTTTAGAGTATCTAATTCTTTAAGCGCAGAAGGAGTAGCGGCCTTAGCGTCTCCCTTTGGAATTAAAAAATTCAGAGCGTGTCCGTCAGCAATATCTTTAACCTCAAACTTCTTTCCAACCTTTGCAATATCTTTAAGTAATATAACCTTCATATGTTTTTTTGAATTCAAATAATAAGATGAATAGAGTATAGCCAAAACCAGATGTTTGTCTACCAACTAGAAGCCCTTTATAAGATCTATCGCTTTTTGCTTTTGAGGATCACGACCTGCTTTGTAATCTTCTTCTTTCATTTCAACAACAAAATCCGGTTTTAATCCCCCTTCAGCCAAAGACTTACCTTTAGGAGTTAACCACTTCGCAACGGTAATTTTAAGAGATGTATTGTTAGTTATCGGCACAACTTCTTGAACAGAACCCTTTCCAAAAGACTGCTCACCAACTAGAGTGGCAATTCCATATTCACTAAGTGCTCCTGCAAATATTTCTGAAGCAGAAGCACTGCCTTTATTTATTAGGACCACAATTCTAAAATTTGGGTTAAACAAATCATATCCCTTACTCCTGTAAATTATAGCGTCTCGCTTAGTTCCAAAGTCTTCTGTCACAATTATTTTTCCTTGAGACACAAACCAACTAGTCATATCAACCGCTGCATCAAGATATCCTCCAGGATTATCTCTTAAGTCAATAATCATCTTTGTATATCCACCGGTTATAAATTCTCTCAGAGCAACTCTAAACTCGTTAGCAACATTTGAGCTAAATGTATTGATCTTGATTATAAGAGTAGTGCTATCAACTCGCTCTGTTTCTACAGCTGGAACAACAATTAAATCTCTTATGAGTGCTTTTTCTAATTTACTTCCATCTCTTTCAAAAGTAATTTTCACTTGTGTCCCCTTTTTTCCTCTTATGAGCTTTACCGCTTCTTCAACAGAAATTCCAGCAGTGTCCTTTCCGTCAATTAATACTATTTTATCCCCCGCTAACACCCCGGCTTTTGAAGCAGGAGAATTTTTTACAGGAGATATAACAACCAATTGTTTTTCCTTAATTCCAACAACCATTCCAACCCCTTCCAAGCTTCCTGCTAATTCTGTTTCAAAATTAGTGTTTTCTTCTGGAGTAAAGAAAGTTGTATAGGGATCACCCAAAGAAGCAACCATACCTTTAATTGCTCCGTGTAAGCGAGCCTCGTCTGTTGTTGTGCTTGTTGTTGTACCAACAAAATTATCGTTAATTTCTGACCAAACTTTCCAAAACGGAGAAAAATCAACTTTTCCATTAGTTCCCTGAATAACTGTATTGCCCGAAGTAGAAGGATTGGTGTCCTTTACCGCTACAAAAGAAGCAATTTTTGCATAACTAAAAACGCCAGCAAAAAAAGAAAACGAAAGTATAAAGACCGTAAGAGACGCAATTCCAACTTTTTTAGACCAACTTTTAAAATCAAAATTATTGTGATTTAAATTCATTATCATTGCAAGATTATCTCAAAATTATAACAAAATGTACACAAGTGCTTCTGTTTTGGTCATAAACATTGTGTTTGATATAATCTTTCTATGCTTAGAACACACCAACACAAAGACGTTACATGGCTCGATTTAGAAAATCCTCAGCCGGAAGAAATTAATCAAATAATGCACTCTTACAGTATTCCAAACGAGGCCGCTGAAGACCTTCTATCTCCGACCCCAAAACAAAGAGTGGTTAAATATGATAACTGTGTTTATATTGTCATGCATTTTCCCGCTCTCAGTCATCCAATAGCAAAAAACCACCAAAGACAAGAAATTGACTTTATTATTGGTAAAAAATTTCTTATCACTGTTCATTACGACAAAATAAAATCTATAGATAATTTTGGAGAGTCTTTTATTACCGAAATTCAATCTGGATTAGAAGATACCGAACACAACGCCGGACACATATTCCATAAACTAATGAGAAAACTCTATCACAACATTCTTCAAGATGTTGAAATGACCAGAGACAGTCTTCATAGAGTTGAAAATGCAATATTCAAAGGTGAAGAAAAAAGAATGGTTATTGAAATATCTAAAATTCACAGAGACATATTAAGATTTAAATCGGCAACAGGCCCCCACAAAGAAGCCATAACCACCCTTTACCAAGTTTTTAGAGAGTTTCTCGGCAATGAATACGAATATTTTATTCATGATATGTCTAGTGAGTATCAGAGAGTTGAAAGACGCATGCAGGCAAACAAAGATCTTTTAGACGAGCTACGACTTACAAATGATTCTCTCTTAGAATCAAAACAAAATGAGGCAATTAAAAGTCTTACAATGATGGCATTCATGACATTTCCTCTTACACTGATTGCAACGCTTTTCACAATGAGAACAGACTACATGCCCATAATCGGTATGCAAAATGATTTTTGGATAATTATTGGAATTATGTTTGCAGTCGTAATTTCCTGTATTTCTTTTTTCAGTTATAAAAAATGGCTGTAAAAAAGCAACACGCAGTAAGCAATAAGAATCAAGAAAATAATAGTTTAAAACCCTTAATGCTTGACACATAATACTTAATGCCATGAACATCTTTCTCCAAAACACACTTACAAAAAATAAAGAACTGTTTAAACCTCTAAAAGAAAGCGAGATTTCGATGTATTCTTGTGGCCCAACGGTTTATAACTATCTTCATATAGGAAATTTACGCGCATATGTTTTTGCAGATATTTTGAAGCGCGTCTTGCAATACAACGGATACAAAGTAAATCATGTGATGAATATTACAGACATCGGCCACTTAACCAGTGACGCTGACGATGGTGAAGACAAAATGGTAAAAGGATTGAAGCGCGAGGGCTTAGATATGTCACTTGAATCTCTTAAGAAACTCGCTACAAAATACGCTGATGCTTTCAAAAAAGATTTTGAAGAAATAAATATTATTCCGGCAGATAAATTAGTTTTTGCGAGTGATGAAATTCCTGAGCAAATTAAACTAATTGAGGAATTAACCGATAAAGGATTTGTTTATAAAACATCTGACGGAATTTATTTTGACACAGAAAAACTTCCAACTTACGGAAGACTTGGAGGTTCTGCATCTACTGAACATTCTCGTATAGGGGTAAACAACGAAAAGAAAAATCCTAAAGATTTTGCAGTTTGGAAATTCGCAGATAAAGACGGAATTGGTTTTGAAGCACCTTTTGGAAAAGGATTTCCCGGTTGGCACATAGAATGTTCTGCGATGAGTATGAAATATTTAGGCGAGCAATTTGATATTCACACCGGAGGAATTGATCACATACAAGTTCATCATAATAATGAAATTGCTCAGAGTGAGGCTCTCACCGGAAAAATTCTTGCAAATTACTGGATGCACAATAATCACCTAACTATAGGTGAAGACAAAATGGCGAAAAGCGGAGAAAACTTTTTGACTCTTTCTGTATTAAAAGAAAAAGGAATTTCTCCCCTCGCCTACCGATATTGGCTCTTGCAATCGAGATATTCGACAAGAATGAATTTTTCTTGGGAAGCACTTGAAGGAGCACAAACTGGACTCGAAAGACTTAAAAACACATTATCCAAAATACCTGATGGAGGAATAATTGATATTGCTTATAAAGATAGATTTATTGAAGCTATTAATGATGACCTTGATACTCCAAGAGCTTTAGTAATTATAAGAACACTTTTAGAATTTCCAATTCGCGATGAAGACAAAAAAGCAACTATCCTAGATTTTGATAGAGTTCTTGGACTTGGACTTGCTGATATTAAAAAAGAAGAGTTTGAAACACCTTCCGAAATTCAAAAACTTTTAGATGAACGAAAAACTGCAAAAGAAAATAAAGATTTTCAAAAAGCCGACGAAATCCGAGAAAAAATAAAATCTCTTGGTTTTGAGGTTCTAGACACCTCAGAAGGACAACAAATCAAAAAGCTGTGAATTTGACAATTCCGTTTTTTAATTGTAATTTAAGCGCGACTTATGAAACAAGTGGCTCTTTTTTTGCTGGCAATACTGGCCGTATTCCTAATAACCGCGACTATTTTTCCCGACCAAACAAAATTGATGTGGAGACTAGCCATAGCTATTTTATTTTTTTGGGCGATGATAGTGCCTTCTCCGCCGACAAAATCGGCAATGAGTATCGCGAAAATCAGGACAGTAACATGTGTGGCGGTTGTCTTTCTTGTGTGGAAAATTTCTCCTCTATCACAAGAACTATTTCATAACGCTTTCCCGTTTTTTTTCATTGGGGGAGGTTGTGGAACAATATACAGTTTTTTATTATTCCTTCTAACCAAAGAAAGGAAATAAAAAAAACACCAGCACAGGATCGGAAATAGAGCCGATCATTTTTTATTTAATACTCAAAAAAGTTTCGGCAACTGCCAAATCTTCTGGAGCTGTAATTTGAAGCCAAAAACGAGATTGAACAGCTTTTATATTTATATTTTTTTTTGCAGACAAAATTGTTTGGGGTAAACCAAACTCCCCGCCCGGAATTGAAACTTGTGCATAATCAAAAATTTTTGAACTTAAACAATACATTCCAGCACAAACAAAACCCTTTTCTTCGTTTGGATATTTTTCGACAATATCTGTAATATGTCCCGATTCATCAAAAATCACTTTTGCTCTTCCCTTTATTGAATCAACCTCTCTTATTGCAATAGCCCAGCCGTTTTTAAGACACTCGTCCATATCCTCTTTGCAATAAATATCATCACCCATTAATACCAAAAACTTTTCTTCATTTTTTAACAATTCTTTACACAAAAAAAGTGCCCCAGCTGTGCCGTTTAATTCTTCTTGAACAACATAAGTTATTTTTTTGCCTTTGTATGAATCTCCCAAATAATCAGTAATTGCATTTTTTAAATGTCCAACAACAATAACAACTTCCGTTATTGATTCTGGAAGCATATCTAGTTTGTGCTCTAAAAGAGTTTTGCCGAGCACCTTAAGCATTGGTTTTGGAGTTTCTAAACTCAAATTTCCCATTCTAGTTCCCTTTCCCGCCGCTAATATTACGCATTTCATAAACAAAGATTATAAGTCTAGCGGATTAAAATAGTTATTGACTAATAGTTTTTTTAATTGTATTTTAAAAACATGAAAGCAATCCTGTTTATTCTGCTCGCCATCGTCGTTCTTTTCACAGCCAACCAAGCCTTGGCGCAAAAACCCGACTTCTCCGAACTAGAGAAGAAAATCGAGAAATATGAGCCGCTTCCGGATGGAAGCGGCTACCAGATCACCCTCAAACCTGAATACGAGGATGAGCTGAAGAAAAATCCCATACCCATCATCTCGATGCTCTTCGTTTGGGTCGTGGAAACAAAGCTCAAAGGGCTTCATGGCGAATGCCTCGCCAACGCGAAAGGCCGAGTGGTGACCTTCAAAATCAATCTCAAAGAGACACCACCCCCTCGTCCCCCGCAAAGAGCATAGCTTCTGGCGGGGTACAATTTTATACTTATTTTTAGTGTCTTTCACTTTCCACTTCACACTATCCACTGTTCACTATTTCTTATCCCCATTTTATCCAGCTTATTTCCCCTTTTGTAAATTCCCTTCTCTCTTTGCCTGCTATACAATTAGCACATGTCTTCAAAGCCCATAAAAAAAGAAAGTTTGATGGTTCCTCCTCAACACCTAGAAAGTGAAATGGCTCTTTTAGGATCAATAATGCTCAAACCAGATGCAATGTATGATATTGCAGATATTGTTTCTCCCGATTCTTTTTATGCAGAAAAACACAAAATTATTTTTTCTGCAATGCAAGAACTTTTAGCAAAAAACGAACCTATTGATCTTCTTTCTCTTTCAACAAAATTAGAATCGAAAGGATCACTTGAAGCAATTGGTGGAAGAAGTTATCTAGCAGAACTTATTCAAAGTGTTCCATCTGCTTCAAACATCACATATTATGCAGATTTAATAAAACAGAAATCACTTTTAAGAAGACTTATTGAAGCTGCACAAAAAATTACAGAATTGGGTTTTGCAGAAAATGGCGAAATAGAAGAAATTTTAGACAAAGCCGATAAACATGTTTTTGCTGTATCTCAATCAACAAGCTCTAGAAAATTTACAGAACTTAAAGATACACTTGGAGAAGCGTGGAACCGTCTTGAAACTCTTCATCAATCAGGTGGACAGCTTAGAGGAATTCCAACTGGTTTTAGAGATTTAGACAATATGCTTTCTGGTTTCCAAAAATCAGATCTTATTATTCTTGCAGCACGACCTTCCATGGGAAAAACTGCTCTAGCTCTTGATATTGCTCGCCAAGCAGCGGTAAATCACAATGTGTCTGTTGGAATTTTTTCTTTGGAAATGAGCTCGGGACAGCTTGTAGACAGAATGCTTGCCGCAGATTCAAAAGTAAACTCTTGGAAGCTTCGAACCGGAAAACTATCGGTTGATAAAGATTTTGATTTAATTAGAAATTCTTTGGATAGACTTTCAAAAGCTCCTATTTATATAGATGACGAACCGGGAAGTAATTCACTAAAAATGCGCTCAATCGCAAGGCGTTTGAAACGAGAAAAAGGATTAGGAATGATTGTTGTAGATTACCTACAACTAATGAGTCCAGTGCAGAGCAAAAATTCAGACAACGTTGTTCAACAAGTTACAGAAATTTCCAGATCTTTAAAACACTTGGCAAGAGAGCTTGAAGTGCCTGTTTTAGCTCTTTCACAGCTCAATCGTTCTGTAGAAACGCGGGGAGGTACTGGCCGACCAAAACTTTCAGACCTTAGAGATTCAGGATCTATTGAACAAGATGCTGATGTGGTGATGTTTATTCATCGTGAAGATAAATATAAAGATGATTCCGACAGAAAAAATGTTGCACAAATTCATGTTGATAAACACCGAAATGGGCCTGTAGGAAGTGTTGAACTATTCTTTGATGAAGAAAGAACAACTTTCCTTAATCTTGAAAGATCAAACATTTCTGACTTTACTAATGATGATGTTTTTTGATAAAAAATGGATAGTTTTGAAAAATTAGTAAAATTATTTGAAGAATTTCCCGGAATAGGTGGAAGACAAGCTAGACGCTTTGCATATTTTTTACTTTCTAAACAATCTAGTTTTATAGAAGAGCTAACATCTCTAGCAAAAGAAATTAAAAGAGATACTGCTCAATGCCCTCTTTGTATGAGATTTAGTTCTAAAAAAAACGATTCTACATGCAGTATCTGTATAGATGAAAATCGAGACAAAAACACTTTAATGATTATAAGCAAAGATACCGATCTTCGTTCAATTGAAGAAAGTGGTGTTTATAACGGACTTTATTTTGTTTTGGGTGGATTACTACCAATCTTAGAGAAAGATCCTAATAAAAAAATAAGGATTGATGCATTAAGAAAACGGATAGAAAAAAACAACCTAAAAGAAATAATTCTAGCTTTTAATGCAACTTCAGAAGGAGAAAACACAATATTGTTTTTAAAAGAAAATCTAAAACCTTTTGGTATAAAAATATCTGAATTGGGTAGAGGTATCTCAACAGGAACCGAAATAGAATACATAGACGCCGAAACACTAAAAGGCGCCCTCCAGAACAAGCACCCTGCGTAAATAAAAAGACGAGGTTTAGTCCGCTTAAGCGGACTAAACCTCGTCAGGAAAAAATATTATTTTAAGGCAGTAACCTTAACCGCAAAGAAAGGCTGTCTGTGACCATTTCTTTTTAGGTATCGGCTCTTTGCTTTGTATTTTACAACCTCTACCTTCTTTGCTCTTCCAATTTCAACAATTTCTGCAATAACTTTTGCTCCGGAAATAAAAGGCGTTCCGATTGTCACATTAGATCCATCATCAACAAGAAGAACCTCAGAAAATTCAACTTTATCACCTTCTTTGTGATCTCCTTTGATTTTTTCAATTTTTACTGTCTCGCCAACAGACACGCGGTATTGCTTACCACCAGTCTGTATAATGGCAAATTCGTCTTTATTAGATTTTGCTGTCTTTTTAGGCATGGGCACAATTCTACCCCCTTTTTAGGTAAAAATCAAGTCCAAATAACAGATAGGAATAAAGCGGAAATCTATACAATGGCCATTTCCCTCACTCGTATGGCAGCCGGCTTATTAAAATCCGCCTCAAGCTCTTCCGCTGCTTCTTCAACAATAGTATTAAATTCGTCCTTTGAAATTCCAAAAATACTTTTAAAATGAAGCAAATCTTCATTAATCTTCTTTTCACCCATCTCACTTAAAGACAATCTTAATGCCAATAGAGCATCTTCCTTCCATGAAGAAAAATCGTAATTAGGATAGACCAAATCAGCAAATTTCAATATCTCAACAAAATCATACGATTTCATTATCTTACCAAACTCTTTCTCAAATTCTTCTTTTAGAGACTCATCAGAGTTAGTGGAATTTAAAAAATCAGAAATATTTGATGAAATATTTTTAATATCAAATATTTCTCTAATTTTAGACGCTTCTCTAAACTTTTTAAATTTAAATTGTTGAAGTATCACCATTTCTGCAAGCTGTCTCGTTTCCGGATCACTAACAATTTTTTCTTTTAGATCTTTAGGGATTATTAACGATGGAATATATTCACCAGTATCGTTAGTTGCTTTATCTAAAGACGCGGGTTCTGATAGATAGTTTAAAAGTCGCTCTCTTATTGATTTTATACCACTCTCCACAATATCCTCGTGACTAACATTTACATCTTCAGGGACTTCGTATGGCATATTTATACTTAATCTTCCAAAGAAGGTTTTTCTAAAACATCAACTTCAATCCCTGGACTATTTCCCGCAATCCTCAAGATATCTTTATCAATCTTCTTTAGTTCTTTTCCTGAAGCGTTGTAATGGTTAACCACTACAGACATAGCATTGCCAAGTTTTAAATGATAATCTTCGTAACTTTTTAGATGTTTACCCAAATCATCTACGCGTTTAATAATATCTTTTGCAGTCTCTTCAATTTGAAGTTGTTTTAGACCCTGAAGAACTGTTTGCAGATAAGCCAAAAACGACGTTGGAGAAACAATAATCACCTTATACTTCCCTGCAGCACGCTGAATTAAGCTTTCTGAGTCTTCTTTTAGAGCTCCTATTTTATTTATAAGTAAATCATAATAAATTGCCTCATGTGGTATAAACATAAAAGCAAAATCCGTTGTTCCGTTTTCTGGCTGAATATATTTTGAAGTTTCTACAATCCTGTTTTTGAGATCATTTACAAAAATCTTCTCTAATTTTTCTTTTTCAATCTCATTTCTTTCATCAACAATACGATTATAATTTTCCAGAGAAAATTTTGAATCAACTGGAATAATTTTATCTTTTACAAAAACAGCCGCATCAACAATGGTGCCGTCCGAAAAAGGATACTGCATCTGGAAACTTCCGGGAGGTAAAACATTTTTAAGAAGTGTTTCTAAATAATATTCTCCCAAAATTCCCCTTTGTTTTGGATTTTTTAAAACATCTTGCAAACTTTGAAGTTGGTCAGCAAAAGAGACTACTTGCCTATTTGTTTCATCAAGTTTGGTAAGACCCTCCGTTACATCTTTGATGAGGCGTGCAGATTCACCGAATTGAGTTTTGACTGCGTCATGAATAAACCTATGTGACTCCCCTATTTTGTTATCTACAGTTCGTGAAAGATTGTTTAGTTGATCCAAAATAAGTCTAAGACCTGTTCCATCTTCTTCTTTTGGTTTCTTTTTTAAAACAAAAAATAAGACAGCTATGTTAGCTGCGAAAAGTATTATAATTATTGCTATAAATCCCGTATTAGACATGCCACTTAATTATAACAAAATATTGAGGTATTATATATGCATATGCAAAATGAAATAAAAGAAAAAATAAAAGATGCTATGCGAGCTAAAGACGAAATTAAGCTTGCGGTATTTAGGAGTATCTCAGCAGCTTTTACAAATGATTTAGTTTCAAAAAACAGAACACCTCAAGATATTCTAACGGATGAAGAATGTATGGATGTTGTTAGACGCTTAGCAAAGCAACGAAAAGATTCTATTGAACAGTTTGAAAAAGGAGGACGGCCAGAACTTGCTGAAGCAGAAAGAAAAGAACTATCGGTATTAGAAACACTTCTTCCTCAAATGATGGATAAGATGGAGATTAAAAAATTTGCTGAGGCAAAGAAAACAGAAATGGGAATAACCGACAAGACTAAATCTGGAATTTTGATGGGTGCTTTAATGAAAGACCTAAAAGGAAAAGCTGACGGCTCTGATGTTAAAGAAGTTGTTGAATCTCTTTTCTAAATCTTATAAATTTTATAGTTTTTGGCATCCTGATTCTGTACACCTGACAGCATCTGTAGTATTTCGGGCTGTAAATGTAAAAGTGCCCGCCGCCTGATCGGTATCAAAATTAGTATCATCAGATACATCATATGCCCAGCCAGTTGGTAAATTTAACCAATTTGTAGAAGAACCATCACACAAAGCTCCTCCACCACCATTTTGAGTAGCTGTAGGTTGGTTTAAGTTTTTACTATCCAAAATACACTGAAATCCAATACTAACCAGAGATCTCATTGAAGCCTGAACACTTGCAACACTCGCCTTTCCTCTGGCATTACTAAGAGACGCTAAAACAACAGAAGATAAAATACCAATAATTGCAATTACAACAAGAAGTTCTATGAGTGTGAATCCGCGTTTCTTTGACATTCATATATTATATATCATTAATAAAACCAAAACATCATTTTGCCAATAAACCAAAAAACTGTTATATTTTTTTTGTTTTTAGTTTATTCCTGTATTCTCTATCCACTATAAACTACTAACTATCCACTTCTGCAACGGCCCTATCGTCTAACGGTTAGGACATTGCCTTCTCAAGGCAGTAATCGGGGTTCGATTCCCCGTGGGGTCACAAAAAGATACTCGTTCAATCTTTTTCACTAAGAAAGCTTCTACCGTCATATTGACTTTTAATGAAAACATGTCAAATTTGTTGCTATGAAAAAACTATTCTTCGTAGGGAGCTACACCTTCGTAGCAGGATGCCTTGCTAACGCATTTGGTTGGTGGTGGTTAAAGTCTCCCTGCCTTGTCCAACTCGGACATTTACTCATGGGATTGGGAGGTGGATTTTCCATATTGGGAGCATGGAAGAAAATGTCTGGAAATGAATAGTATTTCCCTATGAGTAATTAAAGTGCTCGAAGTCTTCTGACCTAGGGCGCATTTTTTATAATAATTGACAGCAACAATCTAAATGCTAGTCTCATAAACATGAAAACCTACTCCACCCAATTTCGGGTCGAGGAAGCGCACCTTGATAAAGGAAACCACATGAATTGGCTGGCTCAACTTGCAATTGCTCAAGAACTTCATTTCCAATTCAGAGAAGAATTGGGATTGGGACTCGAGGAACTGCAAACGAAGCACAATTTGTTTTTGGTTATGGGGGTAGTGAAAGATGTCACCTATCGTAGACAATTAAGATGTGGCGACATTGTAGATGTCGAAATGACGATGTCTATCTTAAGTCTCACAAGACTAGAGTTTCACTGCACTTTTCGCATCCATGGACAAACTGCCACGGAAATGAGTTGGGTAATGCCACTCGTATCTGGAGAACGTCCTGCCAAAATTCCTATGTGGATGACAACAATCATCAATTAACCCGCCACCATGACAAGCTAGTGAGAAGCTAGTCAGCATTAGCGGGTATTTTTTACAAAAATTTCACTTAACTTAATAAACGGAATTTTTTACTGGATTCTTATTTTATTATATTTAAACTTAAAACGCCCTAATTCCTACGGTTTCTCAATTGTGTTTGATAATCTGCTATTCCCCATGATTCTCCCCTAAGTCTTACAAGATCAAGCTCATAATCTCTAATTGTTTCTGAGGGAGAACGATCAAAAGTATACCCGTCGCTTAATTTGGGACGATAATCTGGACTCAGCACATGAGCAACATCACGAATTCCACGACTAACCCTTCTAACAAAACCACTGAAAGTTTGTCTTTTTTTAATTTCTTCTATTTCTTGTTCAATGCTTTCAGAAGCTTTTCTTATAGCAACAAGCATTTTATCAGTTTCTTCTAAAGAAGGGTGTTGTCTTACCAAATCTTCAAAAGTCTTAAATCGAGCCCATGACTCAATAGATTCTTCTCTTCGTCTTTCCAAACCTTTAGAATTAAATCCTTTCCCTTCATCAGATTCTGCACCTTTTTTAAAACTGTCAGATTCTACTTGTTTTCCAGTTAACCACCTCCTAAAATCCGCTACATCTTCATGATCTCTTTCTTTTACTGCTCTAAAAAAATTAGCTAACATGGACAGAGATACATACTCAACAGAAAACTCACCTTTTTTACGTAACGCTTCATCCTGTTGTTTAAAAGTATCTTCCATCATTTTTTGTACCTCGTCTGCAATAGGGAATCCTTTTTTACTACTATCCCATTTATGCCAGACATCTTGAGATTCATCTTTACCACCTTCTTCAAAATTTGAACTAGATTCTCTATCAATCATAGTAAGAATCTTTCCTGCATTTTCTGCAATAAGTTCTTTTCCTTTAGTTTTTCCTGTAATTTCTCTCTTACTATCTGGATGTGTTTTTCTAATTTGGACCGCTTCAAAAAATGAGCTGTCTTCTAAAGCTTTAAAATATAACCGCGAAGAAATTCCTCTCTCTTTTTGTCTTTCTTTTGGATCAATATCGGTATCACTACGTTCAATGGTTGTTTCAGGTACGATCGGGCTATCCTCTAATTTTTCAGCATCATCCGGTCCTGATACTACTGCTGGTTCTTCAAATGACATAAATTTATGTTTATAAACTTTAATAAGTGTTTTAATTATACGCCTTGGTTTTCACAATTCAAATATAAATCTGATACAATAATGTAATGGCTATGCGCCTAAACCCCTATATAAATGCAGTTGCGGCGTCATCATACATTTGTATGATTGGGGCATTTTTCAGATTTATGAATTTAACCCAGTCTGATAAGCCAGACACCATAATGGCTCCAATGATTGCTCTTTCGCTTCTTGTATTCTCTGTAGCACTTATGGCTTTTCTGTTTTTTTACTATCCCCTAATACTTCTTTTAGAAAACAAGCGAGATCAAGCTGTATCATTTTTCTTAAAAACTTTGGGAACATTTTTTATTTTTGTTCTTGTATTACTAGCATCAATTAGTATTCAGTAAATGAACATCATTATTTACACAAAAACTGGTTGCCCATGGTGCAACGACGCCTTAGCAATGTTAAAAGAAAAAAATATCCCTTTTGAGGAACGCGAGGTTAGAAATAATGAAAAACACTACGAAGAATTGGTTGAAAAATCTGGGCAAGACAAAACACCAACACTTGATATAGATGGGTTTATTTTGGCAGATTCTGACAAAGATCAAATCGCCCAATATTTAAAAGAAAAAGGATTTAAGGGGTTTTAAGGTCTTTTTAGCCATTCTATCTCCTGGCGCACCAGAAGCTCGGATTTCTTTTCTGGCTCAGCCATCAAAGCTTCAACAACACGCTCCATTCTCATGCTTTGAGAACCTTTTACATATACGACATCACCTTTCTTTATAATATCAATAAGTTTTTTTCCGGCATCAATAGAATTTTCAAAAAATAAAACGTTTTCCCTATCTGCCCCAACCTCAAGAGCTCCGTGAGCAAACTCTTTTGAGCGAATTCCAACACTAGCAACAATATCTGAAACTTTTCCAGCAATCTCACCCAATCTTCTGTGCTCAGAAGAAGAATGTTTACCTAATTCAAGCATATCACCAACAACAACAATTTTTCTTCCTAAAATTTTTAATGACTCAACCAGTTTCAAACCCTCTTCAACAGCTGTTGGTGAAGCGTTGTATGTATCGTCAATAATTGTTGAATTATTTATACCTTTTATTATATGCATCCTACCTTTTGGACTTTCATGCAAAGAAAATGCTTCAGAGACTTCTAAAAGATTAACCCCTTTTGCATGAGCAACAGCAAAAGCAGCCAAAACAGGATAAATATGTTGGACACCAAGACAATCTTTTAAAACTATAGGAAAACTATTCCCCCCCAAATCAACACGAGCTGTCATTCCTGAAGGATTTTCTTCTTTGTCGTAAGCAACAGAAATATAAGATCCGTATAAATCTGCATGTTCTTTTATACCGAATGTAATAATTTTTGCAGAAGTTAAAGCTTTCATCTCTACAACATCAGGATCATCTGCATTTAGAATAACCACTCCGTCTGATTTTGTTCCTTTTACTAATTCACTCTTTTCTTTTGCAACCTGAGCTGGAGATTTATAAAACTCAACATGAACAGGCACCTTACCTACTCGAGTAACAATAGAAATATCTGGTTTTATCCAAGAAACTGCGCTCTTAATTTCTCCCGGTCTATCAGCCCCAATTTCAAGAACAAGCAGTGTTGGATAAGAACGTCCAAGAGCAACAAATGCACCTCGAATAATATTTAGTATCCATTGTTTAGTATCGTTCCAAGGATTTTCAAGTCCCAAAATTGTAAGAGGAATTCCGATCTCACTATTAAAACTTTTTGCACTTTTTCTAACATGAAAAAAAGGAGTAAGAGCAGTATAAACAGCATCTTTGGTAGATGTTTTGCCAACACTTCCAGTAATAGCAACCACAAAAGGTTTATGCCGTTTTAAAGCAATTTTAGATTCTAATGTAAGAATATAGACAACAATTTTTTTTATAGTATTTTTCATGTTTTTATCTGTCTGGTGGAATATTGTAATAATTGATTAAAAATTTAGACAATGAAAGAAACGGCTCCGCAAGAGTCTCTGCCGCAAACTGCACTCCTTTCGGGTAGACAGTATACATTAGAACCAAAAATTGAGGGTTATAGGCCGGAAAATAGCCCACAAACGAGTGTAAAACCCTATCAGAGTAATATCCCCCTTCTGGACTTGCTATCTGCGCAGTGCCCGTTTTGGCTGCTACAGAATAATGAGGGTTTTTACCTTTTCCATTCAAAAGAGAGGTATCAACAACTTTTACAAGCATACGCGTTATTTCGTCTGCTGATTCTTTTTTGATAGCTTGTTTGCCTACATAACCTTCTAAGGGATCAAAAGAAATACCATCAGAATATTCTATTTTTTTTACAACATGAGGTTTTACCAAAACACCCCCATTTGCAAGAGCCGACATAGCCCTAACTGTTGAAACCGGAGTTAGAGCAATTCCCTGACCAAACGAAGCAGTTATATATTCAATGGTTCTTGGACTCTTTAAATTTCCAACGATATTTTGGGCTTCATTTGGCAAATCAATTCCAGTTTTTTCTCCAAGACCATAGCTCATCATATATTCACCAAATTTTTTAGTTCCAAGTTTAGTAACAACATAAGAAACACCTGTATTTAAAGAATGATTCAAAACTTCCTGCATTGATATTTGTCCTCTACCTTTTTTGTCATAATTGTAAATTGTTTCAGTATCCACAGAAAAACTTCCCTTATCAAAATATGTTGACGAAGGAGTTACAACACCCGCATCAATACCTGCAGCCATCGTAAGTGGTTTAATAATTGAACCCATCTCTTTTACCTCCTCAACTAGTGGGTTAGAAAAAACCAACGCTGATTTTTCTTTTGAAAAATTATTTGGGTCAAAATTTGGAAAACTAGCCATTGCATAAATCTCGCCATTTTTTGGATTAATTATTATTCCCGATGTTTCCGCAGAAGACCATCCGGTATGAACTTTTTTTAGAGTCTCTTCCAAAGAAGTTTGCACTGTTGGTTCTATTGTTGAAAGCAAATCACCCTCTCGTTCTCCCCCATTAAGACCGGACTTTATATTCGAAAATATCTCAACAAAAAAATTTGCATATAAATCCTTTTCTTTTCGAGAAAGTGTTTTGTCATAAAATTTTTCAAGTCCATATCTTCCAGCCAGTTCATCACCTTTATAAGCAACAATACCCAAAACATGAGAAGCATTTTCACCGCCCGGATAGACTCTCCAACGCTCTTTTACCAAACGAACTGAAGGAATTTTTAAGGCGGAAATTTTTAATGCAGTTTGTTCGTCAATTTTTTTTGCAATTTCTTCGTATGGATCGTTTTCTTTTTTTGCTTTTTCAATAAAAGAATCTTTATCAAGTGAAATAAATTTACTTAGGGTTTCAAAAAGTTCTTCGGGATTACTAATTGCTTTTGGAATAATTGCTATAGTAAATCCCGTCTTTACACCGGCAGCAGAAATACGAGAACCGTCTTTGTGTTCAAAATAAATGTTTCCTCTATTAAAAATTCCGCCTGATGATTTTGAATATTGTCTATCAGCCAAACCAACAAATTGATCATGCCTTAAAATCTGTAAAAAATATAATTTGGCAATAAAAACAAAGCCAACTGCCACTACGCATAAAGATAATATGCGTATTGATAAAGTTGACCTCTTCATTATCTCCTAAATGAAACCTCACTATTTGAGGCCTTAGCTATTATTGTGTCTTTTGCTTCAACAAACCCTCTATCAACAGCCATTTGCTCGTTTATTGAAGATTTTAATGATAAATATGAAAATTCTAGTTCGCTTAAAGTGGTAGACAATTCTGCGCTTCTTTTTTCAGCATTTTGGCGTGCCAAAGTATTATTTACTGTTATTCCAACAAAATACATATAAAGAAAAACCATTACCACACAGGCGCTACTTATTGACCAAAAAGATCTTTGATATTTATAAAGTGATGGAACTGTTGTCATATTTTTTCAATGATACGAAGTTTGGAACTTCGTGAACGAGGATTTTCTTTTTGTTCCTCGCGTGAAGGAGTAATTGGTTTTTTGACTACAAGTTTTGCTTTTTTTGTTACTGACAGATTTTTAAAGAATTGCTTTACCTCTCTATCAGAAACACTCTCAAAACTTATTACCGCTATTCGTCCTCCACTAGAGAGTCTTTCAAAAGTTGCTGAAAGGCCCTCTATAAGAGACTGAATCTCATCGTTAACCACGACCCTAATTGCTTGAAACGTTTTTGTTGCTGGATGAATTTTTCTTCTTCGATACCAAACCGGCACAGCGTTCCAAATTATTTCGCGAAGCTCTTCTGATGTTTGAATCGGTTTTATTTCTCTGGCCTCACATATAGCTTTGGCAATTCTTTTTGAAAAAGATTCTTCACCGTACGCCTTAATGATTATGTCTAGATTTTCTAGAGAAAATGAATTCACGACATCTTTTGCCGTTAAATCTTCTTTTGTAGGATTAGATTTAAAGGTCATCAAAAGAGGTTCGTTCTTTTGAAAACTAAATCCTCTGCCTGAATCTTCAAGCTGATCGGAACTTAATCCCAAATCAAACATTGCGCCGTTTATTTTTAAAATACCAAGATCATCAAGATATTTTTTTATATTCTTGAAATTTGACTCGATACCAAAAACTTTTGCTCCAGTTTTTTTTACCGCATCAACACCTTTTTGTAAGGCAACTCCATCAGCATCAAAACCTACAATGGTGCAATTACCTTTAAGTAATTTTGATAAAAAAACCGAATGTCCCCCGCTATTTAATGTGCCATCCAAATAGATGCCGTTATTTTGCGGAAGAAGCGCGTTCACTGTTTCTTGTAAAAGAACTGTCTTGTGCATATTTTAGAAAGCGCCAGTTGAAGAAAGTTTCTCAGCTAGACTGTCTGCCTGACTAACAACTTTTCTCTTATATGCCTCCCATCGTTTTTCATTCCACATTTCAATGCGCTTGTGCACACCAATAAAAACGACTTTGCCTTTAATATCAGAAAAGTTTCTTAGGTGTTCTGGCATCAGTATTCGTCCAAGATTATCTATCTCTACTTCTACTGCGCCTCCAAACATAAACCTATTAAACTCTCTGGTATCAGCTTTCATCATTCCGAGCTTTGCTATTTCTTCTGAGATTTTTTCCCACTCCTTTAAAGGATAAAGAAATAAGCACTGCTCTAACCCATAAGTGGCAACAATTTTTTTACCCATCTCCTTGCGAAACTTAGACGGCAAAGAAATGCGGTTTTTGTCGTCTATTGAATGTGTGTATTCGCCGATAAGCATTATTTTTTAAACTCAGAAAGCGTGGTCGCTCGCTTTCTAAATTCCACTTTATACCACTTGCTTACCATTTTATACCACTCTGTTACATATGCAATCCAAAGTTTTCCACAAAATAAAAACCGCAATTATCATTGCGGTTTTTATTTTGAATTTATACTTATTTTTAGGATTTTAGTCTCATTAAAGGAAATATTTGAGCTTCTCTAATGGATTTTTCTGAAAGCAATGAAAACAACCTTTCACTAACCCCAAACCCAAATGCTGGCGGCATTCCATGCTCAAGTGCTTCAATAAAACTATCGTCCTTCATATGTGCCTCATCATCACCCCCATCACGCAAAGATTCTTGATAAGAAAATCTGTCCGCTTGATCTATTGGATCATTAAGTTCACTAAAGCCCTTACCCATTTCAGAACCTCCTAAAATTATTTGGAAACGTTCAACCACTCGTGAATCTTTTTCTGATTTTTTTGCTAGAGGTTCCATATATACCGGCACATTTATTAAAAATCCTGGACCAATGATTTTTTTACGACAAACTTTCCAAAGCAAATCCGTTCCTCTTTCTTTGTTTATATTTTTTGAATCAAATTCAATTTTATTTTCTTTTAGAGTTTCTATAATCTGTTTTTCTGATGACTCCAAAACATCAATATTAAATTCCTTTTTTACTATATCAACATAATTATAAACCACCCAATCAGAAGCTAAATCAACATCCTGACCATTTATATTAAAAACAGTTTTGCCAAATGTTTCTTTAGCAACATACACATAGAGATCACGGACCATATCCATTCCTTTTTTATAATCGCTGTATGCTTCGTAAAATTCTATTTGAGTATAATCCTGTGCGTGTTCGTGCGAAATTCCTTCATTTCTAAAAATTCTTCCTATTTCAAAAACTTTAGGAAAGCCTGCAACAAGAAGTTTCTTCTGCCAAAGTTCTCCGCAAGAAATTCGAAGATATACATCAATGTCTAATGCATTGTGGTGAGTAATAAAAGGTCTAGCATCCGCTCCTCCAGTCGTAGTTTCAAGAACCGGAGTTTCAACCTCTATATAGTCTCTTTTTAACAAGAAATTTCTAAATGCGTTCCAAAACTTAGACCTTCTTTGGATACTTTCTCTTACAGATTCATTTAAAATAATATCTATATATCTTTTTCTAAATATTTCATCTTCATCTTTAAGTCCATACCAAGAATCTGGCAAAGGCAGAAGAGATTTTGAAAGAATTTTCCAATCCGAGACTTTTATTGTCTGCTGTCCTGATTTTGTAACAAAAACAGAACCATTTACTTCAACAAAATCCGCAGTATCAATCACTTCTCTCCAAAAATCAAAAGATGATTCGTCCATTTCGTCTTTTTTAAGGAGTCCTTGCATCCGAGCGGTGCCATCAAAAAAATCAAAAAAGATGAGCCCACCTTGACCTCTCTGCGACAACACCCTACCAACCAGGGTGATTTTTTCTTCTGATTTAGATAAAGAATCAAAATCTTTTAAAGCTTCAGATATATAATGAGTTTTTGCAGTTAAATTAGGGTAAGGATTAATACCTTTATCCTTAATTTTCTGTAGTTTTTCTAATCTAACATTTCTTATTTCTTCAAGTGACATGTGACAATGATACTAAAATTATCAGAAAAAACAAAAAAGCCCCGCCAGCTATGCAGCTGGCGGGGCAAAAATAAATTTTATTTAACTTCAGTAATTTTATAACCAACCTTACCTGCCGGAGTTTTAAGTTCTACCCTCTCTCCCTTAGATTTACCTATAAGGGCAATCCCCACTGGAGACTCATTAGAAATTTTACCCGTTGCAATGTCTGCCTCCTCACTTCCTACAATCTGATATGTTTTTTTTGTTTTGTCTGACTCTTTTTCAATAGTCACCACAGCACCAATACCAACAACACCCCCATGATGTTCTGGAAGAAATTCTACATTGGACAAAATCTGTTCTAATTTATTTATTCTTTCCTCAACTTCTGCTTGTTTTTCTCTAGCTTCTTGATACTCAGCATTTTCAGAAAGATCACCCATACTTTTTGCATATTCAAGATTGTCAGCAATTTCTCTTCGCTTTATTTTTTTCAAATAATCTAACTCTGCAGTTAATTCTTTGTGTTTTTCTTTTGTAAGATATTCTTTTGTTTCAGCCATTATATTTATGGAAAGGCTTAAAAATGCGTCTCGAAACGCGCCCAAATTGTATAAATATGGAAGCAATAAGTCAATGAGACTCTAGTTAGTATTGACTAACTCCTTTTTATCTGTTGTTATCCAATTTAACACAGACCCCATAACTCTCATAGCACTGACTTTATATGTTGGTGGTCCCTGCTCTAAAACAACGGCAAAGGTATATTTTGGATTTTCGTATGGAAAAAATCCTTCAACCCAAGAATTTACATACTGTTTCCTTGCACCCACTTCTGCGGTTCCAGTTTTTGCAGCGACAGTAAGTCCTGGAATGAGTAAAGCTCCGGCGGTTCCGTTAGTGACGGCCAATCTCATACCTTCATGAACAATATTATATTTAGCTTCATCAATTTTTGGTAATTCAGATATTTGTCCTTGTTCATCTTTTCTTATAACTGGTTCAACGATTTTACCTTTGTTCGCTATTCCTGTCATCGCTCTTGCTATCTGAAGTGGAGTAACCTGAAAACCGTATTGCCCAATTGAAGTATGATATGTATTTCCCAGAGTCCATTCCTCTCCATTAAAAGTTTCTTTTTTCCATTCTGGTGTTGGAATATTTCCTGAAGGACCAGATAACGCCCCCGTAGTAGGAATTCCTAGTTTAAACAGTGTAAAATATTTATCTAATTTTGTAATTCCTAAACCTTTTTGATCTGCATACCCTCCACCGACTGCATAAAAATAAACATCAGATGACACAGCTAACGCCTCTCTCATATCTGTAAAGCCGTGAACTTTCCAGTCCTTAAAAATACTTTTTTTGGAAGGATCGTAAGGATTTGGAATAGATATTGATCCCTTACTTTCTATT
Organism: uncultured Candidatus Saccharibacteria bacterium; assembly: GCA_964487135.1. GTDB lineage: Bacteria > Patescibacteriota > Minisyncoccia > Phycocordibacterales > CAIRYW01 > CAZAOU01. The sequence goes on from CAZAOU010000002.1 coordinate 41,576, forward strand.
TTTTTATTTGGACTTATTATGTTTTCTTCTAATACACCAACTGAAATATATGGCTTTACAATAGAGCCCGGGGCATAAAGACCCGATATTGCTCTATCAAGTGAGGGTTTTCTCTTGCTATTAAAATAAAAATTTATAAGAGAACTGTCTTTTCCCTCTGTTAGGACAGAAGATTTATATTCAGGATAAGAAGAAATTGCTAAAACCTCACCTGTTTTTGCATCCATAATGACACCTGCACCACCCTCAAATCCCGATTCATCAACTGCATAAGATAAAAAATGATAAAGTCTTTCCTGTAAAGATGCATCAATAGACAACGAAAGTTTTTCTCCTGAAATTGGTTCTTCAAGAATACTTTGAGACTCCACCTCTCCTGTCGCATTTACTTCTGTAAGCTTTACTCCATTAGTTCCTGAGAGAATTTCATCAAAATATTTTTCCAAACCATCCTGACCGTTTATTTTAGTCTCATAAAAAAATCCTGAAGAATCTTTTCTTGGATATTTCACGAAACCAAGCAAAGTTCCGAAGCCACTTTGTTCAATATATCGGCGCACCGGAAAAACAGAATCGGCAGACAATTCATTCCAAGATAAAGGAATATCGTTTCTATCCGTTATTACTCCCCTATGAGCAAATACAATATCTTTTCGAAGGAGATTATTTTTACTTTTTTCGCTATAAAAATTTGCTTTAACTATTTGTAAATCTACCGCCCTGTAAATAAACATTAAAATAATTATCAAAAACAAAATACCCCCTATTAAAAAGGGTTTGGATCCTATCGGCTTTTCTATTCGACCCTCAAATTGATATTTATCATAAGATGGAATATTTGTGGCATCCAAAAATACTTCATCTGGATCGATAGATTTAATCTTGTGAGAGCGATTATAAAAAAAGTTTTTTATGAAAAAAAACATTATTCAATTCTAAACGAAGTCTTAACAATATGCGATACCAAATAGATAACAATGCTCGCAACAATTATATAAAAATACGAAAACAAATCTCCCTTGGAAAAGGCGCTGACCCATAAAGGGGCCCAAATAAATATTTCCAAAAAATCCCAAGTAAAAGCACATCCTATAATTATTATTGGCGCCACATACCACGGACACAAAAATACTGATATCAAAATTGCAATGTTAGCAAAAATTCTCATTTTATAATTGAGTGGGAAACGATAACATTCTCAATTTCAAAAGGATTGACCAAAGGCCTTACAATTAATCTTTTTAAAGTATCAGACTCTTTTTCTATAATCCTTTCAACCTTACCAGCAATACTTTTGTTATCTTGAAAAATTACCCCTTCGCCAACCGATACATTAACAGCAATAGGCACATAACTTTCATATACACCACCACCAATACCTTTAAGCTCTATAGGCACACGAGAAATTGATAGTCTGGCCTTTGATAATTTATCGTTAGTTGTTAACAATTCCACCTGAGAAAATTTATCGGAAACTTTTGATATAAAACCAATGGTAGTTGAAGAAAACAAAACATGATCACCGGATAAAACCCCATCAAGTGATCCTTTGTCTATAAAAAGAATATCGTAGGGTGTGTATCCGGGGTTACCTAAAATATAAGCATTCAAAAAACCTTTAGAATTTTCTGTGTCTGAATTATTTTCTTGGTTAATTAACTTATACTCTGACAACATAGTTTGAAGTGATATCACTTCTTGTTTTAGTTTATTATTTTCTTCTTGAAGAAAATGTTTAGTAGTAAAAATATCTAAAAATGGCATAGAAAAAAAAGACTGCCGAACAGAAAGTTTTAAAGAATTTATTGGATTATAAATAAAATAAAATATTGCTGATACAAAAATCGCAATGAGTACAATAAAACCCGATTTCAAAAAAAATCTATTCTGACTTTCCTTTTTTTTTCTAGCGGACGAAAGGTAAATCATCTTCGTTATCTATAAGAGCATCCTTAAATTCGTCTAGGCTTGATAAAATTATGCCAGCACCCCTAGCCACCGCGGTAAGAGGTTCATCTGAAATATAAACAGGAATTTTTAAACTCTCCTCTAATAATTCCTTAAGACCTCTAAGCAAAGCACCTCCACCTATTAAATGTATTCCTTTATACATAATATCGGAAACAACTTCAGGTGGTGTAATTTCTATAACCTCTTTTATGGACTCTATCAGTGTATCAATCGATAACCCGATTGCCTCTCTTACATCAGAATCTGTAATAACAACTTCTCTTGGTAATCCGGTAACCAAATCTCTACCTCGCACAGGCATTTCCAGACTTTCTTGACCTGGAGTTACATTTCCGATGCCAATTTTTATTTCTTCTGCAGTTTTTTCACCAATTAAAATTTTAAATTCGTTCCTTAAATAAGAAACAATGTCGTTGGATAATCTATCGCCAGCAATTTTAATGTTTCTTGAATGAACAATTCCTCCAAGAGATATGACAGCAACATCAGTTGTTCCTCCTCCAATATCAACAATCATATTTCCAACCGGATCATGAATAGGCAAACCAATTCCAATTGCTCCAGCCATCGGCTCTTCAACAATAAAGACATCGCGCGCTCCAGCATTTTTTGCAGCATCCCTTACCGCCCTTCTTTCAACGTTTGTAATTCCAGACGGTACCCCAACAACAACACGCGGACCAAGCCATTTTTTTCTATTTTCTGTTGCCTTCTTTATCAAATAAGAAAGCATTTCTTCACAAACTTCAAAATCAGAAATTACCCCATCAACAATGGGCCTGACCGCAACAATATGCCCCGGAGTCCTTCCAAGCATATCTTTAGCTGATGCCCCAACAGCAACTACCTGACCAGTCTTTTGATTTACAGCAACAACAGAAGGTTCATTTATTACAATACCTTCACCCTTAACCCAGACTAAAGTATTTGCGGTCCCGAGGTCAATACCAACATCTTCAGAAAATAATGAAAAAAATTTTTCTTTAAGAGTTGACATGTTTTTTTATAATCTGCTCTAAAGATAACTTTTCTTCTTGTTTAGAAATTCTGTCGCTATACTCAAACACCTCTTCCTCAGCACTTTTTTTACCTACAACAATTCTTACAGGAATCCCAATTAGATCAGCGTCCGCAAATTTCTCTCCCGCCCTACTTTCCCTATCGTCATAAAGAACATCTGTATATTTTGATAATTCATTAAAAGCTTTTTCGGCAACACTTTTTGTTTTCTCATCATCTCCAATAGCAATTAAATGTATAGAAAATGGAGAAATCTCATTTGGCCAAAACATTTCTTTTTCTGTAGCACAAACCTCCACCACTGTTCCCAGAAGTCTTGTTATTCCTATTCCGTAACTTCCCATAATTACAGGATTACTCTGACCCTTATCATCTTTAAACATCAAACCTAGGGGTTTAGAATAAAAAGTTCCTAATTTATAGATATTACCAACCTCTATGGCCTTTTCTTGAACTAATTCACTTTCTGATACACCAAGCTCCTTAAGAGTCTCCTCATTTAAAACTTCTTTGTTAATAGCAATATTTTTTTGTTTGTGAATATAAATTGTGTCTTCACCAGAAGAAGTAATAGTTTGAAACTCGTGAGAATACTTAGTGCCAAAAGTTCCACCACTAGCCAAAGTTAAATAGGTTTTTCCACCAAGACCAACGCGCTCAAATATTTTATTGTAAGCATCTATTGATTTGTCATAAAAAGAATTTAATTCTTCTTCCGTTTTTGAAAAAGAATATAAATCTTTCATCAAAAATTCTCTTCCTCTAAGAATTCCACTTTTTGCCCTAAGTTCATTTCTAAATTTAGTTTGAAATTGATAAGGATATACAGGCAAATCTCTGTATGAAGAAATATATTCTTTCATAATTTCAGCAAGAATCGCCTCATGAGTGTAAGCAAGACCAAGCTCTGTTCCGTTTTTTAGTTTCGTCTTAAACCAATTATCAACAACTTCGTCATCCCATCTGCCAGTTTTTTCCCAAACAGTTTTTTCTTGAAGTGCTGTAAGTTTTATTTCCTGTCCTTCAATTTTATTCATCTCTTCCCTAACAATATTTTTTATTTTTTCAACAACTCTTAGTCCAAGTGGTAATAGAGAATAAACTCCCGCAAGATCTTTATGAATAAAACCTCCTCTAATCAAAACAGATGCATTTTTTGCCACTTCATCTGAAGGACTTTCAAATCTAGTTTTTGTAAAAAGTTGTGATTGACGCATATTTAGTCAAGCTATTTTACTATAAAGAAAAAACTATCGTACTTTGACAATAAACAAAAATTATGATATAATGCAACAATCTTAAAGCACCCCCCCTCCTACTTATGTAAAAGCTTAGACAAGTCAGAACTTGTAATTGCAATCATAAAAAAGATTAACAAAATAAAACCAACTGCATTTATAGCTGTAACCACTTTAGAAGATATTGAGCGACGAATTATTGCCTCAATTGCAACAATCAGAAGTCTTCCCCCATCAAGAGCTGGAAAAGGAATTAAATTTATTACAGCAAGATTAAGTGAAATTAAAGCAGCAAAAGAAAGTAGATATCCTCCCCCAAATTTTGAGGCATCTCCAACCAAACCAACAATACCAACAGGCCCTGCAACTTGACTTAGGTCGGCTTTAGCAATGATTGCTCTAGATAAAAACTTAGCAATATCTTTTGTTGTCTGAATAAACCCGATATATGTTGTTTTTAACCCTTCATAAATTGCTAAGTGAATTGGTAATTTTTTTATTGAAATTAGAGCCATTTGAATTCCAATCATGTAATCATTAGACGAAGTTTTTTCTGCAGAAATTATTTTTTCTTCATCAACGCCTTTATGTGAGACAACAACTTTTAGGGGTTTTCCAAAAGATTTAGACACAGCACTTCTTACAACATCAGGAGAAATATCGCTATTAACCTGATCAATTTGTTTTATAAAATCTCCAGCAACAATTCCAGCTTTTTCTGCTGGAGATCCAGCTGTTACGGCGGTTATGACCAAACTTGCATCTTTTGTAGAAGAAGCATCTGTTGGTGTTCCAAAATACAAAGCAACCGAAAACAACACCCATGCAAATAAAATATTAAAAACAATACCTGCAACCAAAACTATTGCTTGAGAAAGTTTAGACCGAGAAGAAAAACTCCTAGAAGAATCCAAACCACCTTCCACCTCCTCTCCCGGATTTTCACCAAAAATTTTTACATACCCACCAAAAGGTATCAGATTTATTGCGTATATTGTTTCGCCTTTTTTCCAAGAAAAAATTTTAGGCGGAAAACCTATTGCAAACTCATCCACCCTCATCCCTGTTTTTTTTGCAGCCAAAAAGTGACCTAACTCATGAACAAATACAAGTGCAGTAATTATTACAATAAAAATAATGACGGACATAAATTAACCTCCGAGAATTTCGGCCTCTTTCTTTTTGTAATGATTATCAAAAGACTCATTTGCTTCTTTTATTGTTTTTTCTACTTCGTTTTTTTCGCGCATCATCTGATCTTCACTCATAACACCTTCTTTCTTTTTCTTTTCCAGAACATCAATAATTTTGTTTCTATCTTGTCTTAGACGAACTTTTGCCTCCTCAAGTTTTTGTTTGGCAACTTTTACAAATTGAGTTCTACTTTCAGTTGTTAATGGAGGAAAAGAAACCCTAACCCCCTTCTCATCAGAAGAAACAGATACTCCAGTGTTGGATATCATTATTGCTTTCTCAATTGCCTTTATATTTGAAGAATCCCAAGGAGCAATTCTCAAAGTTTTAGGATCTTCTAAAGAAATACTAGCAACCTCATTAATTTTTACTTGGTTACCATACGCTTCAACCCTTATATCATCAAGCATTTGTGGAGTAGCTCGGCCCGTTCTAATTGTCCCAAATTCTTTGGAAAGCCATTCGTTTATTTGTTTTACAGATTGTGTAATTTCTTGTGTTGATGCCATATGCCCCATTATACCAAAGCATTACGAAAGAGCGACTAATGATAAAAGTTGTTTTACGGAAGCAGAGTGAGAGGGTAAATAATTTAATGCAACCGCAATACTTTCTAAACTTTTTGTATTTTTTGAAACATCTTTTAATAATTCTTCATGCAAAGCCATTAAAAAATCTTCTACCTCCTCTTTTGAAATTTCTTCATTTTTATATTTATCTGCCATAGATTCAGCGTAAGAATTTTTCTTTCCAATTGATAATCTTAAAAAAGATTCTGCCTCTTTTTGAAATTTATTTTTTTGGTCTATTTTAATTTCTCGGCTTTCAACCATTCTAGAAAAAAGAGTAGGAAGTAATATATTTCTTGGGGCTAAAACATAAAAACAAACAGACTCCGATGGTTCTTCAAAAGTTTTTAGAAGAGCATTTTGAGATATTGAATCTGCACTCCAAAAAGAAACTAGGATATGTAATTGTGACTCTTTTACTGGAACAGAAAGTGTTCTTTCTTTTATTAATCTGGCATCTTCAATAAGCAATTTATCGTATTCAAATACTAAAACATCTGGGTTAGCTGAAATTGAAGACGATAGTTTTGTTTCAATAAAATCTTTTAGTTTATCTAAAGATACATTTTTTCTTTCAAAAAATAATGCGTGGTGATTTATGGTGGATAGTGGATAGTGAATAGTGGATAGTGACATAAAAATTATTTAAGTTCCATATTTTTTTCTATACACCATCAACCATTAACTTCTTTACTACCTTTTCGCGATAATAGTCTTCTTGTATGTATCAAGATGCTCAAGAGCAACGCCTGTTCCCAAAACAACACAATATAATGGCTTTTCTGCCAAACTCGCCTTAACCCCTGTTCGTCTAAGAACTAACTCTGGAAGATTTCGAAGCTGTGATGAGCCCCCTGTCATAATAATCCCCTGATCAATAATGTCAGATGCAAGCTCGGGAGGAGTCTCTTGTAATACATCTTTTATTGCTTGAATCATTTCACGAAGTTCTTTTCCAAGAGCTCTAACAACCTCATTTGTTTTTATCTCAATAGAACGAGGAAGCCCAGAAATACAATCTCTTCCTTTTACCATCATGGACAATTCCTCTTCAACAGGCACGGCCGAACCAACAGCTATTTTTATTTCTTCAGCAGTCTTATCGCCAATCAAAAGATTGTGAGCTTTTTTCATATAATCAACAACTGCTGAATCCAACTTATTACCCGCGCACTTAACAGAAGTTGATGAAACTATACCTCCCAAAGATATAACTGCCACATCCGTTGTTCCTCCTCCTATATCAACAACCATATGTCCTCTTGGCTCATATATAGAAATCCCAGCACCAATTGCTGCAAGAATTGGTTCTTTTACAACAAACGCATTTTTAGCTCCGGCCTTTATTGCCGCCTCAATAACAGCCCTTCTCTCTGTTGAAGTGACTCCTGCCGGCACAGATATCATTACTTCTGGTTTTAAAAGACTCCACTTACCAAGAGCTTTTGTCATGTAGTATCTAAGCATTGCCTCAGTTACTCTGTAATCCGCAATCACACCGTCTTTTAGAGGTCTGTAAGCAACAATAGTATCTGGTGTTTTTCCTATCATATCTTTGGCCTCCAAACCAACCGCCAATATTTTGTTACCCTCTTTTGAAACCGCAACAACAGATGGTTCGTTTAGGACGATTCCCTTTCCTGGAGCAAAAACAAGCGTATTAGCTGTGCCTAAATCTATACCTAGTTTATTGCTAAATAACGCCATAAGTAGAAGAAGTATAAAGGCTATTTAAGTTAATGCCAAGGGTTAAAAATGAACAAAAAATAAAATAAATTTATAAAAACTTTGTGCTATACTCTCTCCTACAATGTTAAAAACCGAGTCTAAAAGTTTAAATTTTAAAATAGAAGGAGGTAAAAAATTGAGGGGCTCTATTGAGATAAAAAAGTCCAAAAATGCTGCGGTATCTCTTTTGTGTGCCTCACTTTTAAATCAAGGAAAAACTACTCTAAAAAAAGTTCCTAAAATTGAAGAGATTTTCCGCATTATAGAAGTGTTTCAGAGTATTGGAATAAATGTTGAGTGGAATAAAGAAGACTTAATAATTTCACCTAAAAAAATAAATCTAAAAAAAATTAATACTGAATCGGCCAAAAAAACTAGAACGGTTATTATGATGATTGGTTCTCTGGTTCATCTATTTAAAAAATTTACACTGCCATACGCAGGTGGATGTAAATTAGGTAAAAGAACAGTTACCCCACACTTTTATGCTTTAGAAAATTTTGGGGTATCAATTGAAACAAAATCAGACGAATACGAAATAAAAGCCAACAGATTAAAACCTGCTGAAGTGGTCTTATACGAAATGGGAGATACTGTGACAGAAAATACTATCCTAGCAGCTTCATCTATATCAGGAACCTCTGTAATAAAGTTTGCTTCCTCAAACTACATGGTTCAAGACCTTTGTCATTTTTTAGAAATTTTAGGAGTTAAAATTGAAGGCATAGGAACATCAACACTCATTATTCATGGCAAAAAAAATATAAACACAGATGTAACTTTTGAGATGAGTGAAGATCCTATAGAAGCAATGTTTTTTATAACATCAGCCATAGTAACAAAATCATCAATAACAATAAAAAAATGTCCGATTGATTTTTTACTCTTAGAATTATTAAAACTCAAAAAAATGGGTTTTAAATATAAAATTGAAAAAGAGTATTTAGGAGAAAATGGTTTTATAAAATTAGCGGACATTAAAACATTTCCATCACAACTAAAATCACCTGTAGAAAAAATACATCCCTTAACCTATCCCGGAATAAATATTGATAATCTTCCGTTTTTTGCAATCATAGCAACCCAAGCCGATGGAGAAACATTAATTCATGACTGGGTTTATGAAAATAGAGCGGTTTATTACACAGAACTTACAAAATTAGGAGCTGAAATGAATTTGGCAGACCCTCATCGAATTTATATAAAAGGAAAAACAGAGTTAAAACCAGCAGATATAGCAACGCCGCCGGCCTTAAGGCCGGCGGCCATAATCCTTATCGGAATGCTTGGAGCCAAAGGAACTTCAATCTTGCGAAATGTATATTCAATAAATAGAGGCTACGAAGACCTATCAGAAAGACTAAAAAAATTAGGGGCCAAAATACAAATTTCTGAATAATTTGGCATAATCTGGCTTCGTGAGAAAATTAATATACTCATGAGCATGTATGTAATAACAATTATCCCAATACTCCGATCAATAAATAAAGAGAGTCTCTCTTACCTTTCAAGTGAGTATTTTGAGGAAGGAAGTATTGTCTTAATTCCAGTTAGAAATAAATCTGTTCCGGGAATAGTAATTTCCATAACAAAAGCCGAGAATCAGAAAAGTGAAATAAAAAAATCGTCTTTCCAATTAAAAAAACTTCAGGCCTCAGTAAAAGCAAAAATCAATCCAAAACTTATAATGGCCAGCAAAAAAATGGCATCTCTTTACGCAACAACACCGGGAGCCATACTTGGACATTTTATAAATGAAAACAATTTAAACTATTTATCAAACATACAAAATAAAACAGAGTCCAACGTTGCAACTCCAGAAAATAAAAAAAACTTAAAGCCTGAAAAATTTGCCATACAATCCGATGAAGAAGATCGTTTAAATATCTACAAAAGTCTCATAAGGGAATCGTTCGCTAAAAAACATTCAATTTTTTTGGTTCTACCCACAGAAGAGAAAGCTAAGAAAGTATTTTCAAAACTATCTAAAGGTATAGAAGATTATGTTTTTTTATTTAGTAATTCCCTATCAAAAAAAAGAATTGGAGAAAACATAAATTCCATAAATGAAAGCATTCACTCGGTTGTTATTATTGCAACATCATCATATCTTCCCTTTGCAAGAGATGATATAAAAACAATAATTATTGAAGCGGAATCTTCAAGATTTTATGTAAAAGAAAGGAGACCTTATATAGACGTAAGATCACTACTAGAAATATATGCCGAAGAAATAGGTTCTTCACTTGTATATGGAGACACCCTATTAAGAGTTGAGACCCATTTTCAAATTGATGAGGGTAAAATACTTGAATACGGAAGACTCTCTAACAAAATAAATCATCCTATCCAAACACTGATTGTAAATACCAAAAAAGAAGATGACGAAAAATCACCGTTTGAAATATTTTCTAAAGAACTAAAAGAAATGATTTCTTTTGTTGTTAAAAAAAACAAAAAGATTTTTATTTTAGTTCTCAGAAAAGGACACTCCCCAGAAACAGTATGTAGAGACTGTGGTAAAACCGTTTTGTGTAAAGAATGTGAGGCACCAGTCGTTTTACACAAAGGATCCAAAGAAAATATATTTATTTGCCATCACTGCGGAAAAAAAAGAAGCGCTAAGGAAACATGTACTAATTGTGGAGGATGGCGTCTCGAATCTTTTGGTATTGGCATAGAAAGAGTAAAGGAAGAAATAAATAAAATATTTTCAATATCACCAATTATTATTGAATCGGAAAAAGATTCAAAAACTTTTCTTGAAGATAAAACATCGATTGCTTTGGGAACGGAAAAATCTCTTGAATATTTGGAATCAAACAGTTTGCCGTATGTAGCAATAGCAAGTATTGATTCTTTATTTGCTATCCCAGACTTCCATGTGAGAGAAAAAATCATGCATATTTTACTTGAACTAAAATCAAAATCTTCAGAATACTTATTGATACAAGGCCGAAATACCGAAGACAACATAATAGAACAGGGATTATCTGGTGATTTAAGGAATTTTATAAAAGAAGAAATAATATCGCGAAAAAAATGGGGTTACCCACCCTTTTCAGTCTTTATTAAAATAACAATATCTCTAGAAAAAGAAAAAATAAAAAAAGAAATAGAAGTCCTTAATACTTATTTTAGTAGTTACGAAAAAATTATTTTTCCAGCATTTATAAAAGTTAAAAAAGGAAAATCAATCTGCCATATGCTTATTAAAATCAAAAAAGAAAACTGGCCAGATAAGATTCTTATAGGAAAACTATTGTCACTCCCTCCTTACATAGAAGTTAGGATAAATCCAGAAAGTTTGTTGTAAAAAATTTGCCCCAAAATTAAATAGAAGTTTAATTTTGGGGCATTTACTATTTACTTTTTTAAAATTTTGTAAAAAATTTTTTCGAAATGGCAGTAAACCGAGTTCGCATTCCCGAAGGAACACAAATCTGTGTTCTTAATCCCCACCAACACATCGAAACCCGTGCCACAGGAAAAGAAACTCTTGCGAAGACCATCGTCCGATTGCTTCGCGAAAACGACCTGTGGTTTCCAACACACAAAGTTCTTTCGGCCCTAAGACGGCATGAAATCAAATTCGGAATAATAATAGTCACTATTCCGCTTAACACCTGACGCCCCCCCAGAGAGGCGCCATTTTTATTTATTGTTATATATAGTAATCTTTAGACATGGAAAATAGCATAATCCAAAGAGACAACCCCATATTAAGACAAAAAGCTAAAGAAGTAGGGATATCGGAAATAAAAAGTGCTTATGTCCAAAATGTTATAAAAAACATGAATAGTGCCCTATCCAAAGAAAAAGATGGCGTGGCCTTAGCTGCACCACAAATAGCAATATCTCTTAGAATTTTTGTTGTCGCGGGAATTGCTTTTGACATTGCAGAAGGTACATACGAAGAAAACAGGGAAAGCGCACGAAAAAACATGGTATTTATAAATCCAGTAATAACAAAAACATCAAAATCACGGAAAGATGTTGAGGAAGGATGTCTTTCTGTAAGATGGAAATATGGAAAAATTTCTAGAGCCACCAAAGCAACAGTTGAAGCGTATGATGAAAATGGTAAAAAATTTTCTTACGGAGGCACAGGACTTATTGCTCAAATCTTTCAACATGAAACAGACCATCTCGACGGCAAACTATTTATAGACAACGCCCATGACATTATAGATTTACCCCCAAAACAAAAATAATGAAATTCGTTTTTTTTGGTTCATCTGAAATATCGGTTATTGCTTTAGAGACTTTAAAAAAAGAAGGTTTAATTCCCTCACTAATAGTTACATCTCCCGACAAGCCTCAGGGAAGAGGTCTCTCTCTTATGGGAACAATAGTTAAAACATGGGCAACATCCAACAACATACCCTTTATACAACCAACCTCCCTAAAAGAAACAGAAATTATAGAAAAATTATCTAGAGAAAACGCACCCCTTTTTGTATTGGTGTCTTATGGAAAAATAATTCCAAAAGAGATCTTGGAAATTCCCCTTCAAGGAATTCTAAATCTTCACCCTTCAATTCTTCCCAAACTTCGTGGTCCATCTCCTATAGAATCATCAATATTGCTTGACCAAAAAGACAATTTTGGAATTTCAATAATTATGCTTGATGAAGAAATGGATCATGGGCCGATTTTAGCCCAAGAAAAAATTGAGCTCGCCGAATGGCCACTATCAAAAGAAACCTTAACAACAATTGCCGGATCACAAGGAGGACTTCTTTTAGCAAAGACAATGAAACTATGGAGCGAAAGAAAAATATCCCCAATAGAACAATCACACCACAATGCTACTTATACTAAAAAAATTGGTAAAGAGAATTCTTTTATTAATTTAGAAAACAATCCTTACAAAAATTATCTTATATATTTAGCGTGCGGTAATAATCCAGCTCCATACTTTTTTGTAAACCATTTAGGAAAGCAAATAAGAGTAAAAATAACTAAAGCTTCTTACAACAACAATACATTTACAATTGAAAAAGTAATACCCGAAGGCAAAAAAGAAATGTTCTACGAAGATTTTAAAAGAGGATTAAAATCCTAAAACCTCTTCGATAGTCTGTTTATCTATCAAACTCATTTGTCTTGGGCCATGTTTTGCCCTAACAACAACCTTTTTACCTTCTATAATTTCTTTAAGCCACTCGTATGTTCCGGGCATTAATTCTTTGTCTGGAATTTCATGAAATTCAAACCATTTCAAATCAACCATTGCGCCATCTTCACTAGGAGTAGGTTCACCTTCCCAATTTCTTAGTAAGTATGTATGAACAAGAATATTCCACATTAGACCCTCTGCAGTTGTATTATCAAAATAAAGCTCAGCCATTTTTTCCAAATCACTTTCCAAAGAATTTATTCCGCACTCTTCTTTCAGTTCTCTAACAGCACAAGCAAGCAGAGTTTCTCCATCTTCTATCCCTCCTCCATATCCATTTCTGCAACCCTCTCCAATTTTTCTAGTTTTTAGTGGAAGCAAAATCTTATTATCTTTTATAAGAAAAATAAGTGTTGCCTCTTTTAGTGTCTTTTCCTTTTCTAAATGTTTCATTATTTACTCCTAAAAACACCTCGAAGCATATCTTTGATTTTTTGGTGCCCCCTTTTTAGAAGATGAAACTGTTTTCTTTTAGCTCTGCTAACCTCAGCAAAAATTTCATCCCTCATACCATCGATGGCAGCATAGAGATCCGATGTTTCAAAAACAGCCCTAAAATCTTTATCTGAAATTTTCAGATTTATTTCTGCTCTAAAAATATCTCCTTTATTATGATGATGACTAGTTTTTCCAACCTCTATACGAGCGAGCGCTTCAACACCGTCTTCAACAAATTTTTCAAGACTCTGAATTTTCTTTTCTACATAATTTTCTATAGCTTCCGTAAGTTCTATATTTGTAGCCTTGATATGTTTTTTGAGCATATTTATTTTTTATCTTTTAATAACTAAATTATAACAAATTTTTTTGTGGTTCACGCACATCACAAATCTTGTTGGGTCTGGTTTTACCACGCACTATCTGTATAGATAGAGCATCAGGAAAATAACCTCTTAAAAGATTAATTAAAGATTCGTTAGCTTCGTTATTGCGCGCCCAAGCTTTAACCTTGGCTTCAAATACACCCTCTTTTTTACAAACCAATTCGTCTTTAGAGCTCTTTGGAAAGACTTTTACACGAATAAGCATTATTGTTTTTGGTAAGTACCCATAAGCTCTCCCTCCGCCAAGATGTGTCCGCTCATAGCATTCATCAAATCAATTTTGCTAGAACCTCCAGCCAAATCCAAAACAGTATCTAAAGCAAAAATTCTAAAAAAATATCTGTGAACACCGTCTGGGGGGCAAGGCCCTATGTAAGAAAGGTTGCCAGCACTTCCCCTTCCAGATATTCCTCCTGGATCACTAGACTCATCAATAAAAGAAAGATCTGGGGGTAAATTCCACTTTAACCAATGAATCCATGTTCCAACAGGAGCGTCAGGATCTTCCATTATTAAAGCCAGAGACTCTGCCTCTTTTGGTATATCACCAATTTCAAGAGTTGGATTTATATTTTCAGCATCACAAGTATACCGAGATGGAATCGCACCACCATCTTCAAAAACAGTGCTTCTTATTTTCATAAGGGGTATGTTGGGATTATCTAATAAATTAAAAATAATAAAAAATGAAGAGACAATTATCACAAGGATTGAAACACCAACAATAGTTTTTATCATACATACATTTTCTCATACTTTTTATACTCTTAAAACAATATTTCTAAGTTGTATAATATAAATGTGAAATTCCTGACTTTTCTTCTGGTTCTTTCGTTGGCTTCCACACTAACTTCTTGCACACCCTTGGATCTGGTGAAAATGAGTCGTGATCCTGCATTTCACAAATTGATAGCACCAACCACACCCCCAACAAACAGTGTTGCCCAAGAAACAAACGAGGAGACAGCACCAGCCTCCGCTACCCCGCCACTTTAGGCGGATTTTTAATCTTTGATTTCTTTGATAATTTTGATACTATCTAATGCGTTCTTTTAAAGAACAAGATATTCCGCGATAGCTCAGCTGGTAGAGCGGCCCGCTGTTAACGGGTTGGTCGTAGGTTCGAATCCTACTCGCGGAGCCAGTTAGGACTGTCAGCCAGTTCTAGTACTAAATTAAACGGAGAAGCTATTGTAAAATATAGCTTTTTTCCGTTTACGGTCGGGTTCTGAAGTATGTAGTTCAAAAACTGTCTTTTTCTTGCTGGTTCAGAACTATTATCAAAAATTGTTTTTGCTCTGCGTGCTACAGAAATAACAGTAGCAACGGTATTTTGGTATTCGTAATCAGCTTTACTGTGTTCAGACATTTCAATTTCAAGTACTTGCATTTGGTCCTGTAGTTCTTGATGTTTCTTGTCATAGACATCCTTAGTAATTCACCCGATTCAATACCTGATGATTCAAAATTTAGCATTCATAAATTATACTTATTCTCTGAAGTTTTATCTATAAAATAAGTGTTTATAAAAATCACCCTTTCCACATTTGCGGTTAGGGCGGTTGAGAGCGAGAAAAGAGTTTCCTACTGAACCAAGACCGCAATCATTTGGTCTGGTTCAATTGGCGCACTGGAAGGACGAAGCAGAGCTCCGAGATATGGGTCTCCGTCTTTGGAACACCCAACCTCAAGAACAATACTGTCGCCCATGCCGGGGACATCGATAGGTTGATGGGCCAACCAGATTTTCTCTCCGGCAGGCTGTTTTGCCATAACCTCCCTCATAAACAGTCCGAGGATAGGATCAATCTTCGGGGCCTGACCGAAGAAACTCTTCTCGGCAATCCCAGCCACACCAAGTCGCCCTGCCGAGCAAATACGAACCTTGTATAAGCCCGGTGGAATCTGTTTGATCAATCCTTGCTCGACAGCCCTTTTGACATGGTCAGAGACCATCTCTCGGGGACTGATACGGAACCGATCCAAATTGTTACAAAGGATAGCTGGAGTGACATAATCAACAGGGATATCAACCACCCGATCAAGAATGGTGACTTTCGCACGGCCTTCAAGAAAGGCCGTGACTGCCTCAAGTTCTTGATCTGATCCGCGTCCAGCACGGATCATTTCCTGACGGATTTTTTCAATCATAATCTGAATTCCTAAGCTGGGCGGGTTTAATTTGGTTTAAGTTTTGTTAGTTTCGCCACAGCAGAAAATGGCTTTAAAGCCATTTTCTGCTGTGGCGAATATACTCTTTTCTCTCAAAGAACTTGAGAAGTTATACAACTTTTTATAGAAAAGTCAATTGTTATGCTAGTTTTCTATTTTTTCTGGAAGAAGCTCATCTATTGGTCCTGGAAGAATATAGAGAATTGGAGTAATTACAAAAAGGAAAAAACTTACTATTGGACTAAAAAACGCTAGAGCTATTGAGATTACATATAAAGATGGGGCTACAAAAAGAGCTCTCGTTGATTTTTTTATAAATTGCTCTTCAAGACCTGATTTTATAAATTTTTTGTGCACCGCGTATTTCCAGACAAATAGATAAAATATACTGCAAACAAATAGTGTTAATCCATAAACAACAGAACCAGAAAGTGTCCAAGGGTAAGTTCCAATAAGATTAGCAGAAAAAGGAATAAAACAGATAAATAACAACAAAAGATTATTGAGACACATCAATCTAATATTTACTAATTCAATATAATGAAACATTACCCTATGCCCTATCCAAAAAACTCCGATTACAAAAAATGTTGAAGCGTAGACAATTATTTTTGGCCAGAGATTCATAAGCTCTTGAATGAGGCCCCCTTCACTAAAAGAAGACATAATTGGCACGGAAACATTTAAAACTAAAAGAGTAAGAGCGACAGCAAAAACACTGTCGCTTAGACTTATAATCCTATCTGCTGATATTCCTAATTTCATGAAAATATTATAACAAAATATAAACTTGTATTTAAGTTCTGATATAATTTCAAAATGACAGAAATATTTGTAATAGTCGCCTCCTTGTTCGCCGTCGTTGGCAATGTTCCGTATCTCAAAGATATATTAAAGGAAAAAGTAAAACCTCATCCATACACTTGGTTTGTGTGGTCGCTAGTCTCTGGAATAAATCTTTTTGGACAAGTGGCAAAAGGAGCTGGAATTGGAGCAATACCAACCGCAGCATCAGAAATATTTACAGTCATCATTTTTTTCTTCTCACTTAAATATGGTTTTAAAAATATTCAAAAAAGAGACACTTATTTTTTAATTATTGCACTTTTAGGAATAATTCCTTGGATAATAACAAAAGATCCAACCATTTCCGTAATTATTGTTGTGATAATAGATTTAATAGCATTTATACCAACACTTCAAAAGACATGGGCACACCCCGAAACAGAAAATTCTATTTTATATAAAATGAATGTATTACGACATGGCTTAACGCTGCTTTCTTTGCAAAGTTATAACATCGCCACAACCCTACACTCAATTTCGATGATAATAACTAACACTTTGATGACAGTGTTTTTGTCAAAAAATAGAAAAAAATAAATTTATATAGTGTTAGAATATTAGAAATACCTCCCAAACATCAACTCAACCTTCAAATTCAAAACTAATCGTCATGTTCTTTGTAACAGTGTTTGCGTTCGTCATGTTTTGCCCCTTCTACTCATCTGTTTTTGAGTGGATACTTCATCGCTACGTTATGCACCGACCTGTCGGTAAATTTCGATACGCCTACGAAGCTCACGCTCTAACCCACCACCGTATTTTCGGGTCAACAAAAACATACCACCTCCAAAACCCTAAGGACAAGGAAACAATTCCCATGGCGTGGTGGAATGGACCCCTGTTAATAATCATTGCATCACTGCCAGCAGTTCCGATTTGCTGGCTCATTGATGTGTGGTGGCCATTATGGGTGCTGGCATTTGAATTTACTCTATACTACGGAGCATACGAGTGTCTTCACTGGTATATGCATCTCCCGAAGGCTCGGCGGATTGAGTTTTGGGGAATATTCAAGTGACTAAACGGACATCACCTGCTACACCACAGGTATCCGGGCAAAAACTTCAATGTAGTATTTCCATTTGCCGACTGGCTTTTTGGAACACTACTCAGGAAATCACTGGCAAGTTTTGACCAGCCCCGAGGAATTGGAGTCCCTGACGTGCAACCGTAGACAGCTTTCAAGTCTCGCTCTAAGCCACACAGCAAAGAGCGAATTTTTTATAATTACAAACAAAAGCCGGGCACCCTAGGGCGCCCGGCTTTTGTTATTAAATTATTTTGCCTTCCCAAGAATGCAGTACATTCCTGTTCCGCAATCAGGACACTTTCCTTTCATTGCTTTTCTTCCGTTCTTCATTTCAACCTCCTTCGCCTCAGCCATTTCCTTTTTTGCTTTGCACTTAACGCAATATGCTGTTGTTGCCATATGTTTTAGTTAACTAATAGTCTTACTGTGTATTCTACCATAAAAAGGAAGTCATGCCAACTCCTAGTGTTGAAAATACCTTAGAATCCTTTATTTGACATGGTATTATAGAATCCTTATGGTAAAAATTTCAGAGATCTTTAACTATAAAAATCGTCTCACTATGATGCTTTTTTTTCTTATAATCGGCATTGCATACGGTCATGTACAAAAACAAAATCTTGAAAAAGATTTAATGAAAGCATCTGACGAGATATCAAAGCAAAGCGAAGAACATCTTGGAGCAGAACTACGATTTATGAACCAGCAGAGAGAGTTACAAGGAAAATTATCTGAGGAAAAAAACCGTAACGATTCTTTTGAAGACCAAATAGGCCAAATATCATCAACCGTTGGAACTCTTACCAAATTAAAAGAAACAGATAAAGAACTACTTCAAAAATATTCGAAAGTTTATTTTTTAAATGAACACTACATCCCTAAAGAATTATCAACAATACCCTCTCAATACACTCTATACCCCAATAATGAATACAAAATTCATTCAAAGGTTTTACCTTTTCTAACAAGACTGTTAGATGATGCAAAAAAAGAAGGAATAACAATAGAAATAAATTCAGCATATAGATCTTTTTATGAGCAAGCATCAATAAAATCAAGCAACAGGGTGGTTTATGGCTCAGGATCTAACAAATTTTCTGCAGATCAAGGATATTCTGAACACCAACTAGGAACAACGGTGGATTTTTCTTTTAATAAAAAAAGTGGAGTGGGTTCTGGTTTTGAAAAATCACTGGCATACAAATGGCTAACTGATAATGCTTACAAATATGGTTTTGTATTATCATATCCGGAAAAAAATCAGTATTATGTTTTTGAACCTTGGCACTGGAGATTTGTTGGATCAAGACTTGCCGAAAGAATACATGAAGACAAAAAATATTTTTACGATCTTGATCAAAGAAATATTGATGAATATTTGGTAAATATTTTTGATTGAGATGAAAATAAAAGAAATTATAAAAAAAATTTCACCAAAAGATTTATCGATTTTAAAGAAACTAAATAGTCCAATAAAAATTCAAAATTTTTTGGATAAAATGCCTATTAACCATGAAAAAAATGGTGAAACTTACATGTCGGCACTTTCTTCTTTAAAATTTAACAAAGCCCACTGCTTAGAAGGCGCTCTAATTGCCGCTCTAGCCCTATTTATTCATAAAAAAGAACCACTGATTTTAGATCTAAAGACCAAAAAACCAGATATTGATCACGTGGTTGCTGTATATAAAATTAATGGATATTTTGGAGCCATAAGTAAGACAAATCATGCAACCCTTAGATTTAGAGACCCTATATATAAAACAATTCGAGAACTTGCTCTATCATATTTTCATGAATATTTTTTAAATAAAAATGGAGAAAAAACTTTAATAAGTTATTCAAAACCATATAATTTAAAAAAATATGGTGAGAAATGGATATTTAGTAAAGATAATCTATGGGATTTGCCAGATATATTAGATCAACTTCCCCATCAATCTATAATCCCCAACAAAAATAAAAAATATATTAGAAAGGCTGATGCAATGGAAAGACAGGCAGGAGAAATTATTGAATGGAAAATAAATAACCCTAAGACTTAGAAACTTCTTTTTGTATCAAAAAGTGTGCAATAACAAGTGTGAGTGCTGATAAAATAAGTGGGGCGGTTGCAGAAAAAAATATAGCTGAAACACCAGCAATAAGTGGAGGGAAAATCTCCCCTATAGCTTGCATACTAGCGTTTATTCCCATCACCTCTCCACGATTTTGACTGTTTGTTTTTGACGACAAAAAACTCATAAAATAAGAGAGGGTGAAACCCACCCAAATAGCGGCAAAAGGAGGAACAAGATACAAGAAGAAAATAGATTTTGGTAATAAATACAAAAGAACCGATAATGCAGTCATAAGAAAAGAGATAGCCAAAACATTTCCGTCAGAAAACTTACGAGAAACAGTAGGAATTAGAAAGATCTGAACAATAGCAATCCATAGTCCACTATAAGCAAAAAATATACCTATATTTCTTGGCGAAAAATTAAATATTTCTTTTAAATAAATAGCAAAAAAAGAAGAGTAAAAGCCGAAACCAACAGTAAAAACAAATGATACTAAAAATAACCTTCTTAAATCAGTATCTTTAAAAGCTTTAGCGATATGAGAACAAGAAGATAGGATTGAAAATGATTTTTCCGTTTTTAAATTATTAACTGTCTCCGGAAGAAAAAACCAAACGAGAATAAATGATACAACCGAAAGAACTGCAGCAAACAAAAAAGGGATTGTGGGAGAAAACCAAGAGACCAAAGAGCTATCAGAAAGAACACCTCCAACAAAAGGCCCAAAAATAAAACCTAAGCCAAAAGCGGCTCCTATAATTCCAAAATTTTTTGAACTATCTTTAGGAGAAGAAATATCTGAAATAACGGCTTGAGCTGTAGAAATATTACCCCCTGTTATACCATCAATTAATCGGGCAATAAATAAAATTTCTAAAGACTGCAATAAAATTCCATAAGAAAATAAAAAATATCCAGATGCAGTACCTATAAGAGAAATTGCTAGAATTTTTTTTCTTCCAAATAAGTCGGACAAATCACCAAGAAATGGTGCCCCGAAAAAACGTCCAAGAGAATATATTGCAATTAAAGCACCATAGAATAAATACTCAATTTTTTGATCAAATACATTTCCAAATAACAATAAGGGCTTAGCGGTAGTTTCAAATAATTCTGGGAGTATAGGGATAATAATTCCTACACCAAGCAAATCCAAAAATACAACCAAAAAAATTATATTGAGAATCTTTTTGGATTGGGACATCGTAAACTAATAATTATTGTCCCCAATAACACGCACCACCCTGAGCATTACATGAACTTATCGTACTGAAAGACGAACAATTTATACTTGAAGGACCGCACGAACCGGATTGAGGAATATAAGTATAGCTACAACCATATCCACTACTGCTGTACTGTTGACAAGTAGATGAATCTAAACCTGAACAACTTCCGGAAGCATAAACGGGGTGTTCTCCATTACAAGCATTTGAAGCACTATCAAACGAACAACCTTGTAAGCTATTACAATAATCCACCTTCTGCTGATAATCTTCATCCTCTGGATTACCGCCGTAATAGATATTGCAACTTTGATTGCCTGTATAATAACTATAATCACCTGTGCAAGAATAACCCTCCGCCGTGCCGTTCCAAATACACAGGCCACCAGTTGCATTACAATTAGAACTTGAATTTATATACTGGCAACTTGCACTATCATAATTGTGACAACTTCCTCCTCCCGGCTCACAAATATCTCCCACACCATTATTATCGTAGTCATCCTGCCCTGGATTATAATTTGTCGGACAATTGTCTAAACTATAAGCAATTCCATCGTAGTCAGGATCATAACAAGCATCCCCAGCTCCTCCAGCTGAACCTTGCGCTGACTGACTAGGGTTATAAACATTTGGACAATTATCACTTGAATTAGGAATTCCATCGGCATCAGAGTCAGCATCAGGATCACACACATCTCCTATACCATCATTGTCAGAATCAGCCTGGTTTGCGTTAGAAGTGCTTGGACAATTATCTTGAGAATTAACAATTCCATCACTATCACTATCTATATTATCTTGATCACACACATTTCCTATTCCATCATTGTCAGAATCAGCTTGATTAGCGTTAGAAACTGATGGACAGTTGTCTGTTTCATTAGGTATTCCATCGCCATCTGAATCGGCGGCTGTCTCACACACATCTCCTATTCCATCATTATCAGAATCAGCTTGGTTTGCATTAGAAACTGACGGACAGTTGTCTGTTGAATCTGGCACGCCATCACCATCTGTATCTACTGGATTATTACATGTGTCTGTGGAATCTGTCGGACAAGAATCGCAAGAGTCTCCTCTACCATCATTATCTGTGTCTGTTTGAAGAGCATTTGAAACAGATGGGCAATTATCTGCATTATCTTTTACTCCATCATCATCTAGATCGTCATCCGTTGTGGTTTGAGTGGTTGTAGCAAAATATGTTGAATATCTAATTGATACAGTATTTTCAGGACATAAATTTAAACTACCACTTTGAATATACTGACTTGAAGAACAAGAGTTATAAACAATTCCCTGCTGTTCACCATTTTCGTCGGTAATAATAGGAAATTCCAAAGACTGTTCCCCAAATGGAGCAAAACTCGAATTTATACGCGTTGTAACAACCTGACCATTTACCATACAATCATCGGCAGTAATACAACAATATGAAGAACCCTCATCACAACTTGGATATCCTCCATTGTCTTGATTATATTCTTCAAGAGCCAATTGAACTTGGTGAGCTTGAACAACTGTTTTTGCGTCATTTGCTTTCTTCTTACTCGTTGCAACAGAAGCTGATACCACACTTGAAAGAAGTGAAATTATAGAAATTACCATCATTAACTCTATGAGGGTAAAACCTTTTTTAAAAAACTCTTTTTTAAAATACATAATTATTTAAATTATAAAAAATTAATTTAAAATTTTTGAAACAAGAAAAGATACGAATCCACATAAAACACCTCCCCAAAGCATATCAACGATAGCCACCTTAACTGGCCACAAACTTAAAGTACTCATATTGGTCATGTCGTATATTCCATAAGAAATAATACCGAAAATTGCACCGAATACTAATGCTTGAATAGGACTACCTCCCGAACGAGGTATCACAAATAATATAATTCCTAGCACCAAAAAAACATAAGCAATAAGACCTGGTAGTATAAGAGGGTTCATGGTGCCATTAGCACCAATTCTAAGTAAAGGTCTTAAGTTTGATATATAAAAATTAGAAGCCAATACTTGTAGCCACACATAATCAATTGCCAATATAGCAATCATACTAACTAAGAATTGTTTTATAAAATAAATCATAGTATATGTGCCATGTACCAATATGATATATTGTACACTATGAAAGAAATAATAAAAGGAAGATTTAAAAGTTTTAAATACGCATTAAACGGTATTAAAACTGTTTTGAAAGAAGAAAAAAATTTTCAAATTGAAATCGTTTTTGCAGTTTTGGTTATTTTTTTAGGATTATTTCTTAAAGTTACATCAATAGAATTTAGCCTGTTGGTTGTTGCTTGTATTTTTGTTTTATCAGGAGAAATGGTAAACACCGCTATTGAGGATTTATGTGACAAGGTTGAACCCTCTTTTAATCCCGTCATTGGAAAAATTAAAGATATAATGGCAGGGTTTGTGTTAATAACATCATTTGGCGCAATAATTCTTGGACTAATTATATTACTGCCAAAAATTTTATGTCTGTAGTAAAAAACCAAGAATTTTCCTACGGAATTATTCCTTTTATAAAAATGGAGGGTAAATTTCTGTTTCTAGTTGTAAAACATCAAGATGGGCATTGGAGTTTTCCGAAAGGACATAAAGATGGATTGGAAACAGATATAGAATCTGCAAAACGAGAATTATATGAAGAAACAGGTATAAAAAATATAGACATAAAGAATGAAAAGTTTGAAGTTAGCTACGAATATGAAAAAAATAATATTCGGGAGCAAAAAACAGTCTATTATTTTCTAGCTGAAGTTTTGGGAGAGTCTGAAGGAATTCCAGAAAATTTTAAAAATGAAATATTAGAAAACGAATTTGTATCACTCGAAGAAGCAAAACGTAGAATTAATTTTGAAAATTACAACGATCTTTTAGAAAAATTAAAAAATATTTTTCTATAAAATAAAAAATATAATAACAGCTATAGCAATTCTATAAATTCCAAAAGCTATGAAAATATTTTTGTGAGCAATCTTCTCTAGGAGTTTTATTGCAAACAATGCAACAATAAAAGATACAAAAAAACCCACAGCCATTAAAGTAATTTCATTTACCGAAAAAATAATATTAGACTTTAGTAAATCCAATCCGGTTGCCGCGACAATTGTTGGTGATCCTAATAAAAATGAATACTTAATGATGGTTTTGCGAGGAATTTTCATAATAAGACCCCCAACAATTGTCGCGGCAGATCTCGATGTACCTGGAATTAATGCGAGAGACTGAAAAAAACCTATTTTTACGCAATCTTTTAAAGATAATTCTCCAACACCCATTTCCCTCTCATTTTCCTTAATATTCATCTCAATTAAAATCATTATTATTCCACCCACAATTAGAGCGCCCAGAACAACATTAGGACTTGAGAGTAAATAATCTTTTACAAATTTATATAATGTTAATCCAATGAGAGCAGTTGGAACAAAACCAGCAACAATATTCCTGATGACTCTCCTATCTAAAAATAATTTCCAATACAAAACGATCACTGCCAACAAAGCTCCCAACTGAATAAAGATATAAAAAGTCTTAACAAAATCAGTCTCAATAATATTTAGCAACTCCCCAAAAAGTATGAGATGCCCAGTAGAAGAGATGGGTAAAAACTCTGTAATACCCTCAACAACCCCTAAAGTAACGGCATGAAAAATATCCATATAATGTAAGGAAAATTATACCATGCTATAATCCGTTTCGTGGAACACTTTATATTAAATTTCTTATCTCATAATACTCATTTTCTGAAAGATTTTGGATCGTATATTATCTTTGTATTAAGTTCCCTTGAATCCGTACCATTTGTTGGAATGATTATTCCTGGACAAACTCTTCTAATGGTTGCGGGCTTTGCTTCCAAATTAAAAATATTAACTCTACCCCAAATAATTATAGGAGGATCTCTAGGTGCTATTTTTGGTGACATCTGCTGTTTTATTATTGCTAAAAAATATAAGGAGGGGGTTGTAATATTTTTAAAAAAATACGTAGCTGGTGAAATAATTTATAAAACCAATGATGCAATATCAAGTTACCCAGCTTTTTCAATAATATTTGGAAGATTTAATGGATTAACAAGATCTATTGCCCCATTTATAGCAGGAATATCCGATATAAAAACAAAAACATTTTGTCTTTATTCTGTAGTTGGAGGAACTTTGTGGGGAACATTTTTTGTAATTACTGGATATGTTGCTGGAAAAAGCATAGCTCTTATTGGAAGCGCAATTGCAACCTTTATGTTTGTAGTAACTTTAATAATTATTCTCATCTTTATACTTTACAAAGAAGCTAAGCGCAAAAACATACCAATAAAATCTTACGACTCGCTTTTAGTTGCTCTAACAATAATTTCTGGCTATGCATTAACTGTGTTTGGAAAAATAGGAGAAACAAGAGAAGCGGTGAGAATATTTGATGCAAAAATATTTTTTGAAACATTACACACAGGAACACCGATAATAAGTAAAATACTTCTTCCACTCAGTCTAATTTCTCCGATGCAATTTGGAATTATTGCCACTCTTGTTGCGGTAATTCTAATTATTCACAAAAGAAAAAAAGATCTTATATTATTTATATCAACAATAAGTATTGGTGCGCTAGGTTTAGTTTTCATAAAAGAATATGCAGGGCAAGTGCGCCCGATAGTAGACCCATCCCTTTTTGCCGAAGGAGGTAGTTTCCCTTCAGGACACACGGCTCTTGCAACAATTTTTTTAGGTTTAATATGGTATTTTGTAAAAAACAGAATAAAAAAGGGTTACGCAACAACTTTGGGATTTGGCATATGGATTACTATTGCATTAACAGGTATTTCACGAGTATATTTAAGAGTACACTGGCTTAGCGATATTTTTGGAGGAATCGCCTATGGAATATTAATACTGTCAGTCGCGGTACTTATAAGAAGAAGTTTTGATAGAAAAAATCATAAAGAAAATTAAGATGTCATATACACCAAACAAAAAAGTGCTAGAAAATTATGCAAAAGTCCTAGCGAACTTTGCATTAGGGAGAGGTAAGGGAGTTCAAAAAGGTGAAACTGTTTATCTTACATGTAATGAATATGCTAAGCCTCTATATATCGAGCTTTATAAAGCAATTATAAAAGCAGGAGGAAATGTAATTCAAAATTATATTCCAGATGACAAAGAAACTTACGATAAGCAAAATTCAAATGTTTCCAGAATGTTTTATGAGCACGCAAGCGAAAAACAATTAAAATACTTCCCTGCCAAATATCTAAAAGGTTTAATTGATGAGATAGATCATTCTATTTATATTCTATCTGACACCAACAAGCATGTTTTAAAAGGAGTTGATCCAAAAAAAATAATGGCGCGAGGCGAAGCATTTAAGCCATACATGGACTGGCGAAACAAAAAAGAAAATGAGGGAAAATTTAGTTGGACTCTTGCTCTTTATGGCACACCGGCAATGGCCAAAGAAGCAAGAATGAGTTTAAAAGAATATTGGAATCAAATAACAAAAGCTTGTTTTTTGGATAAAAAAAATCCGATTGCTGAATGGAAAAAAGTTTTCAATCACATAGGAAAGATTGAAGAAAAAATGAGCAAACTTCCGGCAGAAAAATTCCACGTAAAAGGACCTGATGTTGATTTGTGGATACAACTTGGAAAACGACGCAAATGGCTTGGAGGAAGAGGATGCAACATTCCATCTTTTGAACTATTCACTTCCCCAGACTGGCGAGGCACAAATGGCTGGATAAGATTTTCAGAGCCTCTATACCGCTATGGAAGTCTCATAACAGGAATAGAACTTTGGTTTGAAAATGGAAAAGTAATAAAGGCAAAAGCAAAAGAAAACGAAAAACTTTTGAAGCAAATGATTGCCACAAAAAACGCGGACAGAATTGGCGAATTCTCTTTGACAGACAAAAGGCTTTCAAGAATTACTAAGTTTATGGCTGAAACGCTTTTTGATGAGAACATTGGTGGAAAATATGGAAACACCCACATTGCACTTGGCAATGCTTACCATGATTGTTTGGCAGATGACCCGTCAACACTAAATCCTGAAGACTGGGAAGAATTGGGCTTTAACTCTTCTTCTGTTCATACAGATATTGTATCCACTACTCCCCGCACTGTTACAGCACACCTTACTGACGGAACAGAAAAAATAATATACAAAGATGGGGTGTTTACTTTATAAATGTTTACCAGAAAACAATTAAAATCTCACACTGAGGCCGGAATAAAACTTGATCTGATAAAAGATGAAGTAAAATCTTTTATAAAAATCGGAATTACCGAAAAAGAGGTTTTGGAATTTATAAAAAAAAGATACAAAGCTCACAGTCTTGTGAACGACAGCAAGAAAGAGTTTGCTATTGTAGCTTTTGGAAAAAACACAAGAGAGGTTCATTACTTTCCAAAAGCTAATGGTTCAAAACTAAAAAGAAATAGTTTGGTTTTGTTAGATATGTGGGCGAGATTAGACAAACCTGGTTCGCCTTATGCCGATATGACATGGATGTTTTATTATGGCAAAAAAGTTCCAAAAGAAATTGAAAATAAATGGAAAATCTTGGTGAGAGCAAGGAGTGCCGGAATTCATTTCTTGCAAAAAATGAATTCCAGCCGTCTTCCCCGTGGACTTGAAGTAGACAGGATCTGTCATGACATAATAGGTAAAGCAGGTTTTGGCGAATCAATAAAACACACAATAGGCCACTCACTTGGCCTCAAACATCCACACGGAGATCTTCCTGGTATTAATTGGAAAGAATATTCCCCTCTCCAAAAAAATGTTCCCTACACAATAGAACCCGGAATATATTTTAAAGATTTTGGAATGCGCACCGAAATTGATTTTTATATAAATAAAAAAACGGAAGTAGTAATAACTACTCCCGTCCAAAAGGATATAGCTATTATTTAGTTATCCCACTTGAAACCATTCCCAAAATGTCCGTATTTTGCGGTTTCTCTAAACTGAGGTTTTCGTAAGTCTAAGAAATCAATAATAGCTCGCGGCTTCAAATCATAGCCTTCGATTTTTTCTTGAACTCCATCAATATCAACTACTGCCATCAAAGGATCAGCAACTCCAATTGCATACGCAATATGAACAAATACTTCTTTCGCTCCTTTTTTCTTTAAGTAGTCAACGGCGACACGACGCGCCATGTATGCTGCACTTCTGTCCACTTTTGTTGCATCTTTTCCAGAAAAACATCCTCCTCCAACAGGAATGTTTGGACCATAATTATCTACAGCAAGTTTTCGCCCAGTGAGACCTGTATCTGCGGCAAATCCGCCGATAAGCCACTCACCGTTTGGATTTCTCATCCACGCTTTTTGTAGTTCTTCCCATGAACCATTAAAATGAGGAAGAATTTCTGACTTCATTACTTCTTCAAGTTTTACATCACTCTGATCTCCAGAAGTACAAAGAGAAGTTAAAACTTTCACAACTTTTCCATTATCAACAGTCACCTGACTCTTTCCATCATGTCGCCCCATCGCTTTTGCAAGTTTTCTCGAAAGAACAACTTCGAGAGGTAAAAATTCTGGGGTTTCGTTTGTTGCATATCCAACCATAATTCCCTGATCCCCTGCTCCATCTTTATCAACTCCAGCACCAATTTCTGGACTCTGTTCAACAACATTCACATTAACACCAATATTTTCGTCATATCCACAATCTTTGTAAACTTCTTGAGCGATTTTTCGCATGTTTACATAAGTATTTGTAGTAAGCTCTCCGGTAATAGAAATGATTCCATGACCTCCCATAGTTTCTATGGCTACACGACTTTTTGGGTCATCTTTTAAACACGCATCTAAAATAGCGTCAGAAATTTGATCGCACACTTTATCTGGGTGCCCTACTGAAACAGATTCTGCTGTTCTTAACATACTTTTATTAACGAATTAATCCGCCCATGTAATTTAGCTGTGGCGGACCCTGAAGAAAGAGTGACATTATCTTTCCCGCAAGGGGCCTGAGGTAGCACCTACTCCGCCACTGGCGGAGGGTTGCTGGAGAGATCGCTGAGCAGGAACTCTAACTCTCCTCTTGATAACTATTAAATTGTGATAGTATTTTATCACTGTATGAAAAAGGCGCAAATGGAGAAAAAGGTTCTGGTATTCGGCACTTTCGACGGTATTCATCCGGGGCATATTTTTTTTCTAAAAGAGGCAGCCAAGCTAGGTCTTCTTACAGTAGTTATTGCGTCCGATGAAGTTGTAAAAGAAAAAAAAGGTAAAATCCCAAAACCAACAAAAGAAAGAATAGAAGAGATTAGGTCTTTGAAAATTGCAAAAAATGTAATTATTGGAGATACAAAAACGAGATGCTGGATTACTTTAAAAGAAGAGAAGCCAGATATTATTGCCGTTGGATATGATCAGAATAAATTTGTAGAAGCTCTAAAAAGAGATAAAAAAATAATTGGTTTTGATTTTAAAATAATAAAAATAAAAAGTTTCAAACCAAAACTGTACCACTCAAGTATTTTAAATAAAAAAGATTGTGTTTATTGTACAATTCCTGAAATAAAAAAACGAACTATTATTGAAAATAAATACGCTTGGGCGTTTCCAACAAATATTCCGATTGTTCCAGGTCATATTTTGATTTCTCCAAAACGATGCGTGGCAAAATTTGAAGATATGAAAGAAGTTGAGGTTGAGGCCGTTTTTAATTTGCTCCGCAAATTAAAAACGGCCCTTACCAAAACCTTTAAATCAGAAGGATTTAATATTGCTTGGAATGAGGGAGAATTTGCCGGACAATCTGTTCCCCACTTTCATCTACATGTTCTACCAAGAAAATCTGGAGACACAGGCATTACAAAATACGAACCACGAAAGTTTTTATATCGCCCCGGAAGTCGCGAAAAAACTCCCGAAAAGGAATTGTTATCAATCTCTCGATTAATCCAACATAATATATGACACAATATTTGGATCCAAAATTTATTGTTGAATCCTTAGGACTCATCGGTGTTATTTCGATAATTTTTGCAGAATCAGGATTATTTTTCGGATTCTTTCTTCCAGGAGATTCTCTTCTCTTCACCGCGGGACTTTTGGCCTCTCAAGATTATATAAATATTTATGCACTAATTGGCTTTGGAATAATTGTAGCAATCTTGGGAGACAATGTTGGCTATGCATTTGGAAAAAAAATGGGCCCTAAAATATTTTCAAAAGAAGACTCATTTTTCTTCAACAAACGTCATATAGAACGATCTAAAAAATTCTTTGAAAAATATGGAAAGAAAGCTCTAATCTTGGCTCGCTTTACCCCAATTGTCAGAACATTTGTGCCGATTCTTGCCGGTGTTGGAAATATGAATTACAAAGAATTTGTTACCTATAATATAGTTGGAGGGATATTGTGGGTTTCATCGATGTCTTTTTTGGGTTTTTTCTTAGGAAAAGCAATTCCCGATCCAGACAAATATATTTTGCCAATTGTAATAGTAATTATTATACTTTCAGTACTGCCAGCAATTAAAGAATTTATTAGCTCTAAAAATAAATCAAATGAATAATTTTGTTCAAGAATTTAAAGCTTTTGCAATGAAAGGAAACGTGGTCGACTTAGCAGTCGGTGTCGTAATAGGAGGCGCTTTTGGAAAAATTGTAGCTTCACTTGTCGAAGACATAATTATGCCTGCAATTGGATTTATAATAGGAAAAGTTGATTTTTCTAGCCTAGCATTTGAAGGAATAAAATACGGAAATTTTCTTAACAACGTAATAAATTTTCTAATCGTTGCCTTCTCAATATTTATAGTGATAAAAAATCTATCTAAATTAGGTCTGGCATCAAATCCAAAACCTGAAGAAAAAAAATAGCGTTAAGAAACTATTTTTCCATCATCTAA
Organism: uncultured Candidatus Saccharibacteria bacterium; assembly: GCA_964487135.1. Taxonomy (GTDB): domain Bacteria; phylum Patescibacteriota; class Minisyncoccia; order Phycocordibacterales; family CAIRYW01; genus CAZAOU01. The sequence continues at coordinate 72,525 of CAZAOU010000002.1, forward strand.
CTTTATAACCCTATCCGCTCTTTTTGTATACTCCTCTTCGTGAGTAATCATAACTATAGTTTGACCTTGTTTGTGAAGTTCTGAAAAAATGTCCATAACCACTCCAGACGAATAATTATCAAGGTTTGCGGTTGGTTCATCCGCAAAAAGGATTTTTGGGTTATGAGAAATCGCCCGAGAAATAGACACTCTCTGTTGTTCCCCTCCAGATAGTTGCGAAGGAAAGTTATTTAATCTTTCTCCTAAACCTACTTTTTTTAATGATTCTGCAGCTTTCTGGTATGCCGAGACTTTTGACTCACCTTGCATCAATATTGGTAAAGCTACATTTTCAAGAGCGGTCAAATCCGGCAAAAGAGCGTAATCCTGAAAAACATAACCTAGCTTGTTCAATCTAAATTTAGTTTTTTCTTCCGTCGTTAAATTATGAGTATCAATTCCGTCAATAATTATCTCGCCACTTGTAGGTTCATCTAAAAGAGAAATCTGATAAAGAAAAGTGCTTTTCCCAGCACCACTTCTTCCCATAATAGCTAAAAATTCTCCTTCTTTAGCCTCAAAATCAATTCCTTTTAGAACTTTTGTTTCTTTGTTGCCGTCTATAAATGTTTTTGTGAGATTTTTTGTAATTATCATAATTTTATCTTCCTAAAATCGCGTCTAGCGTATTTCTTCTAACAATCATTCTCGCTGGAATATACCCCGCAATGATGGTGGCAAAAAACAATAAAATTATTTTTATAAATGTACTCAACATAGGTGCATCAAGTATTC
>CAZAOU010000003.1:0-60547 GCA_964487135.1 uncultured Candidatus Saccharibacteria bacterium
CAGATATGCTTCCATCATTTTTTCTTCATTAGTATAAAATTTTATATATATTTCTTTTATGAATGGTAATCCAAGGGCGTATTGTTCAAAAGGAACTAACAGATAGTATTCTGGCAGTCCATTTTTTTGTCTTTTTACCTCTTTTATTTTATATGGACCAGAACCAATGGGTGAATAGTTAAGTTCGCTTAGAGGAAATGCTTCAGAATCAACATCTTTCCAAATATGTTCCGGAAGAATCCCTAGAGTAAGATTTTCCATAAAAGGGGAGTAGGGTTTTTTGAGTATAAACTGAATAGTCTTTTGATCGATGGCCGAAACAGTAATTCCTTCCCAGTTTGCCTCTTTTGGACTTTTTAGTGCCGGATCAACGGCCTTTTTTATAGTAAATTCAATATCTTTTGCTAAAACCGGTGTTCCGTCATGAAAAGTTGCTTTATCTTTTATGTGTACTGTGTAAGTTAATCCATCTTCTGATATTTCATAATTTTTTGCTAGATCAGGAACGAGTGTTCCGTCAGAAGATGCTCTAAATAATCCAGAATAAACTAGTGTTGATATATCCCTACCGCTATCTGTTATTGATAATAGTGGATTTATATATCTAGGATAACCGACAACGCCCTCAGTAAAACTACCTCCTGACGTTGGAATTTCACTTGAGATATATGAACTTAATTTAGACAGAATATAGCCAAAGCTCAGAATAGCTATAAAAAGAAAACAAAAGAATATTGTTTTTTCTGTAAGGCCCAAAGACCTAAATGTATTAAGGAACTTTTTCTTAATATAGTCTTTCAAGATAGTAAGGTTCTAAAGGTTGAGTGGTTATCTTATAAGGAGTGCTACAAATGATGTTGCGGCAAATAGAACTGCAACAATAATAGTTATTATAAATATTACATTTTCCGCACCTCTTCTTGTGTGAAAAGAATTACTCCAGTTGTCGCTTTGTCCAAAAGCACCACCAGAACTTGCATCAGAATGTTGCATTAAAACAAGAACAATTAGAATTACTGACAATACTATCTGCGCATAAGGAAGAATGTAACTATAGTCCATAAATTTATCTTTTGTAGTTAACTCCCTCAATGCTGGCTAAAAATCAATTCAGCACATCTATATTTCAGGAGAAAATAATAACAGTAGTATTATAGCATATCTGTAGTTCATTTCAAGGGGGCTTCAGAAAACAGGTTTTAAAGAATACGGATATCCGCTTGCTAGCGGATTCCTCGAGCTCGCCTCGGCCAGGCTCGCTAGTTTCTTTAAAACTTGTTTTCTTTCGCTAATATGTAAGATATTATTTACTTTTTCAGCGGAGGAAATAACCTTTAAAAAGACTTCTGAGCATTGACCGAATGCGAAGGAAACAATTTTATAGCAATAAAATTGTGTGTCTTTTGAAAGGCTATTTCCGTAGCGCCCCCTTGAAATGGAGTTTAATCTTGATAGAATTCCAGTGCCTTTTAATAGGCACTTTAGTAGCTTAATTATTCTAGAAATATGTCTAAGTCAAAGAAAACATCAAAAAAGGCAAGTATAATTCCTTTAAGTGATAAAGTTTTAATAAAACCACTTTCATTAGAGGAAATAGAAAAAAAATCATTATCGGGAATTATTATTCCAGACACAATCTCTAAAGAAAAACCAGAACAAGGTATTGTTGTGGCTACTGGTGCTGGCAAATGGAATGAAGATGGAGATAAAAGAATCCCTGTTTCTGTTAAGGTTGGAGATAGGGTTGTTTTTTCAAAATACGGATATGACGAAGTAAAACTCAATGACGAAGAATTTTACCTTTTAAGCGAGTCGAGCATTCTTGCTGTCATTAAGTAATTTTTCTAGCAACTATTAAACTATAAACTACTAAACTTAATCATATGGCAAAACAAATTATTTTTAATGAAGAAGCTCGAAAACTCCTTAAACAAGGAGTTGATAAAGTTGCAAATGCGGTAAAGATAACTATGGGTCCGCGAGGAAGAAATGTTGTATTGGATAGAGGTTTTGGTGCGCCAACAATAACAAACGACGGTGTTTCAATTGCAAAGGAAATTACGCTTCCAAACAAGTTTGAAAATATGGGTGCAGAGATTGTGAAAGAAGTTGCTTCTAAAACTGATGATAAGGCGGGAGATGGAACAACAACTGCAACAGTTCTTGCGCAGGCAATAATTTCTGAAGGCTTTAAGCACAGCACCATGGGTCTTAATGCTATGGGACTAAAGATAGGAATAGAAAAAGCCAAAAAAGATGTTTCTGAAGAACTTAAAAAAATGGCAAAGCCCGTGAAGAATAAAGAAGAGTATAAACAAGTTGCAACGATTTCTGCTGAGTCTCCTGAGATAGGTAGCATTATTGCAGACACAATTGAAAAAGTTGGAAAAGATGGGGTAGTTACAGTAGAAGAATCACAATCAATGGGTGTTGAGTCAGATGTTGTTGAAGGTCTTCAGTTTGATAAAGGTTTTGCTTCTGCATATATGATGACAAATCCTGAGAGAATGGAAGCAGAATATAAAGATGTTCCTATTCTTCTTACAGACAAAAAAATTTCCTCAATAAAAGAAATATTGCCATTGTTAGAAAAAGTTGCTCAAAGTGGAAAAAAAGATCTTGTTATTATTGCTGAGGATGTTGATGGTGAGGCGCTTACTACTTTTGTTTTAAATAAACTTCGGGGAACATTTAATGTTCTCGCGGTGAAAGCGCCTGGATATGGAGACAGAAAAAAAGAAGTTTTGAGAGATATTGCTGTAACAATTGGCGCACAAGTTATATCAGAAGAAGTCGGCCTTAATTTTGAAAAGGCAGAAATTAATATGTTAGGACGCGCACAGAGAGTTGTATCAGATAAAGACAATACAGTTATTGTTGGCGGAAAGGGTAAAAAGACAGAAATTGAAAAGAGAATTAAAGAATTGAAAGCCCAGCTTGAATCTACTGACTCAAAATACGATAAAGAAAAACTTCAGGAAAGAATCGGAAAACTTTCTGGAGGAGTTGCGGTAATTAGAGTAGGAGCTTCAACTGAAACCGAGATGAAATATTTGAAGATGAAAATTGAAGATGCTGTGAAAGCAACCAAAGCTGCAATTGAAGAAGGAATTGTTGCTGGAGGAGGTTCAGCTTTTATTAAGGTTTCTAAAAAATTATCAGAGAAAAAACATGCTTTTTCTCATAAAGAAGAAGAAATTGGATATGGTGTGGTTATAAAATCTCTTGAAGCACCAATGAGACAAATTGCAGAAAATGCTGGAAAAGATGACGCTTCTGTTGTTGTTGATTCAATCAAAAAAAATCCAAAAGAAAATGCAGGTTATGATTTTCTTAAAGATGTTTATGTTGAAGACATGATAAAAGAGGGAATTATTGATCCAGTAAAAGTCACAAGAAGTGCAATAGAGAATGCTTGTTCTGCTGGAGCAATTCTTCTTACTACAGAAGTGGCAATTACTGAGGAACCAAAAGAAGAGAAAGACCACGGACATCCAGGAATGGGTGATATGGGAATGGGATATTAAAGAGCTTTTAGCTGATAGCTATTAGGAAAATACAAACACAAAAGCCGGCGAGGTTTAACCTCGCCGGCTTTGAATTTTTGTGTTAGTTTAGGAAAGAATCGAGCCTAAAGTGGGCTTGAAAAACTACAACAGAAATCCAGCACAATAAAACAAAATGAGAAAAAATCCTATCTTCGTCGCTCTCGACGTCGAGCCCTTGCGAGCTGTCGACCTTATCGATCAACTCCATGATCTGGGTGTTGGCTTCAAGGTTGGCACTGCAACGGGTATTCAACATCAAGCGACAATCGTCAAAAACGCTAAACTTCGGGGAGCACCTGTTTTTCTCGATTGCAAGTGGGCAAATACGCCTGATGTGGTTGCAGCGGCGGTTCGTGAAGCGGTCGAAATGGGAATCGATCTCTGCAATGTGATGATTGGAGACAATGGCCCTGAATCAATCAAGTCTGCCGTCGAGGCGGCACGAGGAAGCCAGACGCAAGTCATTGGTGTGACGGTCCTCACGACGCGTGACAAACATTCACTTCAAGCCACCGGAGTTGAAGTCGATGATGTGTCGGCTCAGGTCATGCTTCTTGCCAATTTGGCCAATCGGATGGGGTTGCACGGCGTCGTTGCGAGTGCACAGGAAGTGAAAACTCTGCGTGCTCATTTGGGCCGAGGTTTTCGCCTCACCATTCCCGGGATTACATTCGGAGGCACCACCGGCAGTGATCAGAAACGAACTGGCACACCGAGACAAGCATTGGATGATGGTGCAACCGATCTCGTGATCGGGTCGGCTATTTACAAATCTGCTGATCCGCGTGCGACGACCGAAGCGATTATCGAGTCGCTTGAGCTCAGTTAGAGCGGGCACTGAATTACCGGTAAAGTTCTTACGGCGCGCGAAACTATTCGCGCAATTTTTATAATTGAATTTTAAAATATATAAGGTAGAGTTGTTTAGGTTGCCCGTTTGGGTGAGGTTGGTTTTGGTTCACATTCAAAAAAACACACCACACATGACAAAAAAAGCTAGTGCACTTCGGCCGATCAATGAGGTCTGGAGTTTCTTTGAAATCCTCAAGGCCTTAAACGGTCTTCTCATCAGACCACGCAATCCGGATGGATCATGGGATGGTCCGCTTTTCGGTTACGCGGCAACGGCTCCCGACGGCAAAAACTTCGTCGGTAACGTCTATGCCGACTGTTCCGTCATCGAAGAGTCGCTCCATGCTATGACACTTCTCGCGCGTCGATTGCTTGCTCTGCTCGGCGATCGCATCGATTCGATTGATGCTTTCTTGGGTATGCCGATGGGAGGTCTTGCTTTGGCACAGGAACTCGCACGTCTTAGCGACCGAATCTATCTCTTTCCCGAGAAGAATGTGTTGGTTGCCAAAACCCCCACTTCTCGCGAGCAGGCAGATCTCGCTTTTGGTCGCCACCGCGTCGAACCTGGCATGAACTGCGTTCTGGTTGAGGACGTGGTCAATAATGTCAGCACGACCGGACGAGCGATTACGAAAGTTCAGGAGCAAGGTGGAATAGTTCTCGCGATCGTCTGCATGCTGAATCGGTCGCTTATCGTGGAGACTTCGTATCACCATGAGCCGTCAGGGTTCAACATTCCGATTATTGCCCTTGAGCGTCGGCAGATCGAAGAGTTCCAGCAAAGCGATGCGGAAGTTGCTACGGATATCGCTGCGGGAAATCTTTTTCCGAAGCCCAAAGACAATCGAGCAGACATTCTGCGCATCATGCGCGAAGCTGGCCCTGACTCGACTTCCTGGTTTCGGCTCTAAAGAGCTCTTTCGTCATCATCGCGGGCATAAAGCTCGCAATTTTTATATTCAAATCATATCCATGCTATAATTTAGGGGTCGGAATTCTCTAAAATATTAACTAAAAAATTTAAACTAATTTTATGTCACCTCTAATTATTACTCTAATTGTTCTCGCCGTTCTTGTTGTCATAATTATTGGAATGTATAACCGTTTTGTTTCTTTGGTAAATCGAACAAAAGAAGCATGGTCAGATATTGAGGTTCAACTAAAACGTCGTTACGACTTAATTCCAAATCTTGTGAATTCTGTTAAAGGTTATGCAACTCATGAATCTGGAACTTTTGACAAAGTAACACAAGCAAGAAGCCAAGCAATGCAAGCTGGAAATCCTCACGACAAAGGCGAGGCAGAAAATATGCTTAGCGGAGCTTTGAAAAGTTTATTTGCTGTTGCAGAGGCGTATCCAGATCTAAAAGCGAATACAAACTTTCTTGAACTTCAGAGAGAGCTTTCTGATACAGAAAATAAAATTCAAGCAGCGCGAAGATTTTATAACGGCAATGTTCGCGATCTAAACATATCTGTAGAATCTTTCCCAAACAATATCATTGCTAAATCTTTTGGTTTTTCAAAAATGGAATTGTTTGATCTACCAGACGGTTCCGATGCTCAAAACCCTGTTGAAGTTAAGTTCTAATTTAAAGCTCACGGCTAGAAGCTAATAGCTATCAGCTTTATTATGGCAACACTTTATACACATCAATCAAGTAATATTTGGAAAACGTATCTCCTTATGTCTGTGTTTTTTGGATTTGTTGTTTTAATTGGTTGGTGGGTAAGTTATTACAACAATAATCCGTCAATATTATTTTTTGCAGTTATTTTTAGTGTTGTGATGAATATTGGAAGTTATTGGTTTTCTGACAAAATCGCGCTTTCGGTTTCTGGTGCAAAAAAAATAGAAATGAAAGATAATCCCGAGCTTTGGAGAATCACAGAAAATATTGCAATTACAGCAGGTCTTCCAATGCCTTCACTTCATATAATAGAGGATTCGTCTCCAAACGCTTTTGCAACAGGTCGTGATAAAAATCATGCAGCTATCGCTGTTACTACCGGTCTTTTAGAAAGGTTGGATCGCTCAGAGCTTGAGGGTGTTTTGGCTCACGAGTTCGCTCACATTGGCAATCGCGACATACTTCTTATGAGTGTAATTGCTGTGCTTGTTGGTTTGATTCAAATTTTGGCTGATTGGATTATCAGAATTTCTCTTCATAGCGATAACGACAACAAACATCCCGTATTTGTTGTTTTGGGTTTTGTTCTTATGATTTTTTCTCCAATAATTGCTTTTATTATTCAGATGGCAATTTCTCGTAAGCGTGAATTTTTGGCAGACGCCACCGGAGCTTTAATAACAAGGTATCCAGAAGGACTAGCTTCTGCTCTTGAAAAAATTTCTGATTATCACGGACCACTTCAAAAAGCTAACAAAGGAACTGCCCATCTATTTATTTCTAGTCCTTTTGGTGGAGATCAAGATGGTGATGGTATTCCAGATAAAAAACAAAAAAGAAGTTTTATCGCAAAGCTATTTTTGACACATCCACCTGTAGAGGAGAGAATTAAGGCATTAAGAAATAATTAAAATATTATGTTTCAAACAATTAAAAGAAGTTTTTTGGATCGTGAGTTTTATAATGAAATAAGTAATTTTTCTTACGGTCAGTCTGTAAAATTTTTTCTAAAAGTTGCGATTATTATTTCTCTTGTTCTCGGAATTATTTCTGGTATTACTGCGGGCTTTTCCTTTAAGTTTATTTCTGAGATGGCAGGTAAAAAAGTTCTTTCCTCTTTTCCTGAAGATTTGGTAATAACGATTAAAGATAAAAAGGTAAGCATGAATAAGAGTGAACCACTAGTTATACCTTTTGAAAAAGAGGTAACTATTAAAGAAGGTCTGACTTTTAAAAATATTTTAGTTGTAGATACTAATGCGCAAAATTCAATAGATTCATACAAAAATTCTCAAGCGTTTTTTGTTGTTTCTAGTACTCATATCGCTTATACAGATGGTGATGGTCAAGTTGTTTTTACTCCTGTTTTAGCTGATATGGTTGTTAACAAATCTACAATTAATAAAATATTGTCTTATTCAAAATATATTCCATTTATATCAATGCTTTTATTTATAACCCTGTTTTTCTTTAGGGGAATATTTGCACTTTGTTCACTTATAATTGTTGCTCTAATTCTTTATTTTGTCTTCAAAGTTATTGGTTCAAAAAGAACTTATAAAGAAAGTTTCATAATTAGCTTGTATGCTTCTCTATTGCCATTCGTTGTTACTAGTTTTTTGTTTATAGTGTTTATCTCTATTCCTTCTATTTTTGGCTTCGCAACACTAATTATTGCTCTTTGGATGACTCGTAAAGATTCATCTACTGCGCCAGTTTCTGTTTCTGAGTAAATAAAAATGCTCCGCTAAGTGGCGGAACTTTATGAAAGGACAACGAGACAGACCTCGTAGTTGTTTTCTCCTCCAAGGAGGAGGGCTCCACGGTGATGACCTCGAACCTCACGGAACTTTCTCGGGAGGATTAAGCCTTGAAGGATTATTCCTTGAGGCGTTACCTCGAACAGGTCGGCGCTGATGCCGGGGGTTTCATCAGAAAACTCCTCGAGTCTTACGCTGCCATTCAGCCAGAGTTCGTGATGTTGCTTGCCACCAGTGAGTCGAAATGCGTGAATGACGATCCCATTTTGATGGGAAAGAATTTCGACCCTGTCTTCTCCTCTTGCTCGGTAAGGGTTGCCGATGTCGATGATGCTTCCGGGTTTGGCTTGTTTCAGAACTCCTGCGAGGTCCTGAACGTTGCAGGTGATTGGGATTGCTTGGAGTAACGGGAGGGTATTCATATGTTTGTTCTGATTTTATTATCAAGACTTTCTTTGTCAATCAGTTTTCAAATTTGATTTTTTTGCTAGTATTGAGCACACTGGAGGCGTCGCATAGCGGTCTAGTGCGCTGCCTTGGAAAGGCAGTAAGGGAGAAATTCCTTCGCGAGTTCAAATCTCGCCGCCTCCGAAATAAATTTTAATCAAAATCATGCCAAAAATAGCAATTGATGAATTAAAAAAAGACCTGGAGGTAAAGCATTCTTTTGGAGGTGAGTCTTTTTCTTTTTCTACAACATGGGGCCTTTTTAGTCCAGAAAAAATAGATGAAGGCTCAATTCTTCTTATCAACTCTTTGCTTCAAGAAAAAGCAGATTCAATACTCGACATTGGTTGTGGATGTGGGGTAATAGGAATTGTTTTGGGAAAACTATTAAAGGCAAAAGAAGTTCATCTTATCGATAAAGATTTTGTTGCGGTAGAATATTCAAAAAAGAATGCGCATAAAAATAATTTAGAAAATGTTCAGGTATATTTAAGTAATGGTTTCAGTAATGTGCCGGAGGGAAAACAGTTTGATCTTATTGTTTCAAACTTGCCTGCAAAAGTTAGTAAAGAATTTTTCTGGATTCTCTTTGAAGAGGTGAGACAACATTTAAAGATTGGTGGAAAATTTGTTGTAGTGACAATTGCTGGTTTGGAATACTTCACAAAAAAGAATTTTGAGAAGGTTTTTGGAAACTACAATCTTGTTTCAAGTTCAAGGTCATATTTTGTGGCGGAAGCTATAAAAACAGAGTAAAATATCTTAACAATGTCAAAAACACTTATCGTTACAGCTCACCCTAGCTCTAAGGGACTTACTCATGGAATTGCAAATTCTGTTGCTGAAGCTAGAAGAGAAAAGGGGGTAGAGGTTGAAATTTTAGATCTATACAAAACCAATTTGAGACAAGATTTTTTTGCTTTTGAGGATATACATGTAATTCCAGCCGATCCTAATCGTGATGCTTTACAAAAAAAGATTGCAGAAGCAGACGAACTAATTTTTGTTCATCCTATATGGTGGCTTTCTATGCCTGCCATAATGAAGAATTTTATTGATAACAATATTCAAGCTAGATTTGCATATAGATACATAGAAGGTAAGAGAGTTGGACTTCTAAAAGGAAAAACTGCTAGAGTTTATGTAACTTGTGATGCGCCAAAAATGCTCTATCTATTTTTAGCCGTTCCATATTTTACCGTGTGGGTTGCTGGAATTTTGGTTTTTTGCGGCGTAAAAGTAAATTCTTTTACAGTAATAAGAAATAGAGGTTTTAAAGACGATGCTGAGAGAGCAGTTTATCTTAGTAAATTAAAGAAAAAATCTTTCAGAAAACATCTAGTTTTGAGGATATTTAATTTCTTAGCGGATATAATTCAATAAATATAATATTATGACTGGAAATCCAGAAGATGAATTTTTGCAGGGCAGAACTCTTGAAAGAGAGGCAATTTATCGTTTTTGTAAAGACTTTCTTGTTTTGGAAGAAAATGGAAAGCCGTGGATAGAATGTTTTGATAATCAGACACATCATCTTTTTCTAATGTTGGGTAGAGATATTTCTCCAAATGTTAGAGTTATTTTAGATAAAATCGTTGAAAAAATTGGAGAGGTAAAACAACATCGCGGAAAAAAAGGAGATGATGCAACTGCTTTTGAGCGTCTGGAATTAACAAATCTTGTTGTGTCCATCGCACCATATTATGAAAACTGACGAAGAGTTAAAAAAAGAAAACCCCGAGCTTTACAAAGTTGCTCGTGAAAAAGGTACAGAAGCACCTTTTACAAGCAAATTATTGTATACAAAAGAAAATGGAACTTTTACTTGTGCTGTCTGCGGACAAGAATTATTTAAGTCTAATGCAAAGTTTGATTCTGGAACAGGTTGGCCTTCTTTTGATCAGGCAATTGAAGGAAGTGTTAAGGAATTGGAGGATAGGTCTCATGGAATGTTAAGAACTGAAGTTGTTTGCTCAAAATGTAATTCACATTTAGGACATGTGTTTAATGACGGTCCAACAGATACTGGTCTTAGATATTGTATGAACGGGGTTTGTTTGGATTTGGAAAAAAATAAATGAAAAGAGAGGATATTAAATTTCTTGATGACACTATAGAAAATCGTGAACATACCGCTGGGGAGGTTATGGAATTTCTTGAAAGAACCGGCATCATGGAAATGTTTGCATCAACCGAAAACAAAGAGAAATTTATTGAAAATCTTACACCTGAAAAAGCAGAAGAATTTCTTGAAAGATTGAACGGCATCATCATAGGCGCTCCTATTAATCAAAGAGAAATTTACACGTATAGAAGCACTATTGGAAATAAACACGAAAAATATCCTGTGTATGTTTCTCCGGACGCTCAAACTCAAAAACAGATTATGAGAAGAATTATTATCCCTAGTCTCAAAAGAATTGCTCCTGAAAATCTTGATGCGGCGGCGGGGTTCGCAGCTGTTTCTATAAATCTTTTGCATGCTTTTCCTGATGGAAATGGAAGGTTGGCGCGATTAGTTTATCTTCTTCTTCATCCTGATGAAAAAATTACTTCAACAGAAGAAGGTAAAAAAATTATTGAGGACTATCTGGGTCCACGCCAAGGTGTCTATAATTTTGATCCATCGCTTATTCAGGACCAAATAAATTCTATTGTTGTAACATCAATAATAGAGGGTGTATCACAAGAAAATGAAGTTGTAGAAATTGAGATTAAGGAAGACGGTGTTTTGTCAGATCAATCGGATTTTAAACAACGAGGTGAGCTCGTGAATATATATAAAAGAGATAAAGGAGATTTTGTTTACGGAATTATAAAATTTTATCTCTCAGAAAATAAAGAGCTTACAAAAACACAAGACGGCAAGGTTTCGATCGATGTGAAGGAAGTTTTTGATAATTTGCATTCCCCGGATCAGATGAATAGACTGTATATGTGTTATCAATTAGTAAAAGCTCTTCGTTTTAAAGCTTTCGCTAAACTTTTTGAAAATCCACAACAGTTTGAAAGTCCTGTGCCTGATTTTAATCTCAAGGAATATTTTGAGGGAAAAATTATCAATAGGGCAACAGGACATGGTCAACTTGGAGAAGATGACATGAATGTGTCGGGTTAATAGCTTATAATTCTTAATAATGAAAATTACTAAATTTGGTCATTGTTGTATGTTGGTAGAAGAAAAAGGCAGTGGAGATACATTGCGAGTTTTAACTGACCCCGGAAGTTACACTGAAACTCAAAATGAGATTACAAATATTGATGTGGTTTTGATTACTCACGAGCATGGAGATCATTTGCATATTGATTCGGTAAAAAAGATTTTAGAAAAAAATAAACCTTTAATAATTACAAATAGTTCTGTCGATGCGATTCTAAAAAAAGAGGGAATAAATGGAGCGCGAATTGTTGAAGATGGAGAAAGTTTTGAGTATAAAGGCTTACAATTTAAAGCTTTTGGAAAACTTCATGAAGTAATTCATAAAGAGTGGTCTATTGTTCAAAACACAGGGTATTCTATTGGAGAGCGATTATTTTATCCGGGAGATGCTTTTACAAATCCTAAAATTCCGGTTGATATTCTCGCTCTTCCTGTTTCGGGGCCATGGGTAAAGATAAGTGATGCAATAGATTGTTGTATTGCAATTAATCCGAAAATTGCTTTTCCTGTTCATGATGGAGGATTAAATGAAAATGGTTTAGGATTTAATAGGAGAGTTGCTCCACAGATATTAGAAAAACACGGAATTAAATTTCAGGTGTTAGAAATTGGCAAAGAAACTGAACTATAAAAATGTCAGAAACAAAAGGAAAAATTGGTGTTTTTGATTCTGGTTTTGGTGGACTTTCAATACTGAAAGACATTGTGGGTGTTTTGCCTCAGTACGATTATGTTTATCTTGGAGATACTGCCAGAACCCCATATGGATCAAGAAGTCAAGAGGTTATTTTAGAATTTACAAAGCAAGGAGTTGATTTTTTGTTTGAGCATGGTGCTGAAATCATTATACTTGCCTGTAATACGGCTTCAAGCGAAGCTTTGCGAAAAATTCAACAAGAATATTTACCAGAAAAATATCCTGATAAGAAAGTTTTGGGTGTAATTATTCCCACAGCAGAAGAAGCCGTATTAGAAACAAAAAATAAAAAAATCGGTATTTTGGCAACAGAGGCAACCGTCCGTTCGTGTGCGTTTGAAAGAGAAATAAAAAAAATTAACGGGCAAATTGAAGTCTTTCAAATTCCAGCTCCACTTTTAGTTCCCATAGTTGAAGCTGGAAATATTCAAACCGAGGCCACTTATCTTATTGTTAGAGATTATGTAAAAAATATTTTGGCTCACGATGTTGATACTATAATTTTAGGATGCACACATTATGGAATTTTAGAATCTGTAATTAAAAAATACTCTGGTGAAGCAAAGATAATTTCTGAAGCACCTATAATTGCTAAAAAATTAAAAGAATACTTACTACGACATTCGGAGATTGAAGGTAAGTTGGTTAAAAATAATGTTGTGAAATTTTTTACCACAGATACAAAGGAAAAATTTGATACTCTAGGCTCAAGATTTTTTGGTAAAGATATTTTTTCTAATGTGGTAAATATAACCAGCTAGAGCCGTTTTTTAGCGGTGTATACTATTTTAGTTTTTTGTGATATAATATGGGGCAGTGCTGAGCAATCGCTATCCGCCAAGGCGGATAGAGGAAAGTCCGAACACATCCTTCTGCTTTTGCGGATTGAAAACGGTAGCGGGTAATTCCCGTCAAAAGCGAGTTATCGCTTTAGAGGTGCGAGCAGTGACGCTTTGAATTGAAAAGTTCAAAGCACCCATAATAGCGTAAGTTGTTAGGGTGAATTCTTTTGTAAGAAAGAAGTGAAACGGCTAAACCCTTACTTGTGTGCAAGGTCGTGTTCAATAATTTATCCCATGGCTAAATTATTGAGAGAACCGCTTGAGCCTAGTGGTAACATTAGGCCTAGATAAATGGTTGCTATCCGTAAATTATCTATTTTCGGATACAGAATTCGGCTTATAGGCACAAATAAAAATCCCCTCGCAAGAGGGGATTTTTTATTAAATGTATTTAATGTATAATTTAGTAACAAATGAATTTGAAATCTATTTTTAAGGGCTACACTTTTGATAAGTATGCATTCTATGTGGTTTGTGCAACGGTTTTTTTGGTTCCGATTATATTTGTTCCATCAGCATGGATGTCTGTAACAGCTTCTAAGTCACTTATTATTACTCTTGGTTCTGGTGTTGCATTCATATTAATTCTGATCGAAAGAATAAAAAGTAGAACAAGTATATTTAGTTTTAAATTACCTGTGTTTTTACTTACATTTCTGTTTATTTCTTACGCTCTATCATCTTTTTTTTCTATTACCCCTAAAACTTCTTTTTTTGGTACCGGATTTGATAGCGATACAGCCACTTTTATACTTTCTGTTTGTTTATTTTCATCCCTATTTTTTACATCAGTTTTAAAAAGTAAAAAAAATATTCAGACTATTTTAATCTATTTATTTTCGTCCCTGTTTTTATTGTTTTTGTATGAATTTATAAGGGTTTTTGTTCGTTTACCATTTCTATCTTTTGATTCTTTGGGTGGAATTGTGTCTATGGCCGGCAATATAAGTGAGATGGGAATAATCGGTGCTATTTTTGCGGTAGTGTTATTTTTTGCCCTAGATGTTCTTCATTTTAATTGGTGGCAAAAAGTTCTTGTTTTCATAGTGGGGGTAGCGTCGGTATCTTTTGTGACCCTTACCAACTTGTTTTTTAATATTTTTTTATTTTCTTTTTCTATACACTGGTTAACAGCTATATTTTCTGGATTATTTGTATGGTTTTATTACAAATTTTCTTATAAAGGTGATTATTTCTTATCAAAGCCAAAAACACCTTTTTTCTCTATAGGACTAGTTTTGGTGTCAATCACTTTTGTATTTTTTGGAAGTATGTTTTCACAACAATTATCCATGTATACAAAAGTTGTGTTTTTAGAAGTAAGACCGTCTTGGTTTGGAACAATTGCCGTTATAAATAATAGTTTAAAAGATAATTTGGTGCTTGGTAGTGGTCCCGGTACATTTGAATTAGGGTGGAACAAACAAAAGATTAAAGAGTTTAATGAAACGCCGTTTTGGAATGCTGATTTTGGTGTTGGTGTTTCAACGATTGCCACAGCAGTTGGAAGTGTTGGTTTGTTGGGGCTGTCCGCGTGGCTAGCTATTATTACCTTGGCAATATACTTAAGCATAAGATTAATCAGAATTGCGTTAATTGAAAATCAATCTAGAAATACTGATTCACTAATTTTATTTGTTAAAGGTGTTGTTTTGCTTTATTCATCGGTAGTATTTTTACTTTATACACCCGGAGTCCTCTACATATTTCTTTTCTTTATCCTAATATCTTCTAGTTATCTATACAGTAGTAATCAAAATACTGGTGATGATGAATCCATTTCCAATTTTAAAAATATTTTTAATACTTCTGTGTGTTTGGTGCTTATTGCCTCAATATTGTTTTGGCAATTTTTTATAATAAAAAAGGCGTCCGCATCAGTTTTCGTAGAAAAAGCTTTGAGAGCAGAAACATCGAATGAATCTATACAATATCTAAATAAAGCTCTTAGTTTGGATAAACAATCAGAGTATTACATCATGCTTGCTCAGATTTCTTTGTTAGAGCTACAAAATATTGTTTCAAAATATGCAGATAACCCTAATATTTCTTCAGAAGATAAAACAAAGATTACAAATATAATTACTGATATCGTTAAATCTGCGTCTTCTGCAGAAGAAATAGGTGGGGCAAATTACCGAACATTTCTGTCTGTCGGTTCAATATACGAGTCCTTGGCTTTTTATGGTTTACCAAATGTATACGATTCCGCTCTAGCAAAGTATAAAAAAGCTTCCACTTTATCAGAAACTCAGCCTTTACCTTATTTATTATCTGCTCGAGTTGAAACATCGAGAGGGGATTATAATTCTGCAAAAAAATATATTCAAAAAGCATTAGATCTAAAACCTAATTATTCTGATGCTTTCATATTATTAAGTGATATAGCTGTAGCAGAAGGAAATCTAAAAGATGCAGAATTATATATGGAAAAAGCGCGTGATGTTTTTCCTGACTCAGCAGAAATTTATTTTGCTTTAGGAAAATTTAGATATAACGATAAAGATTATAAAAGTGCAACTAAACTTTTTAGTGAAAGTATTAAGCTCAATCCAAATTTAGTGGTTGCAAGAATGGCTCTTGCCTTATCTCTTTACTCAGCTGGTTTAAAAGATGAAGCAATAAGTGAAATGATGTCTGTCGCATCACAAAACCCATCCCAACAAGTAAATGTTTTTTTGGAGAAAATGAAAGACGGAACCTTGCTTAAAAGCGAGACTAAAATACCAGAATCTAAATCATCCGATAAGCCAAAAAAATAGGCATTTATGGTAAAGCAGTTATGGAATATTATCGGTCGCGAAATCAGTGGTATACATAGTGCGGCATATCTTCTTGGTATTTTTGCTTTGCTATCACAATTTTTAGGTCTTATAAGAGACAGAATGCTTGCTCATTATTTTGGTGCGGGGCAGGCGCTAGATATTTATTATGCAGCTTTTAGGATTCCTGATTTTATATTTATTATGGGTGCGTCTTTGTTTTCGTTTTCGGTCTTAATCCCGTTTATAGAAGAAAAACGATCAGAGGGAAAAGAAGCTGTTAAATCTTTTATTGATGTTTGCTACACATCTTTTTTTATTTTTACCTCAGTCTTATGTTTAGGGGCATTTATATTGATGCCAGAACTTATCAAAACTTTGTTACCCGGATTTTCTGGTGAGGCTTTAGCAGAAGCTACATCACTATCAAGATTTCTTTTATTGTCACCAATATTTTTAGGTTTTTCAAATCTCATCGCTTCCATTACCCAAATGGAGAAAAGATTTTTATTGTATGCAATCACTCCGTTAATTTACAACGCGTGTACAATTTTTGGGATTTTGTTTTTAAAACCATCTCTTGGTCTTATGGGTATAGCGGGTGGTGTGGTGATAGGTGCAATTTTTCACGGACTAGTTCAAGTTCCGTTTGTAAAAAAAAGTGGTTTGCTACCAGATATAGTATTTCCATTTTCTTTTAAAGAAGTTTCAAGAGTAATAAAACATTCTTTGCCCAGAACGTTAGCTCTTTCGAGTGGTAATATTGCTCTAATTGCCTTAATTGCTTTGGCTTCCAAGATGTCAGAAGGGTCAATTTCTGTTTTAACATTTGCAATGAACTTGCAATCAGTCCCACTTGCAATTATAGGTACCAGCTATTCTATGGCGGCTTTCCCAGTATTATCAAGTCTTTTTTCTTCAGGAAAGAACAAAGAATTTCAAAAATTAATTGCTACAACTCTGAGACATATAATTTTTTATGCCTTGCCAATAACAGCTCTGTTTATAACTCTCAGAGCTCAGGTTGTGAGAACTGTTTTAGGTTCTGGTGCATTTACGTGGAGTGATACAAGACTTACAGCCGCGTGTCTTGCAATATTGTCTCTGTCGGTTGTTTTTCAATGCATAGCGTTACTTTTGGTCCGAGCTTATTACGCTTCTGGAAGGACAATTTTACCTTTTTATATAAGTTTAATTTCTTTGCCAATCACAATCGGTTTGCCGTATGTTTTTTATAAATTATTTATTATTTATCCAGAAATGTTGCAATTTTTGTCACGACTATTAAAGCTTGATGGGGTAAGTGGTTCAGAAATATTATCTATCCCAATTGGTTATACAATTGGAACTCTTGTTCAAGCACTAGCTTTTGTATATTTTGCTAGACAGGAATTTATACCTATAAAAAAGGATATACTTAATACTACGTTTCAGAGTGCTATGGCATCAATTGTTGCAGGTGTTGTTTCTTATATAGGACTTAATATATTTAGTAATTTTTTCAATTTAGAAACATTGGTAGGTATATTTTTACAAGGTTTATGCGCGGGAATTTTAGGTGTTTTAGGAGCATCTATTGTTTTACTGGTCACAGGTAATAATGAGTTAAAAGAAATTATTAAAGCTTTGAAGGTATCTATGTTCAAATCAAAACCCCTTCTTCCAGAACAGTCAGATCTTACTCCTTGAGTAAGGGGGGTCTTTAATGTATAGTCCTATCTCATGGAAAGAAAAAATATAAGAAATTTTACTATCATAGCCCATATTGATCATGGCAAATCAACTCTGGCAGATAGAATGCTTGAGATAACAAACACCGTTCCGTTGCGAAAGATGAAAGATCAAGTGTTGGATGATATGGAGTTGGAAAGAGAAAAGGGCATCACTATAAAAATGCGTCCCGTTAGAATGATTCATTCTTATAAAAATGAGTCTTTCCTTTTAAACTTAATTGATACTCCGGGACATATTGATTTTTCTTATGAAGTATCACGCGCTTTAAAAGCTGTTGAGGGTTCGGTTTTGCTTGTTGATGCAACTCAAGGCATACAAGCTCAAACAATTACTGTTCTCGAAATGGCGTTAAAAGCAGGTCTAGTTATTATTCCTGTGGTTACAAAAATTGATTCACCTATTGCCGATGTTCCAAAAGCAAAGCAAGAAATTTCAAAACTTTTAAATGTTTCTGCTGAGAGTGTTTTAGAAGTTTCAGGAAGAACAGGTGATGGTGTTTTAAATTTGATAAATAATATTATAGATATAATTCCGCCACCCTCAGCAACAGATAATAAAGGAGTTCAATCTTTGGTTTTTGATTTTCAATATTCTAATCATAAAGGTGTAATAGTTTTTGTTCGTATTGTAGAAGGCACTGTCAAGAAGGGTGACGAACTTATTTTTGTGGCATCCGGAGAAAAATTTCAGGCCTTAGAAGTTGGAGTTTTTGTACCAGAAGAAAAGTCTACAGATAGTCTTGTTGCCGGTCAGATTGGTTATATTGTAACAGGTATAAAACAGCCGGGAGTAGCTTCTGTCGGTGATACAGTTACATCGTTAAAAAGACCGGAGCAGGCTTTAGAGGGGTATATGGATCCTCCGCCAGTAGTTTGGGCTTCTGTGTTTCCTCAAAATGCTGACGATTTTGAAACTTTAAAACAGGCACTTAAAAAACTTAGACTTTCAGATTCCGCCTTTTCTTTTGAGGAGGAATCATCAGGATCTTTAGGGAGAGGATTTAGGTGTGGTTTTTTAGGACTTCTTCATTTAGAGATAATAACCGAAAGATTAAAAAGAGAATTCCATTTGGAGCTTGTCATAGCAACTCCTAGCATTACATACGAAGTTTTATTCAAAAACGGGAAAAGAGAAACCATATACTCTCCATCTCTCTTTCCTGAAGATCATTTAATTCAAGAAATAAGTGAACCTTGGGTAAAGGTCACCATTATGTGTCCTGAAAAGTTTACTGGAAGTATTTACCAACTTCTTTACGATCATGAGGCAGAATTAGAAAATGCCGAGACTTTTGGTGATGGTAGAAATGCTCTCCACATAAGAATGCCACTTCGAGAATTGATGAGAAATTTTTTTGATGAATTAAAAAGTGTTTCGTCCGGTTTTGCATCTTTGTCTTATGAATTTGAGGGAATGAGGATTGCCGATGTTACAAAAATGGATATTTTAGTAGCCGATGAGATCGTGGAAGCTTTTAGTAAAGTTATTGCAAGACGAAGAATTGAAGAAGAATCTGAAAAAGCTGTAGAAAAACTTCACCATATTCTTCCAAGACAGTTGTTTGCCACAAAAATTCAGGCAAAAGTGGGTGGGCGAATCGTTTCTTCCAGATCCCTGTCAGCTCTCAGAAAAGATGTTACGGGTTATCTTTATGGTGGTGATATAACAAGAAAAATGAAGCTTCTAGAGAAACAGAAAAAAGGAAAAAAGAAAATGAAAGCACAAGGAAAGGTAAACATTCCTCATGATGTTTTCCTAAAAATGATGAAGCACGATAGCGAATAGTTTTTTAGAATGATCCTATAAAGTATAGACCAACCATACTAACTATAACTAGGGCGCATATAACACCAAATACTATTTTTATTGCTTTTTGGGTTCTTTTTCCGTAAAGAAACATATAATTTAATGGTATAATGATGTTATCAGAATTGATTATATTGGCAAGTATATTGAAAGATGAAACAGTTTAGGGATAAAAAGAAAAGACGTGATATTTTGTACTCTTTTTGGAGTGTGTTTTTTTTAATATTATTGTTATTTCTTTTGCTTAAAGGTGTTGTAAATATATATATAAAGTCTCGAGAGAGTAGTTTATTAAAAAAGGAGGCAGAAATAAAATTGAGTGATCTAGAAAAAAGATATTCGGATTTAGAGTCGGATATTGCTCATTTGTCTACCGAAGAAGGAATAGAAGAAGAGCTCCGCACTAAATTTGGTGTAGTTAAGCCGGGTGAAAAGGTAATTGTTGTCGTTAAAGATGAAGTTGTATCAACAACACCACCTAGCTTACCGGTCTATAAAAAAATAATTGATAAAATAAAAGGATTATTTTAGCAATAGTCGTTAATTAAAGTTTATTGATATAATACTTTTGATTGTAATTATAAATATAAGATAAAAAACATGGCAAACGTAACTATATACAGCACGCCTTCATGCACATATTGCAAAATGGCCAAAGAATTTTTTACAGATAACAATGTTTCTTTTGAGGAATACAATGTTGCGTCAGATTTAGAAAAAAGAAAGGAGATGGTTGAAAAAAGCGGTCAGATGGGGGTGCCCGTAATTGATATTAAGGGTACTGTTATTGTTGGTTTTGATCAGGATAAAATCAAGTCTGCTTTAGGAATTTGATTTAAAAGCCCCGTCGGCCTAGGCCGACATGGGGCTTTTTATTTTGATGTCTTTTGGTATAGTTCCATCTACTGCCGCCGTAGTTTAATGGATAGAACGAAGGTTTCCTAAACCCTTGATCCAGGTTCGATTCCTGGCGGTGGCATAAAATTGTGGTACCATTGAATGACGTGAACAAAGCTTCAACTCCAATAAAAATTGTCTCAATTATTCTTATTCTTCCAGGATTTTTTTTGATTCCTGGTATGTTTGACACAATAAAACATGGTGAGTTACTGGATTTTTTTCGCATTGTTTCTATGGTTTTTACAAACTTTTTAATCGCTTGGGGGGTGTGGAATTTAAAAAAATGGGCTGTTCCAGTAGGTCTACTTTCACAAGTTGCTGTTCTGGCTAATTTTGCTGGTAGTTTCAATGTTCTCGCTTTAGTATCAAAACCTCTACCTCTAGTTTTTGTATATATTTTGGGAGTATCTGCAATATTGTTTGTTTTAGTTCCAATTTTGATTACAGTTAGTGTACTTATTTGGAAACGTAAGGAATTTATATATTAATTTCTGCCGAGGGCAAAATTTATGATTCAAATTACAAAACCACAAAAAGATTATGAGCTTTTAGATTCAGGTGAAGGTGAAAAACTTGAGCGTTACGGAGCTTATGTTTTGAGGCGTCCTGATCCACAGGCTCTCTGGCACAAAAAACTTTCCTTATCGGAATGGCAAAAAGCTGACGCCTCATTTGTAAGAAAAGACGGAAAGGGAAATTGGAAGGTTTCTAAAAATCTTCCCAAAGAGTGGAATATTATACTTGGCGGTGTTTCTTTTTTGATTTCACCAACATCTTTCAAACATACCGGTGTTTTTCCAGAACAGCTTTTAAACTGGGGGTGGATGGGGGAAAAGATCAAAAAAGTAGATAGACCTATAAATGCGCTTAATTTATTTGGCTACACAGGTGGGGCAACTTTGGCAATGGCCCAAGCGGGAGCGGAAGTTGTTCATGTTGATGCTTCAAAACCTTCGATTGGAATGGCAAAGAAAAATGCAGAAATTTCTGGGCTAAAGGATTCAAAAATTCGTTTTATTCTTGATGATGCTCATGAGTTTGTAAAGCGAGAAATTCGCAGGGGGAATAAGTACGACGCGATTGTAATGGACCCTCCATCTTTTGGTAGGGGAGCAAAAGGGGAAATTTGGAGAATCGAAGAAAACTTTTTATCTTTCTTAGCTGATGTATTTAAGTTGTTGTCTAAAAAACCTCTTTTTGTATTAATTAATGGGTATGCTGCGGGATATTCTTCTTTAGCATATAAACAAAATTTAGACCATCTTCAAGATAAATTTGGAGGAGCTATAGAAGATGGTGAATTAGCAATAGAGAGCTCGTCCGGAACTATCTTGCCGGCGGGAATTTTTGCTCGGTGGAGTATATAAATAAAAAATCCCAGTCTTTCAACTGAGTATTGTGTAGAAAAGGCGACAATCTTTTGCAAAGTCGCGTTTCGCTTCAATTCCTATCACTCCAGAAGGTTGGCAGATTTTTTGCCAATTAACTGATTTTTGCCACCCCACAGCTTCATCCCAACCCCTTTTTAGTGCCTCGTGGACTATTTTTCTGCTTTTGGTGATTAGAAAAATAGTTGAGCCTTCTGAGGCAAGGGCGATTGTGGCGTCAAAAATTTTTCCAGACAGCCCTTGGTTCCGGAAGTCATTCCTAACCCACAAAGTTCCCAACTCAAACCAACTTTCATTATTGGTTGGCCACAGAGCTCCAAAGCCGATTATATTTTTTCGTCTTGTTACTATGTGACAGCGTTTCTCTCTTTTTAGTTTACGAATTGAGTCAGGGTTAACTCGTGACTTGAGGATTCTTCCTTCTTGCTTTAGGTTTAAGCAAAATTCTCGGAGACTTTTCGAAGTAACTCTCATTTCAGAGGTTATAGTATAGAATATTTTTATTTTGTAAATAAAAATATTCAAATTTGTTTAATTTAATGATCAATTGCTCAAAACCCTGATTTTTGGTATAAATAATGACGTATGGATTTGGACGATGATATTAGAGATATTGTAGAGGACACCAGGAGACTCGTAAGAGAAAATAACGAGATGCTTTCCTCTATGAAAAGAAGGGCTAATTTTTCTCTGTTTGTTAAGTTTATTTACTGGATTGTTATAGTTGGCTTGGCTGTTGGAACATATGTTTATGTTCAGCCCTATGTAGAACAACTTCTTTCTGTATATAAAAATATTCAAGAAACAAACAATAAGATTTCATCAAGTATTCCAAATCTAGACAGTGTAAAAGATTTTCTAGGAATTTCTCCTAAGAAATAAAATATATGCCGAGGTAGCTCAGTTGGTAGAGCATGTGCCTGAAGAGCATGGGGTCGGCGGTTCGAGCCCGCCCCTCGGCACCAAGTTGGAATTGGTAATGGACGGTATTGTTTTGTAAAGAAAATTTTTAATAATAATTCGAAAATATTAATTACAATATTTATGAACATAAATCAAAAAGGATTTGCAAGCATTCCATTAATTGTTTTTGTTGTTTTATCTGGAGTGGCTGGGTACTTTGTTTTGGATAATAGCCGAATTAAATCAAAACCAACAACGCTTAATATTACCAATGAACAACCAACACTTAATATATCTAATGAAGAACAAAAACCTACTGTTATTAGTGAACAACCAGTAAAGAAAGAACAATCTCCAACTAAATCGGTAAAAGATGATACTCCAATAGTCACGAATGAAACACCTGTAAATTGGCAATTTATTGATGCAAATTTATTTACACTCTCTTTGCCATCCAATTGGAAATTTAACAAACTACAAGGTACGGATTCTTATGTTGGCGAATTTGTTGGTGATGGAATAAAACTCAGTTTTGATTTCGGTTGGTATTCTAGTCGACTTGCAGAAGATGGTGATCCAAATTATGTTGTGACCTACGAGACTATTGGTGGTTACAGGGCAAAAATAGTAGAACCAAAAGTTGTGGGTAGCGGAATTACGGGTATATATTTTGGCGATCTTGGGAATCAAAATAGATTTAATTTGTACGGAAACGACATTTCTAGTTCTCAAAAAGAAACAGTTTTGAAAATATTTCGAACAATCAAATTTAAAAAATAAAATCCCGCAAGGGATTTTCTCTTACTTAGAGTGTTTTGACTATTTTAATAAAATATGGTAAAATCCACGAAATTTTAAGATAGATCGTTACAAAGAGTTGGAGTAAATTGCAGATATTTTTAGAGGTTTTTCATCTCAAGATATCTGCAATTTATGAAAAACAAAATCCAAAACCACACACTGGTAGACATCATTATTATCATTGCCATCGTTCTGTTGGTGGTGTGGGCAGTGTCCCAAATCCACCATTGCAACCAGAAATTGCCAAAACAAAACGCTCAAAAGGCCGAGCTTCTTCGTCTCTGCATTAACGATGTGGAGGAGGTGTTTGTTGCCGTGGAGCAGCAAACAGGAGCAACTCGGTTTGAGATTTTTGGTGGAGACTCCGTCGCGCGGTTTCGTCGCGCGGTTTCTAACTGGGAGAAGAGCAATCGGTCTCCCAGCATCAAACATCAAGAGTTTGACAGCATCTTCTTTGCGGTAAGGCAGGAGATGCGATACGCCATGCAGGCGTTTCAAACAATCGCTGGCCGACGTGCAACTAAAGCTGAATTTCTTCTCGTCCTAAAAAAGAGGTATGAAATTATGGAGCCTGATGGTTGGGTTGAATGGTCAACTCACAAGCACCACCTCCTAGATGCAATTCAGGCAGGGAAGAGTCTGAATTTTGCCACCAACTCGCAACACAAGACGCTGTAGGAAATCCTCCTCCAGCGCCATTTTTTTTATTTATAAATAAAACTATAAAGATTTAATCTTGAGTTTTGTCTGTCTTTCTTTATCAATCTTAGGAAGTTTTATTGTAAGAAGTCCTTGATTTTCATAAGCCTCAGCTTTTTCTATATCTACCTCTTGAGGAAGAAGGATTGTTCTTGAAAAACTTCCCCAATATAATTCTTTATGAAAATAATCTCCATCGCCTACATTGTGTTCAGATTCTCTTTTTCCTTTTATTGACACCATATCGCGTGAGAGGGCTACATCGAGATCTTCTTTTTTTACACCTGCCACTATTGTTTTTACAACAATATGATTTGGAGTTTCGTATACATCAACAGTAAGCTCACCATCTACATCATCAGAATCATTCCAATCTTTTGCTGGAGTAAGAGATTGTTCGTTTGAATCGTCTTCATCTGGCGAAATTGCTCCAGTAAGTTTTTTAAAAAATGACCGCTTTGTACTCATAGATGTTGAATGTGTTTAATTTTTTTAATTTTTTCCAAAATAAGTATAACGGCGATCACCCCAAGCCATACACCTGCAAATATAACCATTACACCGAACTTGCTTGTAATTATAAGATGATTAAAGACTGCGTGCAACAAAACTCCAAGACTAAATCCTAAAATACCGTATATTATTTTAATTATTTTTTTCTCAAAAAATGTAGATGCTAGAGCGAGACCTATAATTCCTGAAGAGAGAACATGAAGAAGTGATGCTCCAATAAATCTTAGGTTAAGTGTGGCGAAACTTTTTGCAATATCACCATCTGCAAAAGGTCCTAGCAAGAAGAGTGTGTTTTCTAAAGCAGCAAAACCTAAGGATGCTGTTACTAGATATATCACCGCGTCCACCGGTTCATCCGCAAACCTTGTTTTTAGGGCTATCATATAGGCCGCAAATAATTTTAGACCTTCTTCAATAACAGACCACATTACAAATGATGGAAAGGAGAAATCTGGTAATATTTTTCCAACTATTTTTTCTAATGGAATTGCAATTAAAACCATTCCCATGCCGGCAAAAAATGTTCCGGTAATAAGACTTCGGGGTTCCATGTGTTTTTCTTCTTTTAGCCAAAATTTAAGCCAAAAAATTGCTGGAATGATACCCCCCAAAAGAGCATACGCTATAACTTCTAAGTCAATCATTTTTAATTAGGCCACTTTTGAACCATCAAAAGAGAATCCTTATTCATATTTTGCCATATTTCTTCAGTTACGAAAGGCATAAATGGGTGGAGAAGTTTTAATATTGTTTCAAGGGTTGATAATAGAAACTGTTTTCTAGATTCTTTTTCCTCTTCGGTTCCATTTTCCAAAATTTTTTTACTTTCTTCTATAATTTTGTCTGCAAGAGTGTGCCAGATATAGTGGTATAACTTTTCCGCAACAATATGAAGTTTGTATTCTTCTAACTCTTTTGTAATTTCTTTTATAAATTCGTTATGGTCACTAAAGAGTTTTTTATCGTTATCATTAAGATTACTAATTTTTTCCTTAATTTTAATACCCTCTGTTGAACTTAAAACAAATCTAGAAATATTCCAAAGTTTATTCGCAAAATTTTTATATGCTTTTAGTTTTTCTTCAGACATTTTGCTGTCGTTTCCTGGACCTGTTCCTACAATGAGAGACATTCTTACGGCATCGGCGCCGTATTTTGCAATCATCTCAAGCGGTTCAACATTATTTCCGAGGGATTTACTAATTTTTTGTCCTTTACTATCTCTTACAAGACCATGAAGATAAATTGTTTTAAAAGGAATTTCTCCAAGTAAATATTTACTCATCAAAATCATACGAGCAATCCAGAAAAAGATAATATCGTAGCCAGATTCTATAAGGGTGGTGGGGTGATAAGTTTTTAAATCTTCTGTCTGATCTGGCCAGCCTAGTGTAGAAAACGTCCAGAGGCCTGAAGAAAACCAAGTATCTAGAGTATCATGGTCTTGCTCAAAACCTTCTTCTTTAGGAGCTTCTGTACCAACATAGATCTCATTGTTTTTATACCAAACAGGAATTCGATGTCCGTACCAAATTTGACGAGAAATACACCAATCGCGCAGATTTTCTATCCAATTAAAATAAACCCTTTCAAATCTATCTGGAATAATTTTTATTCCATCTTTTCTAACAGCCTCTAACATGAGCTCTTTTAGACTTTTATTTTCTCTTGATGGGATTTTTTTATTTACATCAATGAACCATTGGAGTTTGGGAAGGGGTTCAATTACTGCACCGGTTCTTTCTGCGGTTGAAATATTTTGAACAACCTCTTCTTCTTTGATGAGAAGATTTTCCTTTCTAAGCCACTCCACAATTATTTCTCTTGCTTCAGATGTTTTTTTGCCTGAGAGAGTTGGCTCCTCAATAGACATCTTTGCAAACTCATTTATTACTTGAATTGTAGGTAGATTATGTCTTTTAGCAATTTCTGCATCTATCATGCTGTGGGCTGGAGTTACTCCTACGGCCCCAGTTCCATATTCTGGATCAACTGCATCATCCCCAACTATTTTTATTGAAAGGGGAACTCCAGCAAAATTTAGTTTAAATTCCTTCCCGATATATTTTTTGTATCTTTCATCGTTTGGATGAACCGCAACCGCCACATCACCTACTTTTGTTTCTGGTCTAGTGGTTGCGATAGGAATAGGGAAGTCGCTTGAATATTTGAATGTATAAATTTTACCTTTTCTTTCCTCGTATACTATTTCATCATCAGAAATCGTTGTTTGCCCTTTTGGGTCCCAGTTAATAATTCTGTGAGCACGATAAATGAGTCCGTCATCAAACATTGTTTTAAATGCAGTGTATACAGCTCTCTCTCTTTTTTTATCTAAAGTAAATGCTTCACGACTCCAATCGAGAGATGATCCAAGTGCTTTAAGCTGGTGAGTCATTGTTTCTTTATTATTTTGTGCAAATACTTCAACACGCTTTAGAAATTCTTCTCTTCCGAGATCTGTTTTTCTTTTACCTTCCTCTTTTTCAAGAATTTTTTCAACTTTTGATTGTGTGGCAATAGCAGCATGATCCATACCAGGAATCCATAATGTTTTATATCCTTTCATTCTGTTAAATCGAACAAGGGTGTCTTCAATTGCGAGCATAAAGGAACTTCCCATATGAAGTGTTCCTGTAACATTTGGAGGTGGTAAAACTATAGAAAATGCCGCAGCATCTTTTTCTGTAATGCCTTTTTCTACACAAACATCTGGGTTAAAAAAACCGCTCTCTTCCCAGAGCTTGTATATACGACCCTCAGTTTCTTTTGGGTCGTAAGGTTTCAGAAATTTTTCATTCATAGAAGGCATTTTAGCAGAAATGAGCTGGTTTATAAAGGTAACAACCCCTCTGGTGACCTCCAGAGGGGTTGAAAAATCTTGTCCTATTTGCGCATATCTAAGGCGCTATGTCGGTCTTTGTATTCGGGCAAGATCGCAGCATTTTAGAGGGTCAAAACCCCGCTGGGTAACGATCTAACGTTACTGTAAGCATACTAATACGAATAGCTTTTTTTTGCAAGTGAATTATAAAGACAGATTTCCCTGGGCATTTTTTGGCGCTTTTAGTTTTTTTGATTTTATTCCCAAATATCCGGCAACAGCAATCATTAAAGCATTATCAGTTGATTGTTTCTTTTTTGGCAGAAGGAGTTTTATTTTGTGTGTCTTAGCAAGTTTTTTTATATTTTTTTGCAAAAATTTATTTGCAGAAACACCTCCGCCAACAATAAGTGTTTTTAGTTCATATTTTTCAATGGCTTTTTGGGTTTTGTATAAAAGTGTTTCTACAACCGCGTTTTCAAATTCTCTAGCAATTTTTAGTTTTATTTCTTCAGTAATTTCTCCTAAATCTCTAATCAAATAAAGAACGGCGGTTTTTATTCCAGAAAAAGAAAAATTAAAATCAGGGCTTTTTATCATGGGGCGTGGCAATGACCAGCTACTAGCTTCTAGTTTTAAGCTCCTAGCTTTTTCTGCTAAGGCAGAAATTTGTGGTCCTCCTGGATAGGGAAGATTAAGCATTCTTGCCACTTTATCAAACGCTTCGCCTACAGCATCATCAAGAGTTTTTCCTATAATTTGATAATTTAGAGGTTTTTTAGAATATACAAGTTCGGTGTGTCCGCCACTTACTAAAAGGGCTAGGGCAGGGTAAGAAATATATTCTTTATTAAGTAGAGGGGTAAGAAAGTGACCTTCCATATGATTTACTCCATATACTGGAATTTTCCAAAGTTCGCCAAGAGCTCTTGCAAAATTTATTCCAACCCAAAGAGTTGGCTCTAGTCCTGGGCCTTCAGTAACAACAATCGCATCAATTTTTGGTTTTGAAATATTGATTATGTGTTTTTCAAATTGTTCAAAGAGAAATGTCTCCTTCATTAATATTTTTTGAATTTTATTTTTTATTTTAGAATCAGCGTCTTTGTTTTTTGTTTTTTGATTTTTTAAAACTCTCAAAAAAAGTGGAATAAGATTTTTTTGATGCTCTCTTTTTGCCATCATAGGAAACACCCCTCCATATTGTTCATGAAGTTTTATTTGTGAATGTAAAGCTTGCGCAATAATATTAAAATTTGGTTTTAAAACTGTTCCCGATGCATCAACTAAAGCCACAGCCGTCTCATCACAACTTGTTTCAATTGCTAGTATTTTCATATATGTGTGGGCGGTAGAGGATTCGAACCTCTGACATCAACAACGTCAATGTTGCGCTCTACCAACTGAGCTAACCGCCCTTATTTTAAGCCTACTAAGCTCAAATTTTGACCCCACGGAGAGTCGAACTCCGCTTAACAGATTGAAAACCTGCTGTCCTAACCGATAGACGATGGGGCCGTCCTAGCTGAGAAAATATAGCAATTTTTTGTAATTTTGGCAAAAAATAAATTAAAAATAACAACTATGTATATTTTATGATACAATGGAGACATAATAGATAACTAACTAAAATATATGAGATACGGAATTGGACATATGTCATATAACTACGGGATGCCTTTTGATAACGTTTTAGGCCTTCTCCCGTTGTTCTCGGTTTTATTCTTAATAGCAATAGCTCTCAAAGCTTATTGTCTTTGGCATGCAGCAAGACGAGATGAGAAATGGTGGTTTATTGCATTAGTTTTAATAAACTCTCTAGGGCTTGTTGAACTAATTTATATCCTTTTTGTTCTCAAAAAGGTTCCATTTGCTAAAAAAGAGATTCACCACTTTCCAAAAGAATAAAACAATTAGTATTTATATGTTGATTAATCATACAAGATCAGTTTGGGCAAGTTTTAACTAAAGAATATTTTTCTTTAGTAGCCTTAACTTATGTATGATTATGAATACCAAGATCTCTATTTGTCTTGCTGTATATATTACAGCGCTTCTAGCCTCTAATACTTTAGGAATAAAACTTCTACCATTTTTGTTTGGTGGAAGTATTTCTGTCGCCATATTCTTTTTTCCAATAGTTTTTCTTATGACTGATGTAATTTCCGAAGTTTATGGAAGAGAAACTGGCAGAATGTTTGTTAGGTGCGGTTTTTATTCAACTGCCATTTTTACTTTTTTTGTTTTTATTGCAGGAATATTACCAGCAGGACCTCGCTTTGAAATTAATAATAGCTTTAACGATGTTTTTTCTCTGTCGTCTAGATTTTTAATTGCGTCTTTTATTGCTTATGCAATAGGAGAATTTCAGGATGTTAAGCTGTTCAATTATCTCAAAATAAAATTCCATAAATTTTTCTTGTTTAGGTCTTTTCTCTCAAATTTATGGAGTCAGTTTCTTGACAGTGCTCTGTGGTTTTCTATTGCCTACGGAGGACTTATGCCTGTAAGCACAATACTGTCTATTATGATCCCGTGGTGGCTTTATAAGGTTGGAATGGGTCTTGTGTACAGCCCACTTGCATTACTAGGAGTAAAAATTCTCAAATATGAAAGTGAAGGCAATAAAAACTAGAGTTTTTAGGGAGCATGAAAATCTTGTTGATTTTATAAAAGAACATCTGAGGAAAATTTCTGAGAATTCAGTTTTGGTGGTTACCTCTAAAATAGTTGCCCTTTCTGAAGGACGAGTTGTAGATGTCTCTTCTCAAAAACAAAAAGAAAAAATTATTAAAAAAGAATCATCCTTTGCTATAAAAACAAAATGGGCTTGGCTTACCATAAAAGATGGTGTTGTTATGGCCTCGGCTGGAATTGATGAGTCAAATGCAAATGGCAAGTTGATTTTGTTGCCAAAGAACAGTTTCAAATCTGCTTTTACGCTTAGAAATGAATTAAAGAAAAAATACGGATTAAAAAATTTTGGAATTCTAATTACTGATAGTAGAACTACTCCTTTACGGAAAGGTGTAACGGGGCAGGCCATAGGATACGCTGGTTTTAAAGGCCTGAAATCTTATATTGGAAAACCAGATATTTTTAAAAGAAAATTTTCTTTCTCAACAGTTAATATTGCGGATAGTTTGGCCACATCGGCGGTGCTAGAAATGGGCGAGGGAAACGAGAAGTGTCCACTGGCAATTATTCAATCCAATAAAATTAAATTTATAGAGAGGACAAACAAAGATGAAATAAAAATATCAATAAAGGATGATATGTATAGGCCTTTGTTTAAAAGATTATAGTCACAGATGGGGCTATTTTGTGTGAAGATTTATATAGATGTCTTCTAATGCTTTTACAGCGTCTCCTGATGCAATGTTGTTTTGGTGGTAAAGCCCATCTGTGCAATCTCCAGCTGCCCAGATTCCAGAGGTAGAAGTTTGTTGGGTTTTAGGATCCACCACAACCTGTCCTCCCGCTGTAAGATTTATTATATTCTTTGCAAATTCTGTATTTGGTAATAATCCAATTTCTACAAATATTCCTGTAACGGGAAGTTTAACAATTTCTCCGGATGTGGTTTGATAAGAAATTCCATTAACAAATTTGTCACCAGAAACTTCTATAATTTTTGCTTCTGTAACTGATTTTACATTTGGTTTTGCTAAAACTTTTTCAACGGTGATTGCATCAGCTCTAAATTTTTCGCTTCGATGAAGGAGTGTTACAGATTTACAATAGGCAGATAACTGAGCCACTGTTTCAAAAGCAGCATTTCCGCCTCCAATTACCACAACATCCTGATTGTCATAAAGAGGTCCATCGCAAGTTGCGCAGTAGGTGAGACCTTTGTGTTCAAATTCTTTTGCGCCTTTTGCATCTAGTTTTCTTCGAACACTTCCTGTAGCTATTAAAATTGTTTTCGAAAGAATTTTTTTGCCATCATCTGTATGTGTTGCGAATAATTCTCCTTCTTTTGTAATATTTTCTACTTTTACTCCCGTAACAATATTTAAAAAATCGCCAGCGTATGCTTTGAGGTGATTTTCTAGTGATTTTGCAAAGTCTATTCCAGAAATAGAAGGGGTTCCAATCCAGTTTTGAATGTTTTCTGATACAGAACTTTGACTTTCAAAAGAGTAGGTTACAAAAGCTGTTTTTATTCTTTTGCGAGCAGCATAAACACCCGCTGACACTCCAGCAGGCCCACCTCCAATTATTGTGAGTTCAAAAGGTTCTGTGTTCAAATTATTTTAATTTAGATCTTCGTAGAAAAGCTGGCACTGCACCCCAGTCATCGTCATCATCAGTTTTTTTATTTTCTACAGCAGGTTCAGGGACATCTTTTTTTATTTCAGCTGATTTTTCATCTTTTCCTGGAACACTATTAAATATTTTTCCTTCAAATAAACTTTTCTTTTGTGATCCGTCAGGAAATCCTGCTGCCACAACTGTTACGCGAAGTTCTCCTTTTTTAAGTTTTTCATCATGAACTGTTCCAAAAATTATTTTTGCATTAGGATCAACAGATTCTGTTACAACTTTTGCAGCATCCTGAATTTCAAACATTGTAAGATCATCACTTCCCGCGATAGAAAATAGGACACCTTTTGCTCCGTGGATTGAGAGGTCGATAAGAGGAGAGTTTATAGCTGCTCTTGCTGCTTCTGCCGCTCTGTTTTCTCCACTAGCAGAACCTATTCCCATAAGTGCTGATCCAGCATTTTCAAGAACAGCTCTGATGTCTGCAAAGTCAATGTTTCCAATTGCTCCGGGAGTAGTGATAAGGTCAGAAATTCCTTCAACGGCTTGTTTTAAAACCTCATCACACATCATAAATGCGTGTTTGGCTGTTGTTTCTTTACTCACAGCAGAAAGAAGTTTATCATTTGGAATTATAATTATTGCGTCCACCGATTTTCTGAGTTCTTCAATTCCTTGATCAGCAAGACGAGTTCTTTGTTGTCCTTCAAATGAAAATGGTTTTGTAACAACTGCAATTGTAAGGACGCCCAATTCTTTTGCCGTCTTAGCAACAATAGGTGCTGCGCCTGTGCAAGTTCCTCCACCTTCTCCTCCCGCAATAAAAACCATATCCGCTCCTTTTAGAGCTTCTTGTATTTCTTCTTTAGTTTCTTCGGCTGCACGTTTGCCAACCTCAGGATTCATTCCTGCACCAAGTCCTTTGGTGAGATTTTTTCCAATATGAATTTTTCTTTTTGCTTGAGAATGATGAAGATCTTGAGCATCTGTATTTACAGCAATAAAATCAACACCACGAACTTTTGAGTTCATCATGTGATTGAGGGCATTTTTTCCAGAACCTCCAACGCCAACAACTTTTATTCGTGCAAATGTTTCTACTTCGGGCTTGATTTGTGCCATATCTTTCTTTTATTTCTTCCTATAAATTATGCCTAGTATACGCCCAAGTTTTAAACAAATAAAGTCTTTACAAACCTTATTTTGAGCCGTTTACTATTATCTCTTTGTAAGCAACTTTGTGCCTATAGCACCATCATATCAAGAGGGAAAATACCAGCAAGGGGAGCTTCAGAAACTACTATTTTAAAAGACACGCAAATTTTTTGCTAAAAATTTGCTGCCTCCGTCGCCAGTCGCGCCTCCAGAGTTTTTCAAAACGATGGTTTCTTCGCTAGAAAATAAGAATTTACATCTTATTTAAAATAGATAATTAACGTATAAATGTTTATAATTTTATTTAATGAATAAATACAAGATCAATGTTATTGCCCTTATAAAGAAAGATAATGTCTTTATTTTGGGTAAAAAAAAGAAACAAGAAAACCATCCATTGAGTGGTTTGTGGCATATTCCTGGAGGCAAAGTATGTGAAGACGAAAACGAAGAAGACGCTTTAAAAAGAGAAATGAAAGAGGAGATTGGTGTTGAAATAAAAGTAGATAAATTCCTTGGTGAAAGAATAGATGAGAATAATCGACTAAAATTTAAGTGGTATCTTTGTAGTCTGCCATCAAACAATGTAACAGCTGGAGGTGATTTAACCGAAATAAAGTATGTATCGGCAAAAAATCTAATCAAAGAATCTTCTGTTAATGAAGGACGGTATTGGCCACGGGAGGTTCATGAATATATAAGTTCTTTACTTTAAGGCAAGATTTTTTTAATGAATCCCCAAATACTTGTTTTTGCTCCTTTGAAAAATCTAAGCCCAAATAAGTTAATAGGAGAGTCTTCTTTTGAAGAGCTCATTCCAAGAATTGCTAATCCGTAAGACACAGCCCAAGTTCCGTCTTTTGGAATCATAGAGTTTTTATGTTCAAATTTTATTGCAGATTTTTTTGCTGGAAGTTTTAGTTGTTGTTTTGCCAGAGCTTCAATGTGAGGGCATAATGCTCCTCCTCCTGTGATTATTATTCCAGCAGGCAAAAGTCCGTTTCGGCCAATTTTTTTAAGATGTGATTCAACGAGGTCAAAAATGTCTGATAATCGTGCACTTATTATTTCTTCTAATTTTTTGCGAGGATAGGGTACACTTTCGGGTTTTGCTAGTTTTATTCTTTCTGCTTCTTCTAGTGAAACTTTTAATCCCAAAGCAATGTCGTTTGTTATATCACTTGATCCAATCGGCAATACTTCAAGAGAAATAGGCACGCCATTTTCATAAGTACTAATTGATGTTGTTTCTCCCCCAATATTAAGAAGAACACATCCAGCGACTTGTTGAGATTTGTTTAATGCTCCCAAGCTTGCTGCGAAAGGTGAGGCGGTTACGTCTTCTATGTCAATTCCTGCTAAACTTGCGACCTCCAAAAAATCTTTTATATGGTGTGCGAGACAAGTTACGAAAAGACATTTTCCTTCTATTTTTGAACCAAACATTCCCCATGGTTTTCCTAAAACCGGTTTGCCGTCTATTTTGTAAGAAAGATTAACCGCGTGGAGTATTTCTCTATTTAATGTAAAAGATTCTGGAATTTCACTTTCTATTAAATCGGTTAATTTTAAAATATCGCTTGAAGTAATTTCAATGTCTTTTTCTCCTAGATTTATTGAGCCAGAAAAAGATCCTGAAGATAATCCTATTCCTCCAACAGCAAGATATGCTTTGTTTATTTTGTAGCCAGAGCTTTTTTCAGCTTGAGCTAACGCCTCTTTTAATGCGTTAGATGCCTCTTCTACATTTGCCACATATCCATGTCTCATGCCACGGGCCTCTGCATAACCAAGACCAATAACCCGAGGTTTTATTCTCTCTTCTGGTGTTTCTGCTTCGGCAACCAGCACTTTTATAGTGTGGCTTCCTATGTCTATTCCAACCGCAATTCTTTGCGACATTTATGTAAAAAGGCGAAGAGGGTTATATTCCAAAAAATTTGCGAATTTTCTCTTCCTCGCTCTCCATTGTACTCCCATGCGCCATTCCTTTCAAATGAAAAAGGCCGTGGATAAATAAAAAAACAAGGTAATTTTTTGGTGATCGTTTAAATTCTTTAGCTTTTCTTATTAAAGGTTTTTCACAAAAAATTATTTCACCTGAATCTTTATCTAAAGGAAAACTTAAGATGTCTGTAGCATAATCTTTTTTACGCCATTGTTTATTTAGTATTCTGGCTTTTTTTTCTCCAACAAAAGTCACACTTAGGCAGTACTTTTTTCCTAAAACTTTGTTTTTTATACGCAAAAAAAGCTCCTCATTATATTGAGGAACTTTTTTTGTTGTTTTTGAGAATTCTAAAGATTTGAGCATTATCTGCGAGAAGTTTCAGGAGCTTTTCCAAGTTTTACAAGCTCCTCCATTTTCGATCTTCTTTCAAGTGAAGAAAGTGTTTTCTTTTTTGTTACAAATTTAGATTTATTTCTATCTTTGTATCTAATGCTTCTAACACGCCTAAGAATTCCAGCTTCTTGGACTTTTTTTGTGAATTTTCTTATGAGGCTTGTATTATGCTCGCCTCCGTTTTTTGTTACTTCAACATTTACTGTTTGCATAGGGAGCAATTATATCACAATTAGCCATTTTTGCAATCACCCCATATCTACCTATATCTAAGGCAGTTTTTTAAGATGGGATATTAGATTGTCTAATAAGACTGTTTCTTGGGACATAGTAGACATCTTGCGCACAACCACACTTCCTTCCATAGCTTCTCTTTGTCCCATCATAATGATGTAAGGAATACCTATTTTTTCTGCATGCGCGAGTTGTAAAGAAAGTTTATCTTTTGAAAGAGCTTGATGAACATGAATATTGGCTTTTCTAAGATTTTCAAGTAGTGACAAGCTTTTTAATTTTGCATCAAAGCCAATTTGTATGTAATAAAACTTTATTTTTTGTTCTCGTTTTTTCTTTTCTACTTGTTTTATGAAGTGGGGATGTATAAGAAGGGCCATTCCAAATGCTGGAACATCTTTTTTACCAAGAGCTTTTTTGGCTAGAGAGTTGTATCTTTCACCAATTCCAAAAATTGTTGTCTTTCCATTTTTTTCTCCTCTAATTTCGCAAATTGTTTCGGAGCAATAACTTCGTGAACCAATAAGTGAGTGACATATTTCGTAAGGAATTCCGAGGGATTCAATATATTCAAGAACTTGTTTAAAGTGGTTTCTGCTAGATTCTGAAAGATATGTCATTGGTTTTGGTGCATTTTCTTGAACCTCTTTGCATTTCTCGTGTGAACAGTTAAAAAGAGAAGTAATATCTTTTTTTATTATATTTCGGCAATTTTTTTCTAGTTTTAGTCCTTCTTTTGATACATATGTTGTTAATTCTCTTAAGAATTTTGCATACGACTCTTTGTCGCCAATAGAATTTATGGCTATTGAAAAATTTGTATCAGGATACCTATCTTTAAGTATTACAAAAGATGTTTCTATGGCTATTGCTTCTGAAACACTTCCACTACCGCCAATTATTTCTAGGTTAAATGTTTCTTCTTCAGCACTTTTTTTCATGTGAGGGTTACCCGAAAGAGGTCCTTCATAAAAACCCATTATTGGAAATGGTAAATCTGCGAATTTTTTATCAGTAAAAGATCTAAGTAGTGCTAATTTTTCTTCCAAAAATCCACCAAACCTCTCACTTTTTTCAAAGAAAGGGTGGAGTGTTTTGAGATGAGATTCATTAAATTTTTTAGCCACAGAAATGTCGGCTTTTTCTACTTCTACATGTGGGAGGGGTGAAAAAGCGTAATGAGATGCTATTTCTGTTGCTTTTATTATTTCTGGCGAGACGATTCTAACTTCTTTTTTAATATTTTTTTTATTTATCTTAGACGGTTGTTTTTTTGTTTTCATGAATTATTTGTTGAATTCTGCTTTACCCGGAAATGTTCCCGCTTCTGCTAGTGGAAACAATCTAAATACTGCTCGCCCTGTTATTTTATCTAATGATAGAGGTCCCCATATTCTTGAATCTGAACTCGCTTCTCTGTTGTCACCCATCACAAAATATTCATCTTCACCAAGACTTACAGTGACGCGAGTATCTCTTAGAGAGTGAACATAATCTTCTTCTAACATGAATCCATCAGGATATTTTTCGTTTGTTATGAACACTTTATTTCCATTAACTGAAACAGTTTCTCCTGGGAGGCCTATAACTCTTTTTATGTAGTGTTCGTTTGGAGCTGTTGGCGGTTTAAAAACAACAACATCACCTCTTGAAGGCTTTTCAAAACGATATGAAATTTCATCTACGATAAGGTAGTCACCGTTTTGAAAAGTGGGTTGCATTGAACTTCCAACAACTATAAAAGGTTGGGCTATGAATATTCTTATTGGAATTAGAATAAAGATGACGATAAATGCAACTTCTTTAACTTCTTTGAAAAATTCTCCCACTAAACTTTTTTTAGGTGTGGTATTTTTTTCTACTCCGAATATTGCTTCGTCTTCCATACGACAACATGATAATATAGTAGAGCTTCTTGACACAAGGGCATATAGAATTTTCAATTTTAAATTAGAATTTTTTTAAAAATAAATGGCAGTAATAATTGTTGGATTAGGAAATCCCGGAGAGGAATATAAATACACAAGACACAACACAGGAATGATTGTTGTTGATGCTCTAGCAAAAGAATTTGATGCGGGAGAATTTAAGATGGATAAAATAACATCTTCAATGCGTTCTAAAACAGAAGATTTTATTTTTCTTAAACCTCAAACTTTTATGAATAAATCTGGGGTTGCTGTTAAACCTTTAATAAAATCAGAGAAAGGCGCTGAAAAATTAATTGTAATTCACGACGATCTAGATTTGCCTCTAGGAAGTATCAGAATTTCTTTTAATAGAGGATCTGGTGGGCACAGGGGAGTAGAATCAATTGTTCGTGCTATTAAAACAGAAGCTTTTGTGCGCATTAGGGTTGGGGTTTCTCCTCAAACTGCTTCTGGAAAAACCAAAAAACCAAAAGGTGAAGAGAAAGTAGTGAATTTTATTTTGAAAAAGTTTAAAGATGATGAATTAAAAGAACTTAAAAAGGTTTCCAAAAAAATTGCAGAGGCAATAACTGTAATTGTTGAAGAAGGAAGACCAAAAGCAATGAGTCTCTATAATAGTTAGTTTTAGATATGTCAGAATCTCAAGAAAGAAAAAATCCTGCTACAGGAAGAGTGTACGATGCAAGAGCATCTCTTTCTGAGTTTGTTCAGGATTTTAATGTTCCTGTTGGAGAGATAATTGAATTTACGGGCGCAGAAACTGCGAGTGTTTATGAGCGAAACTCCAAGGTTAGAATAGATCGTATTGTTGCGCCACTTGGTTGGGGGTATTTTTCTAAATATGTTGCAGAGGTGGAGGCGAGTGTTGCTCTTGGAAATGATGAATACAGTCCTAGACATAATTTTGTTATTAAACAATTTAATGATGCAAAACAGCTTATTGATGGACAGCTGACTCTTGATGCAAAAAGTAAGGCAGAAGACTGCTTTAGATCTTGGCAAATGTTGCGTGAATTAGGCTTAAGAACTTGGCAAACGTTTAGAATTAACCCAGAAAGAGGAATGGCTTTAATGACGTCCGGAAATTTAGATGGAAAGTTGGCGATAATGCCTAATAATGAAAATTTTATAACCAAAATAAGAGGTGTTGAAAATTTTAAAATAAGTGAAGAAATTTTTGGTTCGCTTATTGAATCTATGATTTCTGAAATAAAAAAAGCTAACGGTTTTGGTGTTTTTGTTAATACAGATGCTTATACTTTCATAGTTAGTGTTGATAGTGGAAATCTTAAAGATGTTGATTTTGTGTTGGGTGATTTGGACTGGGTTTTTAGGCCAGAAGATAGGGGCGATGCGGAAAAATACAAACTAGGAATTTCTAATCTTTCTAAATTAAGAAAATCCTTAAGAATGTTTGTATATGAATATGTTTTACCCTCAGATAGAACGACTTTTAGTAAAATTATTGATGAAAAATTTAGACCACTTCATATTCCATTTGACCCTGATGGTTTGGAAGACGAGTTAGGTGATGGGGAAGAATTATTATAAAAACACCCGCGAGGCCTGGCCTCGCGGGTGTTTTTATGTGTAGCGAAGATTATTTTTTCGAAAAAAACTTGCGGAGCGCTTGGCGCGAGCGGGAGCAGAAATTCAACAGAATTTCATGCGTTTTTTTGAGAAAAACTAATCCGGAGCGACTACTTTTTCTCTCCCTGATAAGAAAGTGCCATTTTCTGATCTTTTGGATCAAAAAGAGTAATCTTAAATGGATATGTTTTTCCGAGTTCAAGAGTAGATCTTAATTTTTCTTCACTTCCAAATTCTGAAACATGAACCAATCCAGCAACACCTTCCTCAATAGAAGCCAAAGCTCCGTGTCTGTTGAATTTTATAACTACAGCTTCAACAGTTTCGTCTTTCTTGAATTTCTTTGATGCTTCAACCCAAGGGTTTTGTTTTAGTGCTTTGATAGAAAGAGAAATTTTTCCATCTTTTATTTCAATGACTTTTGCTTTTACCTTGTCTCCAACTTTAAATAGAAGTCTTGGATCTTCAACAAGTCCCCAATCAAGTTCTGAGATGTGAACTAGTCCTTCAAGACCGTCTTCAACTTTGATAAATACTCCAAAATCTACGACACCTGTAATTTCTCCGTCCAAAACATCACCAATTGCATATTTGCTGACAACTCTTTCTCTGTCTTTTTCACCAGGATTCTTTTCTGAGAAAATAAGTTTTCCATCTTTTGGATTTGTTCCGATGATACAAACTTCAATTTTTGTTCCAACAAGCTTTTTCAATTCTTCTAGAATTCTGTCTTTGTCGCCATCCATTACTCTTGGATAGTGATCACTCTTAAGCTGTGAAGCAGGAAGAAATCCGTGAATTCCTTGCCATGAGATAAGAAGACCTCCTTTGTTTGCCTCAATCACTGGAAGTTCAAAAACCTTCTTCTCTTTCATTGCTTTTTCAGCATCAGACCAAAGAAGAGCTTGTTTAGCTTCTTTTAGTGAAAGCTCTATATATCCTTCTGGATTTTTTAGATCAACAACTTTTGCAGCAACAGTATCTCCTGGGTTTATTTTTCTTACGATATCTCTTACCGCTAAATACTCTCTTCCAAAAATAATTCCTGTTCCATAAGGATAAAGGTCAATATAAACTGCTCCTTTATCAACAGTAATAACAGGACCTTCAACAATATCTCCGATTGAAGGTGGATTACTAATCTGACTCATCAGACGTCCCATAGGACCGTCTTTCTTTTTTGCTTCCGCTATAGATTCTTCAGAATCTATAGCCACAGAAGAAACTTCTGTATCATCTACTTTTTTTACCATATCTATTTAATCAAAAGAGGTGTTCGCCTGAGTATCTCGTGGCCCGTGGAGCGGGACGCCATAACAATGGGCGAGGATAAGCCTCTTTCGTACTAATAATTAAGTACAATCTTAGTATACAAGAAATTGTGATTTTGTGAAGTGTTTATGCCCTTAAAAAACAATTATTTTGTGATAGAATATCCGAACTATGATTATTACGCGTCACGGAGAATTTCAAATAAAACTTCAGGCAGGCGATACGGTTGCATCTTTTAATCCACCTCTTAAGGATTCAAAACTGAAAGGTGCTAAATTTGGTGCTGACGTTGCTTTT
Organism: uncultured Candidatus Saccharibacteria bacterium; assembly: GCA_964487135.1. Classification (GTDB taxonomy): domain Bacteria; phylum Patescibacteriota; class Minisyncoccia; order Phycocordibacterales; family CAIRYW01; genus CAZAOU01. Next base: position 40,360 of record CAZAOU010000003.1, read on the forward strand.
GTTTCTGTTCAACATGAAGATATGAACGGCGTTGAAGAACTGGTTTTCGGGAATAGAGCACCTTTTATTGTTTCTGGGCCCGGAGAATATGAAGTAAAGGGTATTTTTGCAAAAGGTTTTTTGTCTAAAACTTCATATAAAGGAGAAGAAAAGTTCAATACTATTTATGCAATATCAATGGACGGTATGAATGTTGTTCATCTGGGGGCGTTTTCAGAAGAAAAAATTCCCGACGAAGCTCTTGAAGCCATTGATGAAGTTGATATTTTAATTATGCATTTAGATAAAGAAACATTGTCTCCAGCTAAGGCCTCAAAAATCGCAGTGTTCCTTGAACCAAAGCTTATAATTCCTCTCGGAGACGATTCGTTACAAAAACAGTTTGCAAAGGAGGTGGGTGCAAAGCCAGAAGAAATGGAAAAACTTACTCTCAAGAAAAAAGATCTCGATGGAAAGAGTAATGCAGTGGTATTTTTGTAAAGTTTATGAACGAAGAAGAATTATCAGTTGATAATACGAATGATCAGAAGAAAAAAAAAGCAATTTTGATATCAGGAATAATTACAGCTGTAATATTTCTAGTTTGGATTGTGTTTTTTATAAAAGATTCAGAGAAAAAATTAAACGATACAGCTTCTTCTAGGGTTGCCATTTTCGGTCCTTTAGAAGAGAATGTGAGCAAGGCGGTTAATGATTTAAAAACGGAGATTTCAAAATTTAAATTAATATTCAATGTCGGACAAGAATAAAAAAACAGAAGAAAACGGAAATGTAGAAATAAAAAATGTTGTATCTCGCAACATTGTTTCTGAAATGCGAGAAGCATATATAGATTATGCGATGTCTGTTATCACTGACAGAGCACTTCCTGACGTGCGCGATGGTCTCAAGCCAGTTCATCGAAGAATTCTTTATACAATGTATGAGTTGGGACTTAATCCGGGAGGAAAAACAAGAAAGAGTGCAAAAATTATTGGAGATGTTACTGGTAATTACCATCCTCACGGAACCGCCGCTGCTTATGAAGCACTTGTAAAACTTGCTCAAGAATTTTCTATCAGGTATCCATTAGTGATTGGTCAGGGAAACTTCGGATCAATTGATGGTGATCCTCCTGCTGCAGACAGATACACAGAAGCTAAGATGTCTAAGGTTTCGGTTGAAATGCTTCAGGATATACAAAAGGATTCTGTTGATTGGCGTTCAAACTATGAAAACACAAGAAAAGAACCGGCAGTTTTGCCCGCAGCTGTTCCAAATTTAATTTTAAATGGAACTCTTGGTATTGCTGTTGGTATGGCAACTAATATTCCTCCTCATAATTTAGGAGAGGTTTGTTCAGCGGTTGAATATTTGGTTGATCATAAAGATGCAACTAGTGAAGATTTGCATCAGTTTATAAAAGCTCCAGATTTTCCAACAGGAGGAATGATATTTGGAAAAAAAGATTTACTCCAAGCTTATAATACCGGAAGAGGAAGTGTTGTTGTTAGAGGTGAAGCAGAAATTGTTGAAGAAAAGGCGGGAACGTCAATAGTTGTTACATCTCTTCCTTATAGAGTAAATAAAGCAGAGCTTATTGTTGCCATCGCTGATTTGGTTAGAGATAAAAAACTTGAGGGAATCAGAGACATAAGAGACGAATCAGCAAAAGATATAAGAATTGTTATAGAACTTAAAAAAGGAGGACATCCACAAACGGTTCTGAATTATCTTTACAAGCACACTCGTCTTGAAGAGCCTTTCCATTTTAATATCGTTGCTCTAGTTGACGGAGTTCCTCAAACACTTTCGCTTAAATCTGTTTTGGAATCTTTTATTGCCCACAGAAGAGAAGTTGTAAAAAGAAGAACAGAATTTGATTTAAATAAAGCTTTAGATAGAGAGCATATTCTTTCTGGACTCAAAAAAGCCCTTGATCATATTGATGAAATAATCAAACTTATAAAAAAATCCAAAACTGTTGAAGAGGCTCGTGAAGGTTTAATGAAGACATTCAAGTTTTCAGAGCGTCAAGCAAATGCAATTTTGGAAATGAAATTGCAAAAACTCGCTGGTCTTGAAAGAAAAAAAATAGAAGAAGAATTAGATGCTGTTAGAGTTCTTATTAAAGATTTAAAAGATATTTTGGAAAATCCTAAAAGAATTCCCCAGATAATAAAATCCGAAATAAAAGCTGTTGGAGAGAAACATGGAGATGATAGAAGAACAAAAGTGTATGCTCACGAGGCAAAATCTTTCTCAATGGAAGATTTAGTTCCAGATGAAGAAAATGTTTTGGTATATACTGCCGGTGGATATGTAAAAAGAACTCATCCAGACGAATACAGAAAACAAAAAAGAGGAGGAGTTGGGGTTATTGACCTAGATACAAAAGAAGAGGATTTTATTACTCATCTTGTGACAACAACAACTCATAGCGACATGCTCTTCTTTACCGATAAAGGAAAGGCATACCAAATAAAAATGTATGAGCTTCCAGAAGGTAGACGCGCAACAAAAGGAAAATCAATAATGAACTTCCTTTCACTTTCAGATGATGAAAAAGTAACATCAATACTTCCAATGCCTAAAAATATTAAAAAAGGTAGCGGACTTTCTTTAATGCTTGTGACAAAGCAGGGAACTGGTAAAAAAGTTTCTGCTGACAGTTTTACTGATGTAAGAAGAAGTGGAATTATGGCCATAAGATTAGATTCAGGAGACGAACTCTCATCCGCTCTTCTTGTAGAAAAAGGCGACAGCATTATGACAGTTTCTTCTGGGGGGCAGTCTATTAGATTTGCCGAAAAAGATGTTAGAGAAATGGGACGAGCAGCTGGAGGAGTTAGGGTTATGAAACTTTCTAAAGGTGAAACAGTTGTTGGTGCAGATGTTGTTAAAAAGGATTCAAAAGATGCAAAAGTTTTTGTGGTATCTTCAAAAGGATTCGGAAAAAAGACAGAAATTGATGAGTATAAAATTCAAGGAAGAGGTGGTTCAGGAATAAAAACAATTAAAGTTACTGACAAAACAGGTTCTCTAATATCTGCCAAAGTTGTTACCGAAGAATTTGAAGAAGCTGTTGCAATTTCTAAGAAAAGTCAGGTTATCAGATGCTCTTTAGGGGAAATTCCAAATCTAGGACGAGATACTCAGGGTGTTAGAATCATGAAATTGCGCGAAGGAGATTCTTTGGCATCAGTAATTTGTTTATAAAGTGGTTAGTTGTTAGTGAATAGTGGATAGTATAATAGTAATGTTTTATTTGTTTTTTACTTAAGACTATAAACTATTCACTTTTAACTATGTTTAGTAATCCTCAAAAAAATTTATTACAAACAGGTATTGCTCCCGGTGCTGTTGTTGCTGATTTTTCTGCCGGTCTCGGACACTACACTTTAGAAGTTGCTTCTCTGGTTGGAAATCATGGTGAAGTTTTTGCGATAGATATAAGAGATGATCTGCTTAAACTTCTCGCTAAAGAAGCTAAAGAAAAAAAACTAAAAAATATCCATTTTATATCTGGAAATATAAGTAAAGTTGGAGGTTCCGGAATAAAAGATAATTCTATAGATTTGGTGATTATTGCCAATACTTTTTTTACCATCAAAAACAAAGCTCACACTACTGAGGAGATAAAAAGAGTGTTAAAAGACAAAGGCAGAATTTTGTTTATTGAATGGAGTGATTCTTTTGCAGGTATTGGGCCTCATAGAGATCATGTTTTTCCCAAACAAAAAGCTTTAGCGTTTTTTCAAAGTCACAATTTTGCTTTGGTAAGAGAAATTGAAGCGGGAGATCATCATTACGGATTTATTTTCAGAAAAAAATAATTTTTATTCCTAGCTTATTTTTGTTTTGCGTTTTACAATAATATAGTCATGCAAAATAATAGCACCACTATACAATATGTAATTATCGGAATTTTTATTGTGTTTGCTTTGATTGGTGTTGTTATTTTTGCTGGTTTTGCTCCTTCTGGCTCTAGTGAGGTAGGAGATGAGAGGGTGATTGTGTGGGGATTGGTTCCACAAAGTATTATTGTTCCTGTAATTGAACAAATAAATGTTGATGCACCAAATACCATCAACATGGACTATATAGAAAAAAAAGAAGAAAACTTTGGTATTGAATTAGCTAATGCTATTGCAGAGGATGTCGGTCCTGATCTTGTAATAATTCCTCACGATATGCTAATTAGTCAGGCCAGAAAATTGATTCCCATTCCTTACTCAGTAATTCCAGAGCGGATGTTTAAAGATACTTTTGTTGAGGCAGGAGAAATATTTCAAACTGCACAAGGTTTTTGGGGTATTCCTTTTATAATTGATCCAATTGTTTTGTATTGGAACAGGGATATGTTCTCAAATATTGGTTTGACCTCTCCTCCGAAAGAATGGAATGAATTAACGGCTCTTGTTCCAAAACTTGTTAAGATTAGCGGTAATAAGACAATAACAAAGTCCGCTGTATCTTTTGGTGAATTTTCAAATGTTAAAAATGCAAAAGAAATTATTTCAACACTCGCTATGCAGGCCGGGTCTCCTATGGTCTCTTGGCAAAACGGAGCCATAACAAACGGCTCTCTTCAGGGTGGCAATGCTGAGTCCGGAGGGGCTTTGGAGTCTGCTTTATCTTTTTATACACAATTTTCTGATGCTTCTCGTCCAACTTACTCATGGAATAAATCTCTTCAACCTTCAGACAGCATGTTTTTAAGAAATAATTCGGCAATGTATATAGGTTTTGCTAGTGAAATAAACACACTTCGTTCAACAAATCCAAATCTTAATTTTGATGTAGCAATGATTCCTCAAGCCTCAGGAACAGAAAGAAAAATGACCTTTGCGCGAGTGTATGGAATATCAATTGTTGGAAGTTCCAAATTAAAATCGGCTGCTTTAAAGACAATAACAACTCTTTTGAATAAGGATGTTGTTGGGGCTTTTTCTCAAAACACTCTTCTACCTCCTGTAAGAAGAGATTTACTCAGTGTCGCTCAAGACTCTGCTTCCAAAGAAACTTTTTATCGTTCGGCTGTAATAAGTAAGGCGTGGCTTGATCCAAATCCTTTGGTAACAAATGAAGCTTTTAAAGATATGATTGAGTCTGTAACAACTGGAAGAAGTTCTGTTGCTGAATCAACCAAAATCTTTTCAAGAAAATTATCAGATCTTTTAGGAAATTAAATGATACAAAAAACAAAAATATTATTTTTATTTTCCCTACTAGTTTTTTTGTGTATTCCATTTAGTGTTTTTGCTGCTAATAGTGCTATCCAAGAAGCTGAAAAATCTGGCTTTAGTATTGTTAAGCCCTGCACCAAAGGAAGTGGACAGGGAACAGATGAGAAAAAGTCTTATTCTGTACAAGGTTCAAAAGGTACGCAAACAGAAATTTCTGAGCAAAATACTTTCGTAGAGTGTGGTTACGCCGATCTAATCAATCTTATAAATAGAATTATCGGCTTCGCCATATTTTTTGGAACTACCGCAGGAGTTATTTCAATAGCTTATGCTGGATTTTTATATGCGAGTGCTGCGGGTAACTCAGGACAAGTAGAGAAAGCTCACCATATATTTACGATGGTGGTTATAGGACTTTGTTTTATGTATGGAGGTTGGCTCATTGTTGCAACAATTATGAAAACTTTGGGTGTAACAAATGGGTTTGATTATTTAATTAATACAAAAGAAGTTCAAGAGGTTAAAGAGGGATAAGGGTTGTTAATAAACAAATGGATATATTAAGAAAGCACCTATATAATAATAGTATGAATCGTTTAAAACTTCATATTCAGTATTCTTTTTTTATATACATGTTCACACCCCTGCTTTCTTTTGCAGGTGATGTTGATATAAAAGACGCTACTGGAAGAATTACTATTGATAATCCAATTGCCGCAAAAAGTCTACCCGAATTTTTTAAGGCAATGATAATGGCTTTTACCCAGTTGGGAACCATTGTAGCTGTTTTAGCTATAATGTATGGAGGTTTTCAGTATGCAACAGCTCAAGGCAACGAAGAAAAGTTGGCTCAGGCCCAAAAAACAGTTACTTGGGCTCTTGTTGGTACAGCTTTGCTTATTGGAGCACAAGTTATTATGACTGCTGTAACAGGAACTATTAAAAAATTATAATATGAAAAAAATATTTTTTGTTTTAGCTTTAGTGGCACTCACAATTCCAAACCTTTCTTTTGGAGCTGGTGCTGCTACAACTGAATCTTGGGGAAATAACAATGATTTTGTTGAGAATTATAATCCTTATGACCAAGCTAGTGCTACAACAGGTAATACTGTCAGTAGTAGCGATTGTAAAAAACCAAAAGATATTACTACTTTATTTGAGTACGGTATTTGTGTTTTAAGTGGTGCGGTAATTCCATTTTTGTTTGGTATTGCACTTCTAATCTTTCTTATCGGGGCTCTCAATTTTGTGGGAGCAGGAGACAATGAAGAAAAAAGAGAGGGAGGTAGACATATGATGATTTTTGGAATAATTTGTTTGTTTGTGATGGTTTCTGTTTGGGGATTTGTAAAGATATTAACAACAAGTTTTGGTTTTGAATTTGAGTTACCTTCTTTACCTAAAAAAGCTACTGGAATTTATGCGAAATAGTTTTAAGATAATATTTTTTATTTATCTGTTGGCTCCTTTAATTTCTTTCGCTGCCCAGCCAACAACTATAAATGAGATATTTTCAGGGTTTGTGGAGGGAAACATGTCAGGACTTATTCCCGCATGTATTTTGGTAGGACTTATAACATTTCTTGCTGGTGTAATAAATTATGTTAGAGCGGGGGATGATGAGGAATCTAGATCAAAAGGTAGGGCTGTTATGATATACGGTGTAATAATTATGTTTGTTATGGTTTCCGCTTGGGGATTTGTGCGAATTTTATACTATTCATTTTTCTCAGAAGAAATGACTCTGCCAAATTATTTACCAAATCTACTAGAAGCAAGATGAGGAAGAAAATATTGATCCCAATATTTGCATCTCTATTTGTGTTCCCATTATTTGTTTCCGCGGCAAGTGGATTTCCAGCACCAAAAGAATTGAAAGACATTCTTTGTTATATGGTTTTTTTGGCTCTTGATTTTGTTCCTCTAATTGTTGTATTTGCACTTGGAGCAATGATTCAGGGACTTATTAAATATGTATCACACGGAGACGACGAAGAAAAACGCTCAGAAGGAAGAATGCTTATGATTTATGGAATTGTTGGACTGTTTTTTATTGTTTCAGTTTGGGGAATATTAAAAATATTCGCGAATAGTTATAGTATTCCGTTTGGTATACCTCAATTTAAGCAAGATAGTTCTAGCACAAAAACTTGTGGCTCAAAACCTAATTCTGGCAGTAGTCAACAAAGTGAAAATTGCGAATTAGGGGAAACCGATTGCTAAGGTATTTTTTAAGTTATATAGGTATTTCTTTTTCTAGCGAAAGGAATCAGACTTTTTCAAGAGTTTTGAATTTGTATTTATTCTTAGCAAAATAAAGAAGAATTTTTCCATATTTTGAATTTCATTTTCTTTTCTTAGCGGAAGGAATCAGGCTTTTTCCAGACTCTTGAGTGCGACTGGCACGAAAGTGAAGAAAATTTCAGTAGAAATTTTCTGTACTGGAAAAAGCCTGATTCCTGAAGCGCCCTGTGTATTACTTTTTCCCCCACTCTGTTATATAATTAACACGCGAATTTAAAGGTCATTTAGTAGTTATTATAAATTTTATTTATGCAAAATTTTACAAGTTTTCAAAATGCTATTACCAGCATTTCAAATCTAATAGGACAGGTAATACCTCTTATCATTGGTATTGCTGTTCTCCTCTTTCTTATTGGTTTGCTTCGTTATGTAACAGCTGGAGCTGATGAAGAAGCAAAAGAGGCCGCTAGAGGAATGATTATATACGGTATAATCGTAATTTTCGTGATGGTTACAGTGTGGGGATTCGTTAGAATTCTTGCTAGAACTTTCTTCCAAGATTCAAGTTATGCAACTCCTCTTAGAGGTCCTGGTGTTCCTACTCCTAATAGTCCAATTTTCTAAAGAATTAAATGGATATTATTGGTGCGGCAGCCGCTAATCCGGCAACAGAGCTTATTCTAAAAATTAACGCTCTAATAGTTAATCCAATAATAATTGTTATGTTTTCTTTTGCTCTTGTCGGTTTTCTCTGGGGTGTTAGAGGATATGTCTCTCATGCCGATGACCACGAAGCAAGAGTAAAGGGGGCACAGCATATTTTGTGGGGAATTATTGGAATGATGCTTATGATAAGTGCGTTTACTCTCGTTAGAATTGTTTTGGGAACATTTGGATTAAACGATACTAAAACAACTGAGGCAGTTGATTCAATCTTAGGTTCAAAATAGAAGACTCTAAACAACCCTCATCCGCCTAGGCGGATGAGGGTGGTTTGCTATTTAAAATTTAAATTTCATATAAAAAGGGAAGGGGCGCGCTCGACATGTAGTCTCGCGCGCCCCAATCCAATCCACTCCACTCCACAACAAATTTTCCCAGCTACTGCGCCGGATCAGGGGATTCCCTGGTCTCGGCGAAGGACGAAGAGCGAAGTGCTCTCCTCCTTCTCGTCGGGCCCATTCCAGATGTGGCCCGTTACGATAGCTTGCAAATCCGCGAACTGCGGATTTGGGTCAAATTTGAAACCGCCGGAGTGAGTTCCGTCACTCCAAGTCCCTACGGCGCTTCCTCTGGGAAGAAGGAAGAGGTGCTTTCCGCCATCGCCCGTCTGTGCCTCAAACGAAATGTCCTCAGCAGACCAACTCGCGTTGGTGAACCGGATTCCTTTGATTGAGGCGTCGCCTTTGGTGGGGCGATGAACCGTCATTGTCCATGTTCCGTGGGCGGGGTTTGTCCGCCTCTCGATGCTCTCATCGATGGCTTTTCGGCCACTGATGTGAGCGTTTTCCACGGTGCACCTCGTGACGAGGCAGAACACCGCGATGAACCCACCTCCAAAGACAACCCACAGGATGACCTTCAACCACATCTCATTCCGCCGATGACCCTCGTGCCCATCGAGTTGATGGGGAGGGTTTCCTCCGCCGGCGCTTGCCGGTGCGGGGTGGTTGTGTTGCTGGTCACCTTGGCCAGCTCCCGTGTTCCCCCCAGCGGGCGCTGGAGGTGTTGCGGGTGTAGTTGGGGGCTGGTTGGTATTCCTCCGAGCTGGCGCAATCCACCGAAACCAGATGATTAGTCCGAGGGGGACTAATCCGAGCAAAACAATAATTAAGGTTTCCATATTTTCTTCTCCTTAAGGATTGTTTCTTCCACCGCTGCCTCCGGAGTTGCTCGGAGGATTCGGGTTACTCGCAGCCTTTTGGAGAAAGATGTCCGCGACACTTCCTCCGACTACTTGGGCATTTTCGAACCCTCGGACAACTTTTGCTCCGAGGATTAGATCAACTGTTGCAGTCATTGTGTCGCCGTCCATTCCTTTTAGCGCCGCCGCCCTTGTGGTAATAGCGGATGCATCTCCTTGGGCTTCCAGCTCTTTTGCCGCCTTGCTTCCTTCCGCCCTGATTTTCATGGCATCTCTGTCCCCTTCAGCCTCTGTCCTCTTTACATCAGCCGCCGCCGCCGCCGCCTTTTTTTCAGCTTCTTTTGCTTCGACTGCCGCCGCCGCCACCACAACCTTCGCTTGCTCCGCTTTGATTGAGCTCGGCAAAACCAGGTCTGCGATTCTCACTGTCTGGATGGTTAGTCCATAAGCTTCGAATTCGTCCTTGAGAGCCTTTTCCATCGCGAGGCTGATGTCCAGTAGTTTGTCCAGGATCTCGCGGACGCTCAACTTTCCGATTTCTTGACGGAACGCGGTTTGCACCGGTTCACACAGGAAAGTGACAACCTCGTCGAGGTTGTCTACGGCCTCCGACAATTTGACTGTGTCAGTGGTCTCGAAATTGACAATGATCACGGGTGTGACTTGCATCGGCTGATCCAGGATGTGGCCAGTTGGACTTTGAGCTGCATTGACTTGCACCGATTCCACGGGGCAGAAGAGCTCGTTTTTGTTTTGAGCTTCTCCTGACGGAGAGCTTGCGAACCTCATTTGGCCTTCGCGGTCGAAGATTTCGATCCCGCAAATTCCAAACGGGGTGAATTGCAACCCAGCTCCAACAGTGTGTTTTCCTTTTTTGAAGAGGGTATGAAGCCCCTTCTCGGACTGTTTTAATGTCCGAAAGCTTGCCAACGTGTGGGCGAGCAACACAACCTGAAACACAATGGTCACAGGTAGGAACAGTGTTCCAACTTCGATCGCCAAACACAAGGCGATCCCGATACCGCCAACCCAGTTTGTAACTTCCGGGCTAGGGTAGAGGGTGATGCCTCCGAGGACTTTAGCCCCGCAGGCAACCATGGTGAAAAACACCAGGAGCAGTAGTGTAATCGTTGCTCCAACGATTTCGATCAAGGTGATCATTTCTTTTTTGGTGCCTTTCTAAACACCAGTTTTTTGTTGTGGAGTGTCAACGAACTGAACTCTCGTGGGGCGTGGCCCCGCGAGCAATTCGCTGAGCAACCCCTTGAGTTGATTGTGCGTATTCTATCACATTTTTGCTAAAAAGTCAAATATATGGTGTCCAAAAAAGAGCTCAACAGAGCCATTTTTTGATATTTCATTTAGATATTAATTAAGCATGATATTTTTATAGTTTCGTGTATTTACTGAGGTTCCGCCTTAGTTGGGGATAAAAATGAGATTTTTTTAGAATTATGAAATAAAGGCGGTCAATTTTATGTTCAAAATTGACCGCCTTTAAAATATTTTTGTGAATACAAAAATAAAAAATAATCCTTATTTTCTAAGGATTATTTTTGCTGTGGGCAAGGGGGGACTCGAACCCCCATGGATTGCTCCACTGGTTCCTAAGACCAGCGCGTCTAGCCAATTTCGCCACTCGCCCGATTGAGACATCATAAATCATTATGGTTTTTTTTCCAACACCTTTTTGTAAAAAGTTAAAATCTAACTGTATGAAATATCCCACTATCGTTTCCGTCGTCGTGTTCTTTTTTACTACTTTGTTTGCAAAGGGAGAGGAGTTGTTGCCTCAAGCAGTTTTTTTCTTCTACAGCGCAAGGGTCAGAACTTTTGCTTCAGGGCAATACCTTTACTGCAAAGTTTAAGGTTCGCGTTTCTGTTCCTCCCGGAAGAATTATCAGATTGCCAAAGCACGGCGCCTTTGTTGTTGGACTCTTCAACAACGAAGGAAAGCTGATTGAAGAAAAAATAGCAATAATTTCTTCAACAACTGCGATGGCTTCCGGATCCTATCTGAAATTTGAAAAGGGGAGGATGGTTACAATAAACACCTTCTTTAAGGTTGGTGAAGCTCTGAAGGGAGAGTTTGATGCTCGGATTACAAAAATCTTTTGGCATGAAAACTCTTTCGTAAGAATTTACGAGCCCACTCCCCCAATCAAGACAAACAAAGTTTCAAAGTAGAATCCTTGCTGAGGTAGAACCCTCAGTATTTTTTTGCAAATGTTTGTTTTTTTGATATATTCTCTCTGTAGTGAAGAGGAATGAATGATGTTTGATAATGTGTTTTTGTTAAAAAATATATTTTATTATTCACTAGCCACTCGTCACTAATCACTTTCCAATTTTTCCACCCATAGCTCAGCTGGTAGAGCAGATCCCTCTTAAGGATAAGGTCGTAGGTTCGATCCCTACTGGGTGGATATGTTATGCATTGTGTAAGCGTATTGTGTAAGCGATAGCTTACACGTAGGGATCGAACAGCGGAGTATATTTTTTCCAGCAGGAAAAAATACGAGCTGGTGCCCAATCCGAGCTTTGCGACGGCAAAGCGAGAGATGAGGGAGATCCCTACTGGGTGGATATGTATTGTATAAGCTATAAAAATCTCCGCTAGGCCTGGCCCCGCGGAAGCCAAAAATAACTAACTACTCGTCACTTTCTTTTGCAAAATGTTATAATCTCGCAATGATTTCAGTTAGAGAGATAACACAAAAAGAAGAGTGGGAAGCTTTTTCTAATAAGTATGGTTTTCCTTTTACTCAGTCTTTTGAATACGGTAAATGGCAAGAAATATCAGGTAGAGATGTTTACAGGTTTGTTGTAGAGGGTGATGGTATTCCAGCACTTTTTTGTCAGACTATAAAATATTCTTTGCCGTTTGGATTACATTATTGGTATGTTCCGTATGGCCCCATTGTTTTAGATAATAAAAAAGAGATATTTGATGAATTTATAAATTATATTTCTCATAATAAATTATTTTCTGGCAGTTTATTTTTTAGAGTTGATTCTCAATTGTTCAATAAAAAATCTGGTTTTGTATTGTCGTCTTTTGACACATCTTTTACTCAACCAAAAAATGAGTGGTGTCTTGATATCAGTAAATTCTCAGAGGAAATTCTTGGAGCAATGCACGAAAAACATAGATATAGTATTCGTTTAGCTGAAAAAAAAGGTGTTAAAGTTTCTTTAATTACCGAAAAATTTTCAGATTATTTAGAAAATTTTCTTTCTTTAATGAAGGAAACCGCTTCTCGTAATAGTTTTTCTTTACACTATCAATCGTATTACAAAAATATTTTTGCACGTTTGGATGAAAATAAAAGTCGTAGTTTTTTAGCTGTTGCATCACACGAAATGGATATTTTAGCTATACATCTTATTATTGTTGAAGGAGATACAGCCCATTATATTTTTGGTGCTTCATCGGATAATAAAAAAAACTTATGCGCGCCACACAAAACACACTTTGAATCAATTTTATTTGCCAAAAATCTAGGTGTAAAAATATATAATTTTGGGGGTATTTCCGATGATAAATCTTCGTGGCAGGGCATAACCAGCTTTAAGAAAAGATTTGGTGGTTATGAGGTAATTCATGATAAATCATACGATATGCCAATAAAGCCATTTTTTTATAAAATATATAAACTATATAAATTGATAAGAAAATTTGTATGAAAAATATAATTAAAAAAATAATTCCCAAAGTTTTTTTTAATTTTTATTATTTCTTCTTGGCAGAACTAGGTGCTTTTATTTATGGATATCCATCAAAAAAAATTATTGTAATTGGTATTACTGGCACCAAAGGAAAAACCTCAACCTCAAATTTTCTGTGGAGTGCTCTTAATTCTGCTCAAATAAAAACCGGTATTATTTCAACTGCAAACATAAGAATCGGAAATAAAGAAAAAATTAATGATTTTCATATGACAATGCCGGGGCGTTTTGTTATACAAAAATATTTAAGAGAGATTGTAAAAGAGGGGTGTGAAGTGGCTATTGTGGAGGTTACTTCGCAAGGAATTTTGCAGTATAGACACAAAGGAATAGATTTTGATGTAGCGATATTTACTAATCTTACTCCAGAGCACATAGACGCACATGGTTCTTTTGAAAATTATAAAAAAACAAAAGGAAAATTTTTTGAATGTCTTTCAAAATCTAAACATAAAAAATTTAGAGGGAAGGCTTTTCCAAAAATTATTGTGACAAATGCCGATAGTTCTGAAGAAGAATATTTTAAAAAATTTAATGCCGATCAAAAATATTCTTTTGGAATAAAAAACAATGCTTCGTATAAAGCAAATGATGTTAAAACTGAAAATGGAGTAGTTTCATTTGATGTTGATTCAAAAATATATGAGCTTTCTTTGCCCGGAGTTTTTAATATTTATAATGCTCTTCCGGCTGTATCTTTAGCAAAATCTTTTGGTATTTCTTATGAAGATGTTTTTTGTGGACTAAAAAAAATAAGTAATATTCCGGGGAGGATGGAGGAAATTAATGCTGGACAAAATTTTAAAGTTTTTGTTGACTATGCTCACGAAAAAGCCAGTATGACAGCTTGTGTTGAAACAGCGCGTTCTCTTGCACTAAATAATAAAATTATTATTTTGCTTGGAGCCGAGGGAGGTGGAAGAGACAAAGGTAAAAGAAGTGCTATGGGTGAAGTTGTTGGAAAATATGCTGATCATGTTGTTGTTTCAAATGTCGATCCGTATGACGATGATCCTATGCCTATTGCTGAGGATATTGCAGTAGTTGCCGAAAAACACGGCAAAAAAAGAAATGAAAATCTTTTTGTAATTTTGGATAGACGCCAGGGTATTAATAAGGCCCTTTCTTTGGCCAACGAGGGTGATGTAGTGATGATTACCGGAAAAGGGGCTGAGCAGTCTATGATTATTGGAAATCAAACTATTGACTGGGATGATAGAAAAGTTGTTAGAGAAGAATTGTTAAAAATAAATGGATAAGAGTAAATCATCACTTATAATTATTTGTTTATTTTTTTTGGGAATATTTTTTTTAATTATAGGAGTGGGTTCTGTTTTTAATATTGGTTATGTTTCTAATATTTTAGAAACCAAAGAAACTGAAAAGGTTTTTAATCCCGATCGGTATGGTTGGAAGGAAGTTGTCTCTACAAATAAATGGAGTAAGAGAGATTCGCATACGGAGTATCAATTTGGAGGAAAGTTGTTTATTTTGGGTGGTTTAAATGGTGAACCGGGAATTGTTGCTCATCACACTGTTGTATACGAAAATGTGCCACATTACAACGATATATGGGTTAGTGATGATGGGGCTTCGTGGACTATGGCTTTAGAACATGCAAAATTTCCTCCAGTAAGATCAGCGTCTGTTGTTGAATACGGTGGAGCTCTTTATATGTATGGAGGATGGAGTCCAGAAATTGGATACACACTTGGTATTTGGAAATCATTGGATGGAATAAATTGGGAACAAATTTTAAAAAAACCAGATTATGATGAAAGAGAAGGTCAGATTGTAAGAGTCTTTAAAGGTAAAATTTATTTGATAGGCGGAGTAAATTATGGGCTCAAAAAAACTTTTAATGATGTTTGGGAATCAAGTGACGGAATTAATTTTAAAAAAATTACAGACGCTCCTTGGGCTTCAAGATGGGATCATGATGTGGCGGAATTGAATGGGGAACTTTATTTAGCTTCTGGCATGAGTTCTGCAACGGTTGGATATCACGATCTCTGGAAATCTTCTGACGGAATAAATTGGATTGAGGTTTCATCTTCTACTCCATGGGGATTAAAACAGGGGCACGGTCTCGTAAATTATAAAGGCTATTTATGGTTTGTGGGTGGACTTAACACTTCAAATGATGAAGGAAGAAGTGATACTTGGTATTCAAAAGATGGGACAAATTGGAACAAACTCCCATTTGACGGGGAGTGGACTGGTAGGGAAGATATGTCGGTTTATATTTTTAAGGACAAAATTTATATAAATGGTGGGATGGGGGCAGATTGGAGGTGGCAAGATGACGCTTGGGTTTTAGATGAAATATCTTGTGGAGATGGTCTTCAAGAAAAAATAAGGTCTATTGATAAAAATTATATTTCAAGTGATGAGTGGGCTTTATATTGTTTAGACAAAACGGGAGAACCTTTTTATATGGCTGGGACAAATGTGGCACATACTCCACATGCCATTGCTAGTGTCACAAAATTGATGACAGCATTGATTGCTTCCGAAAAAATAAAAGATGAAGATGTTATTGAGGTCAAAAAAGAAACTATAGGGGTAGGAAGTCTAAATAGGTATAAAGTAGGAGAGAGATTTTATTTTTATCAAGCGTTAAGCTCTCTTTTGCTGGAGTCTGACAATGATATTGCTAGGAGTATTTCTTATTTTGTTGGAGATAATTATTTTTTGGAATTGATGAATAATAAAGCGAGGGAAATTGGGATGAAGGATACTACTTTTAAAAATTCTTCCGGTTTAGATTTGTCTGTTCAAATTCAAAGCAATACATCTAGTCCTTATGATTTAGCTAAATTGGTTACTTACATACTTAAAAATAAATCTCTGATATTTGATATAGGAAAAAAGAATTTTATGGAAGTAAAAGATATATCTGGTAAAACCCATCATATTGCAAACTCAACCAATGAATTACTTAAAGATTTAGAAGTTAAAGATTTTATTGTTGGAGCTAAAACTGGTGAAACCCCACTCGCAAAGAAAAATTTAGTGACTGTTTTTAAGGATATAGGTGGAAACAAGTTTATTTCTATTGTGTTAGGGTCAGCTGATCATTTCTCTGACACTAAAAAAATTATGGGATTGGTGTTACAGAAATAAAGGAAAACTACTAAGTACTATTAGTTTTTACCTCTACCTTATATGTTATAATATTAAGTGTGAGAAAAAGAGGTTGGACAATAAAAGAATTGAATATTGCTGTAGGAAAATCTAAAAGCATAAGACAAGTAATATCAAAGTTGGGACTTGTTGAAGCGGGAGGAAACTATGAACAAATAAAAAGAGAAATCAAATCTAATAATATTTCTACTAAGCATTTTACGGGTAAGGGTTGGCGAAAAGGTTTAACAATTCCCACAGTGCCAGTAATAAGTTTAAAAAAAATTTTGGTTAAAAACAGTTCTTTTCAAAGTCACAAGTTAAAGAAAAGATTGTTTTTAGAAAAAATAAAAAAACAAAAATGTGAAATTTGTGGATGGAACAAACAAAGTATTGATGGTAGGATTCCAGTCGAGCTGGACCATATCAACGGTAACAGGTATGATAATCGTCTAGAGAATTTAAGGATTTTGTGTCCAAACTGTCATAGTTTACAGCCAACACACAGAGGATTAAATAAGAGAAAATGCCCGAGTGGCGTAATTGGTAGCCGCAGGAGACTTAAAATTTCCCGACCGTAAGGTCATGTGGGTTCGACTCCCACCTCGGGCATAATTAAAAAAATATAAAAAACATGCTACACTAGGCCGAAAAATGGCGTGGTGGCGAAGTGCATAAAAAGATAGACTAGAGCTGAAGTCTGTACAAACAATTCCATAAGGATTGAGGTCATTTATAATATGGAGAAATGGCGTGGTGGCGAAGTGGTAACGCTGAAGTCTGCAAAACTTCCATGCGCGGGTTCGATTCCCGCCCACGCCTTAAGTCATTATCCCAAAGACAAACCGTCAATTTTTATACGGTTTTTTTCTCCTAGATCTATTTCAAAATCTACATAGGGAATTCGTGCCAGCGAAGATTCTTTTTTTATAAACTCCCTAAAATCACTTCGTTTTCTTTTACAAAAATTTAGGGCATTTTCTTCTGCGCTGTCTGGAAAAGTGGTGAAATAAATAATCGCACGACCGCCTTTATCAATAAGTTTTGCACGAGTAACTGTTATAAGACTTTCTCTTCCGGCTTCTTCTGCAATAAATTTTGAAGCCAGTTCAACTAAAAGACTTTCTTCTCTTTTTTCGTGAAAAGGACTTAACATATTATTTTTCTACAATCTTATATGCTTCTATTTTGTCTCCTGGAGCCAATTCAATCTTTGATTCAATTGTTGCTCCAAACTCCCCATCTTTTATTTCTTTGGTTTCAACTCGTGATTGTTGTAAAATTTTAATCTTTCCTTTTCCAATTTCTGTATCTCTTCTTAATATTTTTACTTCACTATCAACAGAGATGGATCCATCTTCCACTCTAGCACCTACGACTTGCTTGTCTTTTGTTTTGCTAAAATACTTTAATATTTTGGCTCTACCTGTCATTTCTTCCACTTTCATTTTTGGAGTTTTATTTTTAACAAATTCATCCATCCATTCAGTAAGTTTATATATAATGTTAAAAGATTCTATGGGCACAATAAGTCTCTCTGCTAATGTTTTTGCCGCAGTATCAATTTTTGTTTCAAAACCAACAATAACACTGCCCGGAGTTGAGCCAGCAGTTTTTACATCATTCTCTGATATAAATCCAACGCCCGTATAAAGAATTTTTAATGCCACTCTTTCGCTTTTTATTTTTTTTAGTTCATGGATTATTGCTTCTATTACATCGGTTGTAGATGCCTTAATTATCATAGGAATTGTGATTGCGTTTTCAGTTTCGCCACCTATTACTATTGTTGTTGGAATCTTTGGCCCACTTAATTTAAATTGTTCTGTTTTTTCTTCCGCCTCTTTTTTTGAATTTACAACTTCAAAGATACTTCCAACTGGAGGTAATGTAGAAAAGCCCACTATTTTTACTGGATCGCTTGGATGTGAACTCTCAATTTTTTTTCCTTGAAAATCTTCCATAATTCTTGTTGGAGCAAAAGAACTTTCACACACAACAAATTGGCCTGTTTTTATGGATCCATCCTTTATAATCAAAGTAGCGCTGATTCCTTTATTTTTGTCATTAAATGCTTCAATAACTACACCTTCTGCATTTTTTGAGTCATCTGCTTTTAGATCAAGAATATCAGAAAGTAGGATTATCATCTGTAGTAATTCTTCTACACCTTCTCCGGTAATGGCCGAAACGGGAACAGCTGGAACTTCTCCTCCGTATCCCTCTACATAAACTTCAGCTTCTGCAAGTTGTTGTTTTACTTTATCAATATTTGCGTTAGGGCGATCTATTTTGTTCATCGCGATAATTAAAGGAAGATTTGCCTTCTTTATACAATCAAGAGCCTCAACTGTTTGAGGTTTTATTCCTTCATCTGCTGCAACAACCAAGATTGCTATATCTGCAACACTTGCTCCTCTGCTTCGTAGCTCACAGAAAGCTTCGTGTCCTGGCGTATCTAAAAAGGTTATAGATCGGATTTTTTTGTCTTCGTCGGCTTTCTGGACTTTGTAAGCACTCATTTTTTGAGTAATACCTCCAGCTTCTTTCTCGGTAATATTTGTTTTTCTAATGTAATCCAAAAGAGAAGATTTGCCATGGTCAATATGACCCATCACCGCAACAACAGGTGGGCGCGACAAATTTGTATTGGTTTTTGGGGGAGTTGAGGACATGGGCAGGATTATACACTAATTTTGTAAAAAATCATTGATTTTTAGTTTTTATCGTCTAGTATGAGGCATTATGAATCTTAAGAATAAAAGAATATATTTAGACTACGCTAGTGCAACTCCAATAGGTAAAAAAGCAGCGAAAGCTTTGACTTCAAGTGGGGGTGATTTTTTTAATCCTTCGTCTTTGTATAAAGAGGGGGTTGATACAAAGAAAAAATTAGAAGAGGCGCGCAAAAGCGTGGCCACGCTTTTGCGCGCCCGCCCAGAAAGTATCTTTTTTACTTCATCCGGCACAGAATCAAATAATATTGCAATTCAAGGTGTTGTTAAATCTGTTTCTGCCACTATCAAAAATCCTCATATTATAATTTCTGCGATTGAGCATTCCTCAATAAAAGAATTAATTCCTTATTTAAAAAGTTTGGGTGCGGTTGTCGATGAAATATTTCCTGATGAAAATGGAATTATTGATCCAAAAAAAATTTCAGAAAAAATCCGCAAAGAAACAATTTTGGTATCAGTGATGCATGTCAATAATGAAACCGGTGTAATACAGCCAATAAAAGAAATTTCTAGAGTCATAAAAAAATCTCGTCAAAATTTTGAACATAATTTTCCCATTTTTCACTGTGATATGTGTCAGTCAATAAATACTTTGCCAATAGATTTAATTTCTATGGGGGTTGATATGGCAACTCTCGATAGTCTTAAATTTTATGGTCCAAAAGTTGGTATTTTATATAAAAAGATTGATTTAAAAATTAATCCTTTAGTCTATGGTGGAGGGCAAGAGAAGGGTTTGAGAAGTGGTACTGAAAATGTGTCAAATATATTTGCTTGTGCTGAGGCACTATCTGAGACCATTTCTTTTCAAAAGAAAGAAGCTAAAAGATTGAGTGTTATTCAGAACTATTTTGAGAAAAAAATAAAAAAAATTTCAGAAGATTTTATTATAAATTGTTCAAATTCTCCCAGAGTTCCAAATATATCTAGTATTTCAATAAAAGGACTGGATGCAGAGTTTGCAGTTTTGCAAATGGATGCTATGGGTTTTGCAATAAGTTCAGGAAGTGCCTGCTTATCTTCTAAAGAAGATTCTTATTCTTATGTTATAAAGGCTCTCGGAAGAGATGATGGAAGTGAAAAATCAACATTAAGATTTTCTTTTGGAAGAGGAACTACAAAAAAACACATAGATGATTGTATAGAATCTTTAAAAAAGGTATTATTAATTCAAGGAATAAGAAGTGTATAGTGTATGGTGAATAGTTGTTGGAGAGATAAACATAAAATTATTGATTCTAATTTTTTTCACTATAAACTATTCACTATAAACTATTCACTATAAACTATTCACTATAAACTATTCACTATAAACT
>CAZAOU010000003.1:60647-68321 GCA_964487135.1 uncultured Candidatus Saccharibacteria bacterium
ATTCACTAATTAAATGGATCACTTAACGAAACAACAAGTAATACTTCTCGCTCTTCTTGTGAGTTTCGTTACTGCACTTTCAACTGGTATTACTACTGTTTCTTTGATGGATAAATCAGATCAGGGTGTAACCCAAACAATTTACAGAGTAGTTGAAAAAACAATAGAAAAAGTTGCTCCAGATTCTCCAGTTAGAAAAATTGTAGAAGTCCCAAAAACAGACCCTAAGGAAACGGTTTTGAGCATTTCTGATATTGCTGAAAAAGCAGGAGCTAGTCTGGTAAGAATTTATAGAAAAGTTGCAGACAAAAACGAATTTGTATCACTTGGAATAAAGGTAGGCTCAAAAGGAGCGATTATTGCTTTTAACGGTGGAGAGTTTTCAACTGCAGAAAGTTATAGTGTTTCTTTTGGAAAAGAGTTTGTTCCGCTTGCTTTCAGTAAAAAAATTAATACTTCTGTTTCTGTTTTTTTACTTGATACAAAAGATATTTCAAAAATTCCTTCCGCATCTTATGTTTCTTCTAAAAATATCAAACTTGGTGCTAATGTTATTGCTTTGGGAGGAAGAGAAGACAACAATATTGTATCAACAGGAATAGTAAAAGAATTTGGGTCAATTAAAGTTTCAGAGTCAGCTTCCGCTACAACTTTTGTAACAGATTTAAAACCTTCTTCCAATCTCTCAAGTTTTGTATTGCTTTCAACAAATGCCGAAATTTTGGGTTTTTATTTTCCTTCAAGTTTGTTAGAGGGAACAGCAGAAGGTTCTTATCTTGATGCAGGGGAATTGCTTTCAACTATAAAAGAATTGCTATAAGAGCTGTTTGCTTGACAGGGGTAGTATAATATAAAGACATATGCCACCATTTGGAAATTTCACTACAAAAGCAAAAGAATCAATAAGGAAAGCTCACGAGCTTGCCATCGAAAGGGGTCAGAATCACGTAGGGCCGCTTCATCTTTTGGCTGCGCTATTGCTCCAAGAAGAATCTGCGGTTTTGTCTATTTTAGATAAACTTGAAGTAGATACTATTCTTCTTACCGATTCACTTTTGGATTCAATAGAGGGAGGCGAAACTTCTCAAGTTTTATCTTCTTCATACCAAATTTATTTAACACCTGAGCTTGCATCTATAATAGAAAATTCGGCAAAGGTTGCCGCATCCCTAAAGGATGAGTTTATTTCAACAGAACACATATTTTTATCAATGTGCGATGTTCAGAGTTCGGCAAAAGAAATGCTAACCCGTTTTAAAATTGCAAAGGACGCTGTTTTAAGGGTTGTTCAAGAACTTAAAGAGGGAAAAATTTCTGAAGGTCCTTCGCCACAAAAAAAATTTAAAGCTCTAACAAAATACACAAGAAATCTTACAAAAATGGCTTTGGAAAATAAGCTTGATCCAGTTATTGGTCGCGACAGTGAGATTGCTAGGGTAATCCAAATTCTTTCAAGAAGAACAAAAAATAATCCTATTCTTATCGGAGAGGCAGGGGTTGGAAAAACTGCAATTATTGAAGGTTTGGCAGGAAGAATTGCAACAGGGGATGTTCCGGAGTCTCTAAAAGAAAAAGAACTCGTGTCATTGGATTTAGGAGCTCTTGTTGCAGGAACAAAATACAGAGGAGAGTTTGAAGAGAGATTGAAAAATATTATAAAAGAAATTGAGAGGGCGGAAGGTAAGGTTATTCTTTTTATTGATGAGATACACACTATTGTTGGTGCTGGTGCTGCAGAAGGGTCGTTAGATGCTTCAAATATGTTAAAACCAGCTCTTGCAAGAGGAGAATTACGTGCCATTGGTGCAACCACACTTCGTGAGTATCAAAAGCATATAGAAAAAGATCCTGCACTTACAAGAAGATTTCAGCCCGTATATGTTTCTGAACCTTCACCAGAGGATGCAATAACAATTCTTCGTGGACTTAAGGATAAATATGAGCTTTATCATGGTGTTCGTATTACTGATGAGGCAATTGTGGCCGCAGTTAATCTTTCTTCTCGTTATATAACAGAGAGATTTTTGCCAGATAAAGCGGTAGATCTCATTGACGAGTCAGCATCACAACTTAAGATTTCTCTTGAAAATAAACCTCAGGAGCTTGATGATGCACATCGAAAAATAATGCGTCTAGAAATTGAAAAAGAGGCCCTTAAAAAAGAATCAGAAACGGGTCGCACTGCTAAAACCCGAGTAAAAGAAATTGAAAAAGAAATTGCTGATCTCAGAGAAAAAACTTCAGAGATTGAGCTTAAGTGGAAAAATGAAAAAGAGGTTTTGGTTGAAATTAAAAAAACCAAAAAGCATTTAGAAGAACTTAAGATTGAAGCGGATCATGCTGTTGCGCGCGCAGATCTTTCTAAAGCAGCAGAAATTCGTTACGGAAAGATTCCTACTCTTACCAAGGAATTAGATGCTCACCTTAAAAAATTAAAGAAGTTTCAATCATCAAGAAGAATTCTTAAAGAAGAAGTAACAGCAAACGATATTGCTGGAGTTGTTTCCCGTTGGACCGGTGTTCCTGTTACAAGAATGCTTGAAGAAGAGGCGGAGAAATTGGCTCGCATTGAAGAAAAACTAAAAGAAAGAGTTGTTGGTCAGGATAATGCTGTTGAAAAAATTGCTGACACAATAAAAAGAAGCAGGGCGGGAATTTCCGATCCACACAGACCTATCGGATCTTTCTTACTTTTAGGTCCAACCGGAGTTGGAAAAACAGAGCTCACAAAAGCATTAGCGGAATTTTTGTTTGATGATGAAAAAGCTCTTGTGCGAGTGGATATGTCTGAGTTTATGGAAAAACATGCTGTTTCAAAAATAATTGGAGCTCCTCCAGGATACGTTGGTTACGAAGAGGGAGGAAACCTTACAGAAACAATTCGTCATAGACCTTATTCTGTTGTGCTTTTTGACGAAATAGAAAAAGCTCATCCAGAAGTATTTAATATTTTGCTTCAGGTTCTTGATAATGGACGGCTCACTGACGCAAAAGGACGCGTTGTTAATTTCAAAAATACTGTGATAATTCTTACTTCAAATATCGGAGCGCAGTATATTGATAAGATGCAAAAAATGGGCTTCCAAGCATCAACAGATGACAAAACAAATTATGATGGTGCTAAAGAAAAAGTTATGGAGTCTCTCAAGGATTACTTTAGACCAGAGTTTTTGAATCGTCTTGATGACATTATTATTTTTGACATTCTTTCAACTGAAAATATTAGAAATATTGTTGATATTCAGATTAAGCAGGTTCAAGAAAGATTAGCGCAAAAAGAAATTTCTTTGGAACTTACACCAGAAACTTATACTTATCTTGCAAAGGAGGGATATAATCCTCAATACGGGGCGAGACCTTTAAGACGACTCATTCAGAATAAAATTCTCAATCCAGTAGCTCATCTTATTATTACCCAAGGAATACATAAAGGTGGTAGTTTGGTTGTGTCTGTAAAAGACAACGAGCTTTCTTTTGAAGTTAAAAAAGGTAAAAAGGGAACAATAATAGGAGGTGAAATTCTTTCTAAAAAAAGCTTAGCTAATAAGTAATTTAAAAATTGTTTTGAAAGACTTTTTATTTTGTGCTATCTTGTAAAAGCTCTTTATAAGAGTTTTTGCGCAGGTGGCAGAGTGGTCAATTGCAATAGACTGTAAATCTATCGCCCTATGGGCTACGAAGGTTCAAATCCTTCCCTGCGCAATTGAACGAAGTGAAATAAGCAAAAATCACGCTTACAGAGCGTGATTTTGGGAAGAATTTGAAAGGCGCAGGCGCGACTGGCGCCGAGCCGGGGTCGCGGAAATTTTTAGCAAAAAATTATCTGTGACCAAATCCTTCCCTGCGCACAGTCTTTGTTGGTGTTGCAAAATAAGGAAATCGTGTTAGTATCTTACAACTATGTCACAAGATCAGTTAATACAGCTTAAGAATAAATCAACAGGCGAGGTATATTACACTCGTAAGAATAAGAAGCTTGTTCAGCGAAAAATTGAGCTTAGTAAATACTCAAAAAAGCTTAGAAAGCACGTTGATTTTAAGGAAGCGAAAAAATAACTCAAAAACTCAAAACTGGCCCGAAAGGGCTAGTTTTGTTAATATGGTTGTCACTGGGCGATTAGTTAAGTGGTATAACTACGGTCTCCAAAACCGTTGTCGGAAGTTCGATTCTTCCATCGCCCGTATTCGCTTGTGTTATAATTAAATTAATGAAAAAGTTTTTATTTATTGAGTTGTCTGATAAAACTGATGATGCAAAGCCAGCGGGCTTCACTAAAAAGGGAATCTTTACTATATTTATAATCACAGTTATTTTACTTTTTCTTTCTTACTTGGTTTTACAAAGATATAAAGTTGAGAATCAGTCTACTCTGATTTTATCTTTAATTTTTAGTATTATCTTAGTTTTTATTAGCTTTTACATACTATTATTACCTTTATCTAGGATGTTGAACAAAAGAATTAGTCAAGCAACAAACCCTAAATTTGTAGCAGGAGCAGTCTTAATTCTAAGTATTCTTTTACTTTTGATTTTGAATTTTTTTAATTAATAGTTTTTTACTCAAAAATTTTTCTGCAATTTTTATAATTTTTCCTGATTTTTTGGGCTCAAACCACTTTATATCTTTATTCCTTTTAAACCATGTCATTTGACGTTTAGCGTAATGCCAAATTTCTGTGTTTAGTTTTCCTATAAATTCTTTTTTACTTATTTTGTTTTGTAAAAGGAGGGCGAGATATCTATATTCAAGGCCTAGTTCGTTCATTCGCCTCCAAGAAAGTCTTTTTTTGTGGAGTTTTTTTGCTTCACGAATCATCCCAGAAATTCGTTTTAAAAGTCGTATATTTATTTTTTCTTGCAGTTTTTCTTTGGGAAGTGTAAGGCCAATAAAAAACGCATCATATTTTTTTCCCTGTTTTATTTTAGGAGTTTTTCCTAAAGCTTTAGCAATTTCAATTGCTCTAATAATTCTCACTTTATTATTTAGATCAATTTCTTTAGCTCGCTTTTTATCTAATTTTGTAAGAACCGCTAAAAGCTGTCTCAAACTTTTTTTCTCAAGTTTTTTGCGTAACTCTTTATCAGGTTTTACCTCTGGAAGTATTATTCCGTTTACTAAAGCATCAATATAAAACCCTGTTCCGCCACAAATAATAGGAGTTTTTCCTTTACCAATAATTTCTTGAATAGCTTTTTCTCCTAAATTTTTGTAATCAGAAACTGAAAATTTTTTAGCGGGATTTTCTATATCTAAAAGGTGGTGTTTAATGCCACACATTTCTTTTTTTGTTATTTTTCCAGAGCCAATATCTAATCCTTTGTATATTTGTCTTGAATCAGCAGAAATAACTTCGCCATCTATTTTTTTGGCGATTTTTACAGCAAGGTCGCTTTTTCCTGTAGCTGTTTGACCACAGATAACAATGATTTTTGGAAACTTCTTCATTTGTGCCCAGGGGGAGAATCGAACTCCCATGACTTGCGTCGCACGATTTTGAGTCGTGTGCGTCTACCAATTCCGCCACCCGGGCATTTCAAACCGACTTAAACTTACTACATTTTTCCTCTTGCATCAATAAAAATAAAGAGTAGTGTTTAGGGTGTATGAAACCTACTACTGATCCTGCATCAGTCTTTGTGACTGATGCTTCCGCACCGAAAGAACCTGAAAAACCAACGCCGGAATCAATTCGGCGTGCGATCAAGATGAAGTGGACGCCCATCTTCTGGGCCAGTGCTCTCGCGCTCTTCATCATGGTCATCGGCGGTTTTGCTGGTATTGCCAGTGAGAGCCGAACGTTCTTTCTGCCGAGTCTCATTGGGATTTGCCTCTCGCCAGTCGCCATCTACTTTGGCGCTGTTGCGAGTGGTAAGCTCGCTGAACTTGATCATCACTAGGTCGGGAACATTCCCGCCCATTTTTTTTACTCAATTTTTCTGATACAATTTCGATACAATAATTTTTTATTTGTATCATTAGTAAATTAGTATATTCGCATCGTAACATGCAATTTTACAACAACTCAATTTTTTGGATCGAAGTAGAAAAAATAAAACCAAATCCATTTCAGCCAAGAACTGAATTCGATGATTCTCGTCTAAACGATCTGGCTCTTTCAATTAGGCAATACGGAGTTTTGCAACCACTTGTTGTAACAAGAAAAGAAATAGAAAAACCAGATGGAGGACTTGTTGTTGAATATGAATTAATTTCTGGAGAAAGAAGATTAAGAGCGTCAAAGCTTGCAGGGCTTAAAGAAGTTCCTGCTGTTATTCGATCGGGAGACGAAACTGATAAGGCTAAACTAGAGCTTGCAATAATAGAAAATCTTCAAAGAGAAGATCTTAATCCTGTAGAACGCGCTAAGGCTTTTAAAAAGCTAGCAGATGAATTTAATTTAAAGCATACAGAAATTGCGGTTAAGGTTGGAAAGAGTAGAGAGTATGTTTCTAATAGTATTCGTCTGCTTTTACTTCCTCCTGAGATGCTTCAAGCGCTTTCTGATGGCAAAATTTCTGAGGGACACACTCGTCCAATTTTGATGCTTATTGATAAGCCTGAAGAGCAAGCCGTTTTGTTTAAAGAAATTCTGCTTAAAAAAATGACAGTGAGGGAAGCCGAAGGGATAGCAAGGCGTGTTGCATATGACAAAGTGCGAAAGAAAGAGCTTCTTATTGATCCAGAAATTGTTGAGATTGAAGAAAAGCTAACCGAAGCACTTGGAACAAGGGTTCAGATTGAAAAGAAAGAGGCAGGAGGAAAAATCCATATAGATTTTTTCAATGCTTCAGACCTCCACTCAATTTTAGATTTAGTAAAGAAAAATTTTGAGAATAAAATTCCTGCAGGAGAAGGAGTGGTTACAGTAGAAAATCTTCCGAAAGATGAGCAAAAAATAGCTATGAATGACAAACCTCAAGAAGAACTAAGAAAAGAAGAGGAGGAGAGTTATAACTTGGATAATTTTAGTATATAAAATATTAAAATTGTAATAGAAATTGAGTTTAAAAAACACGAAATTTTTCTACTGAAAACTTTCTCACTCTGGCGCCGGTCGCGCCTACATAGGTTTTTATAAACTCAATTTCTATTAAACTTTCTTTTTTCTCGCAAAACCTCTCGGCTTCTTTTCTTGTGCCAGAAGTTCTAGTGCTTGCTCCAAAGTGATCTCGTAAGGATTGAGAGGTGTTTTAATCGAGCGATAATTTTTGTTATGAGCCACATAAGGCCCGAAGCGTCCAGATGTTGCAATAACTTCTAACCCTGTTTCCGGATGATTTCCAAGATTTCTTGGAAGAGATAAAAATTTGAGAGCATTTTCTACACTAATTTCTTGTGGATTATATTCTTTTGGAATACTAGCCATCTTTGGTTTTATTTTATTTTTTCCTTTTCCTGTCATTTCACCAAGTTGAACATATGGTCCGAAACGACCGATTTTTACAAAAATAGGAAGACCGCTTTCGGGATCAATTCCCAAAGGTTTGTCTTTTTGAATTTCTAACCCATCAATAGTGAGTGCTCCATCGCATTCTGGATATTTTGAACAGCTCAAAAACTTTCCTGCACGAGAAAGTTTTATTTCCATACCACTTCCACACTTAGGGCATTTATGTTTTTCATACGCTTTACCGAGCATTGTTGCGTTTGCATGTTTTTCTTTTGTTTTTAT
>CAZAOU010000004.1:0-46467 GCA_964487135.1 uncultured Candidatus Saccharibacteria bacterium
CCCCTAAATTCAAAAGTTGCTTCCTTAAATCCACCAACAGAACTTTCTGACTCACTTATTGGTTCAAAACTCCAAGACTCTTTAGCTCCATAAGCCTTATACATATTTGAAAGTTCTTCAGCAAAAAGAGAAGCCTCCTCTCCACCAGCCCCTGCCCTTACTTCCAAAATAACTTCATTAGGAAATTCTTCCTCAGCTTCTTCTTCCTTAAGAATTGAATCCATCTGTTTAATGAGATCATATTTCTGAGAATTTATAAGTTTAATTTCTTCTTCAGACAATTCTTTCATTGCAGGATCATTAGAAATTTTTTCTATTTCTGCTTCCTCAGCCAAAAGACGTTCGTAATCTTCTGCGAGGAAACGAGTTTTATTGTTTGATTTGTACTTTTGGATATCAATATCCATATATAAAAAGCCCGAAATGATCGGGCTAGAGATTTACTTTTTTGACTTTGAAGACTTAGTAGCTCGAGCCTTAAACTTCTCTACTCTTCCCGCTGAGTCAACAATTGTTTCGTTTCCAGTATAAAATGGATGAGAGGCACTTGAAATTTCAACCTTATAAAGAGGATACTCCTTTCCTTCATAAGTTACGATGTCTTTAGTTACAACAGTTGAGGAAATAAGAAACTGCGCCCCATTTGATGTGTCTTGAAACACTACCGGCCTGAAATTTTGTGGATGTATATCTTTTTTCATGTCGGCAAATAATACATAAATAAAGGCTTTTTTACAATACTTGATATTTTATTAAAATATGGTATAATATAAACGTAATTAGTTACCCTCCAAAATATCAATATTAGCTTGGATAGACTTCGCCCTCTCTACAACCTGATTTCCGTAAGTAGTATTTCCCTTTACAAGTCCACAAGACTTCCCTGAATAATATTTACAAGCAGCATTCCTTTCTGCTGTGTAAGAACCAGATACGGCCCCCAAATCTGAAAGATATATAGCTGATGCCATAAAAGCATGCTCTGGGTTCCAAGGATCGGCAAAAGAAGCCCCTATAGCTTTTGCAATTCTATCTGCATTTATTTGCCATGTTGAAGGAATAAATTGTGCCGGACCCATTGCTCCTCCATAACCAATATCAAGAGGACATGACACCACCGTCGTAAAAGGATCTCTTCCGGCTTGTTTTGTTATCTCTAAAAAGGGTGCGATATCACGAGAAGGTTTCATAACATTTTTAACTGCAGCCCCAGTGCTTGATCTAACCCCCTCTCCAGTTTCAGTATTAGTCAAAAGACATCTTCCAACATTTGCTCCTAAATTTGATTCTTGAGTAATTATTGAAAGCAAAAAAGCTGGTCTTACACCTGTAGCCCTTGAAGCTTCTTTAGCGTAATCAACAGCAGTTCCAAAAGGAATTGCTGCACTGTCTCTAAGCTTAAACAGCGCTGCCCTAATTTCTGCCGCTCTTTTTGCCTTATCAGCAATAACTTTTTGATAACCGGCTTGTTCCGCTTTGTTTAGAGCAAGAAGTCGTTTTTTTTCAGTTTCTGATTTCTCAATGATTGCCTTTTCTACCTCAACATTGACTCTTGTATCAATTTCAACATTTCGCTTTTTTCCCAAAACTTCTTTCTCTTGCTCATTTTCTTTTTTAGCATCTCTAAATTCAGTAAAGGTTTCTGACAATGCAAGCTTAACCGAATCAAAAGAATCTAAATCACTAAAAAAATCAGACAGCTCTTCACCCGAAAGAAAAGCTTCGGGAACTGAATAATCATCAATTTGATTAGTCTTTCTTAATATCTGACCTAGTGATTCCTTTCCTAGATCAATTTTGGTGTCTAGTTTTTTTATATTGTTTGAACGCACCACAATATCTTTACCGAGTTGTTCTATAGCGATATTGTGTTTTTTTATTTTCAATTTTGCTTCTTGAATTTTTGCGTCAAGAATAGCAATATCCCTTGAAATAGATGCGCCTTCAAGTTGTTTAGTTGAAAGAATTGCTTGTTGATTTTGAATATCACGCTCAATATCAGAAAGTTCCGCTCTAAGTCTAGCGTCGCGCTCAGATTCAGTTTCTGCAAAAGCAAAACCTGCGGATGCCAAAAACATCACCACAAATAAACAAACTAAAGAGCGACAATAATTAAATTTCATAAAAAATAAAAAAGAGGAATATTATTCCTCTTTTGCAGAAGCTTCTTCTTCAGGATTAGCTTCTTTTCCTTTCTTTTCAACTTCGATAGCAGACAAATCAATTGGACCAGTTTCTTCTTTTTCTTCTTTAGGAAGAGAAACAAGAGCTACAACTTCTTCCGGCTTTGTTATCAAAACAACTCCGTTTGGAAGCTTGATATCCTGTGCTGTTATATGGGAATCAATTTCAACAAGCGAACCTATGTCAGCAATTAATGAATGCGGAAGATTCTTCGCCTCGGCTTCAATTTCAATTTCATGCATAACCTTAACCAATATTCCTCCTTTTTCTCTTACTGCAGGGGCAACACCTTCAAACTCAACAGGAACATTAACTCTCACTTTCTGACCCTTTTCTAGAGCGTAAAAATCTATATGAATTGGCTTTCCTGTAACAGGATCAATCTGAAAATCATGTATTAGGACATCGTGTTCTCCAGCGTCTCCTGTTAAAGTAATAACAGTAGATTCTCCGGCCTGCTTTTGAACCTTAGTAAATTCAACCTCATCAACAACAATACCGGTTGATTGTGTCTTAGATCCATAAAAAACAGCAGGAATTTTGCCACTTTTTCTCAAATCAGCAGTTTTTTGGCTTTCTTGTCTTTTTGTCGCATTGATAGTAAACATGAGCTAGATTATACATAGGTTTTTAAAATTTTCAAATGAACACTCGTGAAATAGCTGTTTTTACAGACACGAAAATATTGTGCTCAATATTTTCTCCTCTTCACTTCAA
The DNA here is from genome assembly GCA_964487135.1 of uncultured Candidatus Saccharibacteria bacterium. Lineage (GTDB taxonomy): Bacteria > Patescibacteriota > Minisyncoccia > Phycocordibacterales > CAIRYW01 > CAZAOU01. The sequence goes on from CAZAOU010000004.1 coordinate 2,902, forward strand.
TCAAGCTACGCGAGTCTGTAAAAACAGCTATTTCGTCGTTACAAAAAGAAGATGCTACATTGAGTAATTTACAACCTTCTTTCTCAAATGATTCTTGAAATAATCTTTAGTTACTGAAACTTTTTTTCCCGGATTAAATATATTTTTTGGGTCAAAAATACCCTTTATCTGTTTAAAAATATTAAGCATCTCTTTACTAAAAATTTTATCCATAAAAGGAGTGCGCGAGATACCGTCGTTATGTTCAGCTGTAATTGATCCTCCGCAAGAGGCGACCAAAGAATAGACCTTATCTGATATTTCTATTATTTTATCCCCGAAATTTGGATCTGTGGTATCCATTAATGGAAATATATGAAAATTACCACTTCCGGCATGACCCGCAATACTATAAACAAGATCATATGAGTGTAATATCTCATGGATACGAGGAATAAAATCAACCAATTTCTCCGGAGGCACCACGACATCTTCTATAAAACTAACTACATCTTTACCTTGTGAATGTTTGCGTAAGAGATTGTAACTTTCGCGCCTTATCGTCCAAAACTTTTCTTCCTGAATCTTACTCGAAACCTCTTTAGCATAAATTCCAAGAGCTTCTAACTGAGCAATAAGTCCATAAATTTTTCTTCCTAACTCTCCATCTAAATCACCCTCAAACTCCACCAACATTACTAATTTTGGAAAATTGTGGCCAATATGCATTAAAAATTCTGGAATAAAGGCGCTTGTCATTTGTATCTTTTTTAAAAAACCCATCTCAGAAACTAAATCGGGAAAATATTTTACAGCAAGCTCTAAGGTATCGTTGTCGTAAGATTCCAAACTTGAAGGTTCGTATGGCAAAACAACCTGAACTAATTGAGGAATAAGGGAAAGATCCCGAATCGACATCATGACCATTCTTTTTTTAGATTTTATTGGTACCAAAGATAAGACAAGCTCTGTAACAATACCCAGAGTACCCTGCGAACCAGCAATTATTTGTGTGATATCAAAAATATTATCAAGAGAGAGATCCCAAATATAATATCCCGAGGCATTTTTGGAAGTATGAGGTCTTTCTTTTTGTATCAAATCTCTATTTCCCTCGTATAAATTTATTAATTGTTTATATAAATTTCCTTCAAAGTCATTTCGTTCTGACTTTTTTTTAGCTTCAGGCAGAGATATTGGCTTAAAAACATATTCTTTACTGTCAGAACAAACCATTTTTATCTCTTCTATGTATGACTTTGTGGGTCCATAACTTAATGTTTTTTCTCCTGCTGTGTTATTTAAAACCATACCACCGACAGTGCATAATTTTTTAGACGCTGGGTAACTTGGAAGCATTAGCCCTTTTTTTAGAGCTTCTCTTTCTAAATCTCTATAAAATGTTCCAGGCTTTAGACGAACATTATTTCCATCAAAACCTATTATTCCCGATAGATACTGTGTTGTATCAACAATAATTGATTCGTTAAGTGGTCCTCCCGACATATCAGTGCCTCCAGCGCGCGCAGTAAGCGACACATTCGGATCTTCATCTTTTTTCTTTGAAACAAATTGAACAAGAGCTTCTATATCCGAAGCGTCTTTTGGAAAAACAATTGCCTGTGGCATAACTTCACAAATGCTGGCATCCCGAGAATATTGATCAAGCATACCCGGAGAATCAACTATTTTTCCATCAAAAATGTGCTTGAGTTCGTAAGATAGTTTCATAAATATTTATAGAAAATTAAATGTGCGGAGCTTTTCTTCTACAACTTCTTCAACAGACAATTCTGCTGAAGAAAGAATTTTATAGGGAGCAACTTCATTTGGATGATCTTTTAGAGACTGCTTAAGTGCATCTACATAGGCCACACGAATTTCTGTATTTATATGAACAATTGAAACCCCATTTTTTATTGCATCCTGTATATCTTCTTTACTGTTTCCACTCGCACCATGAAGCACAAGAGGAATTTTTACCGCCTCACTTATTTCTTTCACTCGCTCAATATTGAGCCGTGGATCTGGAACATCTTTAAGCATTCCATGGATATTTCCAACTGCTGGAGCAAATAAGTCTAATCCCGTTTCATTTACATATCTTAAAGCATCTGCAACAGAAGTAAGTTCAACCCCTTCTGGCACTCCATCTAAAATTTTTGATGACTGGCCAATATATCCAAGCTCTCCTTCAACCAAAACATCTCGTCCACAATCTCTTGCATATGCCACACACTCCTTTGTTTTAGCAATATTTTCTTCAAGAGTAAGTTTGGCGCCGTCAAAAATAACAGAATCAAAACCTGCGTCTATTGCCTCTTTTACTTTTTCGGGAGAGTAAGTGTGATCAGCATTTAGAAAAATTGGGTAATTATCTTTTTCTCTTATTCCTTTTACCAATGATGCAACCTCTGTAATACCTGTAAATTCTCGCTCGCCCTCTGATACACCAATTATTACTGGAACATTAAGTTTTTTTGCTGCTTTATATATTCCATGGAATGCCTCTAGGTTTGAAATATTAAAATGTCCAACTGCAATTTTCTTTTCTTGTGCATCTTTAATGATTTGTCTTAAATTCATAACTAAATTTTATCACATAAAAATATAATGACCTGTGCAAATAAAGACTTGAATTTTTAAAAATGAGGAGTATTGTCAATATAAACAAACCCTGAAAATGAAACACGAAAACGACTCCACCGAGGATCGCTGGTATAAAAACCTGATGTTCCTGACCATACTTGTGATGCTGATTGCATTGGACACACTCATCAAGATGGTTGCGTCCATCGCGAAGTTCTTTCGCAACCCAATCGCATGGTGGCGCGAAGCCTACCAACACCGAGCCAATGCTCCTTGGGGCGGCGACCGCCCTTCCCAACTCGGAATTCAATGCGAAGAACTGCGAACACCCACTCGCAAACTACGCTTTGGACATAGTCCCGAGTGGCAAACTCGTTCACATCAAACCGCCAAGCCTTAAAGCTTGTGCGATTTTTTTATACAAAAAATTCATATATAATATGAACATATGTTTTTCCAAAAAAAATACGATCTCATTGCAATAGGCGATACAGTTACCGATGCTTTTATAAAACTCAAAGAAGCTCACATAAACTGCAAAGTAAATACGGAGGAGTGTGAAATTTGCATGAAGTTTGCAGATAAAATTCCATATGAATCTGTAGAAATTTGTGCTGCTGTTGGCAATAGTCCAAACGCCGCTGTTTCTGCCTCTCGCCTTGGAATATCAACTGCAATAGTTACAGATATTGGCGACGATATAAATGGAATAGTTGCAAAAGGTGAATTTGAAAAAAACTTTGTCGGAGTGGATTTTGTAAAAAAACACAAAGGAATGAAGACAAATTATCACTATGTCTTATGGTATGAGGCCGACAGAACAATCCTCATAAAACACGAAAAATATCCCTACTCTCTTCCAAATTTTAGAGAACCCAAATGGATATATCTTAGCTCTTTAGGCGAACACTCATTAGAATTTCATAAAGAAATAGAAAATTATCTTATTACACACCCGAATGTAAAATTGGCATTTCAACCCGGAACATTTCAAATGCGTTTTGGAGTAGAAGCATTACAAAAAATATATGCTCGAACAGAAATATTTTTCTGCAACAAAGAAGAAGCGGAAAGGATTTTGGGAATAAACGAGACTAATATAAGAGTACTAGCCGAGAGAATAAAAGCGCTCGGACCAAAGATTGTTTGCATTACAGATGGCCCAAACGGCGCATATACTTTTTATAATGGCGATCTTTATTTTATGAAACCATATCCAGATCCAAAACCTCCTTTTGAACGAACGGGTGCAGGAGATGCATTTGCTAGTACGTTTGCAAGCGCAATTATTCTCGGAAAATCTGTTGAGGAAGCGCTCCTATTGGCACCTATAAACTCTATGGCAGTTGTTCAGGAAGTAGGTGCACAAAAAGGTTTGCTAAGTCAGGAAAAATTATTGGAGTGGCTATCTAAAGCACCGTCCGATTACAAACCAATTAAGGTTTAGTGATAATCCATCTTACTAGCTAATATTTCCCGCACTTCTGATACAGCGTTTTCAGGAGAAGTTTCACCCGCTCGGAGTTTTCTTTTTATTTCTTCAACTAAAGCTGGTTCAACATCTTGAGCACCCATCATGGACATCTGTTGAAATAATCCACCTATAATGGCTTCAGCTTGTTCTATCGTTAAGTTTGATTCTTCCATAGTGAGGATTATACCCTTTCAAACCTTTTTACTCTACTGCCCTGCCAATCTACATCTTCAATAAAATTTTTAAGTGGCCTTACCCACACCTGTGATTCTGGATTTTCGTATTGTGCTTCATACACAATCATTTCTTCTAAATTTTCTGAAGATTTTCCAATAGCCAAAATTTTGTATAAATTTCCTGTTTTGAAATGCTTATAATACTCGCCTACTTTTGGAATCATTTTCTTTTTAAAACTCTTTTTACAGCTTCTTTTATAGCAGAGACACTCATTTCATAATGTTCTATGAGTTCATCTGGAGTTCCTGATTGTCCAAATTTATCTTTTACTCCGACAAACTCAATTGACACTGCAAAATTTGTCGACAAACATTCAGAAATTGCGCTTCCGAACCCTCCTGCAATCTGATGCTCTTCAACAGTTACAACTGCTCTGGTTTTTTTGGCATTTTCTACTACTGTTGCAACATCCAAAGGTTTTATTGTTGCAATATTTACAACAATCACTCCAATATTCTCTGTCTCAAGTTCTTTAGCAACAACTAATGCTTTATGAGTTAGTGCCCCAGTAGAAAAAATTGTTACTTGAGGATTTGAAGCCTGCCCGCCTAGGTGGGACTCATAAAAAACCTGAGCCTTTCCAATTTCAAAAGCAGTTTCTTCTGTTGTAATAATCGGAGTTTTTTCACGAGCGAGTCTTATGTATACAGGGGTTTTACAAGAATCGGATAAAGCTAATATTGTCGCTTTCTTTGCCTCAATTGCATCACAAGGAGAAATTACTGTCATGTTTGGAATTACTCTCATAAGAGCAATATCTTCAATTGCCTGATGAGTTCCGCCGTCGGGACCAACAGACACTCCTGCATGACTTCCAGCAATAATTACTTTTCTGTTGTTATAGCAAATAGTTGTGCGAATTTGCTCCCAATTTCGCCCCGGAGAAAACATGGCGTAAGAAGATATAACAGGAATTTTTCCTAATACTGTCATACCGCTTGCAACAGTTGCAAGATTTTGTTCTGCAACACCTATTTCAATAAATCGCTCAGGAAATTTGTTTTTAAATAAGTGCATTTGAGTAGATTCTGTGAGATCGGCACACAATGCAACAATTCTTGAATCTTTTTCTCCCGCAATCAAAAGCCCCTCCCCGAATCCCTTACGAATTGGAACCTGCTCAATATCACCTTCGTTTTCTTTTGCAAAAATTTTTGGGTTTAGGTTTTGATTAATCATAGAAAAGAAGACACATTTATAAAGAATAAAGAAAAAGCTATGACAGATGCAAGAATTAATGTATCTCTAGCAACTTCCTTATAGTCCCATAGCATCACAAGAGCAAATAGACTGGGCATACCATTAAATATAAAAGTTAAAAGCAACACGTCTCCTCTGGGGAAAAAAGGGTGCGAGTCAGTGTCAAAAAAAATACCTACTAGCAAAACAAAAATGTTTATTAAAGAAACAACTCTAGCTATTCTAAAAAAATTATTCATGCTCGCTTTTTATTTTATCTCCTAAAGTTCGAAGTTCTTTTAGCGCCATTTCTGCCTCTTCTTTATTTGGCGCCTTACCATGCCATTCAAATCTTCTTTCAAATTCTTTTACACCCTTTCCTGGGATTGTATTTGCAATTATGACTGAAGGTTTATCAAACACCGCCTGTGCTTCACCAATAGCACCAACAATTTGAGAAATGTTATGGCCGTCTATTACCTGAACGTGCATATTAAATGCCTCAAGCTTTGCTCTAAACGGCTCAAGGGGCATAACATTTTCTGTATAGCCATCAATCTGAATATTATTTCTATCAATAATTATAGTAAGATTTTGCAACTTTTCTTTGCCGGCTAAAAGATATGCCTCCCAAACATTTCCCTCGTCGTGTTCACCATCACTCATTAGACAATATATTTGGCGATCCGATGACACACCACTATCAATTCTATCTGCTAGGGCCATTCCAACAGCTTGAGAAAGCCCACTTCCAAGAGGACCTGAACTTGTTTCAATAAAATTCAAAAAATCTCTATGAGGATGTCCCTGCAAACGAGAACCAAATTTACGAAGTGTTTGTAATTCTTCTACAGGAAAATAGCCGGAGTGGGCCAAAGCAGCGTAATACACCGGACAGATATGACCATTTGATAAAACAACTAGATCGCGCTTACTCCAAGACGGATTTTTTGGATCATGTTTTAAATTATGAAAAAAAAGTGTCGCAAAAACATCAGCCATTCCCAAAGGACCAGCAGTGTGCCCACTCTTTGCTTGGAGAAGCATTTCAATAATAGATTCTCTTATATCGTTTGCTTTCTGCTCAATAAATTTTATTTTTTCAGAAGTAAGAGACATGCCTTTATTATAGCAATTCTTTAATCTCTCGGAGAGTCTCGCGTGGATTGGTTGATTTAAAAATGTAAGAACCTACAACAATTCTTGATACCTCAGATTCCAACACTAGAGGAATTCTATCTGCATTCATTGCACCATCAACAGAAATAATCATATGAGGATAATCACTGCGAAGTTGTTTTATTTGCCCCAAAGATGATTCATCAAACGGCAATCCTTGAGCACCTATTGAAGAGATAGTCATCACATGAATAAAATCAAAAGCGTGAAGATAATCTTTTATTTGTTCGAGATCATTTTGAGAATCAATAGCAAGCCCCAACTCAACAAGTCCTTCGCTTTTTATTTGATCTAAAAATTGAATATCATTTTCATAATTTAAAGAATCCAAATGAACAATTATTCTTGATGCGCCAGCAGAAATCCAGTCTTTTACATAAGAAAGAGGATTTAATGTCATGAGATGAACTTCGTAATCAACATCCTCCCAGAAAGGCAGTCCCTTTTTCTGCGAGAGGATTTCATTAAAGTCCCCTCTATCATTTTCAAATGGCCAACTTGGTTTTCCTTCACCAATATTTCCATCAGTAATATCTACATGAATACAGTTTATTAAATCTTTTATTTTTTCCGCTTCTTGGAGAAGATTAGAAAAAGACTTTGGAATAATTGCTGGAATTATTTCTGCCATATATTTTTATTGTATTTTTTCTCCGTATTCATCTATTGCCTTAATTCTACGAGCATGTCTTTCTAAACCAGAAAAAGGCTCTGCGAGCCATGTATCAAGCGCTTCTTTTGTATCATCAAAAGAAAGAAATCTTGCTCCAAGAGAAAGAATATTCGCATCATTATGCTCACGAGAAAGTTTTATTTCCTCTGGCACTTCTCTACCGTCAGATGGTTTATATTGTCCATTAAAAACAACAGCTCTAACACCTTTAAAACGATTAGCAGCGATTGCCTCACCCTGTCCAGATCCTCCAATAATAATTCCTATTTTTGAAGGATCCTTTGCAATTTCTTTTGCAAGCGGAATAACAAAATCGGTGTAATCGTCATCCGGATTATATGTTAATCCCCCAAAATCTTTTACAAAAAAACCTTTCTCTTCAAGATATTTTTTGAGCTGTCCTTTTAATTCAAAACCCGCATGATCTGAAGCTATATAAATTTCCTTAGACATATTTTGGTGTTTCTATATCTGTTATTGGCAAATTCTGTCCCGCCATAACAACATGTTTTATAAGAGAACCAGTATACCCTGTTTCATTGTCATACCAAGCACACACTTTTACCAAATTGTGATTTACAACTCTAGTTAAAGATAGATCGGCGATAGAGGCATACGAACTACCAACAATATCGCTTGATACGAGCTGATCTTCAGAAACAGAAAATATCCCATCCCACCGAGGATCAAGCGCGGCTTTTTTCAAAACATTATTTATTTCTTCAACACTGGTATTTTTTTTAGAAATAAATGTTATATCGGCAATCGATCCTGTTATAACAGGAACCCTCATAGAAATTCCATCAAACTTATCAGAAAATTCTGGCATCGCTTTTGCAACCGCCTTAGCAGCACCAGTTGATGTTGGCACAATATTATGAGCCGCCGCTCTTCCCTCTTTCCAATCTTTTTTGTTTGGACTATCAACAATTGACTGACTAGCTGTATATCCATGAACAGTTGAAAGAATAGCTTTTTCTATACCAATTGATTCATTAAGAATTGAAACTAAAGGACTTGAAGCGTTTGTGGTGCATGATGCATTAGAGGTTATTTGCTCTCCCTTAAATTTTCCTTTACTCACCCCCATAAGTATTGTTGGTGTTGGCGGAGCCCCCACTTCATCTTTTGCGGGCGCTGAAATAACCACACGCTTTGCACCGGCGTCAATGTGAGTCTTGGCTTTTTCTTTGCTCGTAAAAAATCCCGTAGACTCAACCACAACATCAATTTTCATATCTTTCCAAGGAAGATTTTGTGGTTCTTTTTCCGAAAGATATGTAATAAATTTTCCATCAATTATTAAATTCTTTTTATTTTGATCAACTTTTACAGATTTACTCCATTTTCCATAGGCACTATCGTATCTCATTAAATATGCAATATTTTCAATATCTGCAAGATCATTGATTGCAACAATATCAATGAGAGAGTTATCTATTGCTCCACGCAAAAATGCCCTTCCTATTCTTCCCGCCCCATTTATTGCTACTTTTATTTTCATACCTACAATTATATCCCCTATCATTTTTTAAAAAATTAACTTTATTTTAAACAAAATTATTCTGCTAATAATTTATCAATTTGGAGTTTAAGTTTTTCAAAAGAAACCGCACCTCCGGATACAGGCACAACCCCTTTTCCTGTAACAAACAAAGAGTAAGGTGTTCCCCTAGCTCCAGCTTGTAAACCACTCTGAATAGCTTCCTCTATTTTCTTTGAATACTTTCCGCTGGAAAGACATTTTTCAAACTTGGAAACATCAAGTCCTAATTCTTTAGCAACCCTAGTTAGTTCAGATTCTTCTAATTTATTATTTGAAGGTGTAATTTCAAATATTTTATCAATATATTTCCAAAACATTGAGTTTCCACCGAGTTCTACTACACATTCTGTTGCTTCTGCTTCTTTCTTTGCTTTAGGGTGAATTTCTAAAGGAAAATGACGATAAACCCACGCAACTTTATCGCCATACTCACCCACAACTTGTTTCAAAGTTTTATGAAAAGTTTTACAGAAAGGACACTCCATATCAGAGTATTCCACAATAATAATTTTTGGAGATTTACTTCCTGTTATATGATCAGATTCTGTTATTGGCGGAACCTCTATTTTTTGAGGAGCTTGTTCTTGAACTACTTTATTTTCTATATTTTTACCGCCACCATTACCACCACTTATTATTATTGAGAGACCAATAATAATTGACCCTACTATGATTGACGTCTGTATTGATAATTTATTTGGATCCATATACTTTAAATTTTATTAATTAGTTGATGGTTCTTCTTGAGTATCTGGTACTTCCTCAATATTTTCTGGTGCTGGTGTGTCAATGTTTTCTGGTTGAACTTGAGGACTGCTAGTTACTTCTAGGGGTGGCGATAATTGTTCTCCTGCTGTCTCATCAGTTGATGAACTTACATTACTGTTCTCAGATTCAATAATATTTTCATTATTTTCTGGCACAACCTCATCGCTACTTGTAGCAATATCATTAGTTGTAGAAGCATTATAATCAATAATATCAGTTGTGGAAGCTGAAGTTGTTGTTAATATATCATTTTCCTCTGTATTTCCTAAAATATTTGAATCAGAACTTGTAGAAAATGATGCTCCACTACCACTAATCAGCATATACTTAAATTGTTCTTTTGAAATACATATATCATCAACACATACATCTCCCTGAACAGAGAATTTACTTCCGTCACCAGCAAACCAAGGCAATATCAATGTAAATTTATGCCACAATTCTTGAACAGAGTTAACTGTGAGAGAGAGTATGGCGGCGATTGAGAGAGATTTTGGTTTTCCTTCACTCCACTCTGCCAACCTCTCATCAATATCAGCAACCTCTTCTGCGATAAATCCAATGGCAGGCAATTCGCTATCATTATAAACAAATGACACAGGCCTAAGTTGCATAAATTTATCTGTGCTAGAAGACAGTGTTTCTATGTCGTGTTTAAAAATACGAGATGACGATGTACAGCTAGTAACCCCATTATTTTTCTTTATTTCATTATTGGAAGATATACACAACGCACTGTCACCTGATGAAAATGATGAAAGCCCGGAAAAAGCAACAGTTCCGACTACAGACAAAGTTCTCCACGGCGTTGTCGTCGCTCCTACTGCCACATTTCCGCCATCATAGTTTAAATAAAGACTTCCGTTTGCAACGCTTCTCTGCAAGCCTATACCTGTTGTTGTTCCAAATACCGATCCTAAAGCTGTTCCAGAATTATTTTGGAATTGAATATGACTGAAAGCGTCTGTCAGACCTTTTGAAATTACAGCAGCCCTGCCACTTGTTGTGGTGCTATAGCTTGTGTTATAGCCAGATTTATCCGAAAGAATATTCCATTTTACAGAGACAGTATATGTTCCTGAACAATTACTGAAATATGACTGGCTATTGCAACCCGCTTCATCACCATTATGAGCCGAACAAGTAGAACCAGAATCGCCAGAACATGTGTTGTCTCCAATATTATATGAGCAAGTAGAATAATTTTGGGTGCATCCAGTCGTAGACCCGCAAGTGCTTTCATTACTGTCAAAAGCAGAACAATTTGCAGAATCCCAATAAAATCCAAGTTCAATAGAATCGTCTCTTCCAGAAAGATCGAAAGAGCTTTGGCCATCTATTGTCTGCCCGGAGTTTGGAAGAATGGTAACAGTTCCGCCTGTTCCAACATTTTTTATCCAATACTGTCTTTCCAAGTTAGATGCTGTTGCAGGCATTGTAATACTTACAGCGGTGTTCCACGAACAACCTGACTCAGCAGCACAATTTGTTGAATCATTTATTCCTGAACATGTCGCTGTTCCAGAACAGCTTCCTCCCGTTCCCGAACAAGTTCCAGGATTATATGTTCCCGTACAACTTCCATCGTCATAATTTCCTGTACAGACTCCATTATCGTATGTTCCAGAACAAACAACTTGACATTCACTAACCCCAGCATTCCATGAACAACCCATTGTTGCCTCGCAAGTTCCTTGATCTGTACCATCCCAAACCGCACAATCAGTAATAGGACCACTACAGCCTAGAGTGCCGGCGCAACCTGCATAATTATCTGCAAAATCTACACTACAATCACCAGCATTTCCAGGATAAGAACAGCCTGAGGTTGCACTACAGACAGATGAATTATTATTGTATACATTACAATTGCCAGCGTTGCCCGGGTAAGAACAGCCTGATGTAGCCTGACAAGTCATTTGATCATTATTATATGCACTACAGCTTGCAGAATCCCATGTGCATCCGTATGAAGTGCATGTTCCTTCATCTCCATTATAACTTGAACATGTTACTGCACTCCAAGAGCATCCCCCGCGAGCATCGTGAAGCTCGCAATTAACTTGACTGCTGTATGATGAACAGGTTGTGACAGAAGGTGTGCCTGTGCAACTTGCGGCAGCCGTCGCATCTACCAAAACATTTGTATATGAAGATGAAAGTGTAGTATTAGATGTGATAAGAGTTGTCTTGAGACCTAATGATCCAAAACTAGTAAGTGTTGATGGCGCAAGAGCAGATGATCCTGCGGAAACGGTAGATTGAAAATAGCCTCCTCCCGAAGAAACGTAAAAATTTCCAGAATTTACAGTAAGACCTGAAGAGTTTACTTGGGCAGTTAAAGTGTTGCTAGATAAGCCCCCTCTATAAAAATTTATACTTCCGTTTGAAGAGGCAAAATTATTTAGATTTCCAGAAGAATCTGCTTGAATAGCTGCTCTGCTCACACCATTTGTCTTAAACAGCAAATTTGTATATGTGTTACTATCCAAAGCAAGGGTTGGAAGAGAAGTAGGAGAAGAGCCTGTGTTACTATTTTTTATCTCAAGATTTGCAGTAGGAGTGGTGGTGCCAATACCCACATATCCGCTATTTCTATTTACGACAAATGCAGGAGTTTGAGTGCCCACGCTAAAGAGAGCTACAGATTGAGGCGTTGTTGAACCTACAGAAACAGTTGAGGCAAAAGTTGATGTAGCCGTTGAAGAGTTTGCAACAAAATTTGAAGAGGTTGTAGTTCCGTTTACCTCAAGGCGTGAGTTGGTTGTTGTTGCGGTGAGACCTAAAACTAGCCCGTAAGCACTATTTGGATAAATTGCTACGCCGTTTGATGATGTTGCAAATTTATCACTTCCACTTCCGCTTCCAGAGCCTATTCCTGTCCACGAACCTCCGCTATTTTTAAATTCCATTGTTCCAGCGTTGTCTCTAAAACCATATCCCGATGTGCCGGAAGTACTTCCAAAATTTAAGTAACTATTTGAACCAGAAAGGATTAAGTTTCCATTGACATCAAATTTTGCAAGTGGAGCACTTGTGCCGATTCCCACATTCCCATTTAATAATACATACAACGACGACGCAGCAGAAAGTCCTCCATAAAATGTTGAAGTGGCTGTTGTAGAGGTAGCTGTAACATAGTTGACTGTAGGACTTGTTGAAGCAGCTAGAGAGTTGGTGCCTCCGTCTGAATATAGCCATCCTTGACCAAAAGAGGTTGCACCTGTGCCTCCTCTTGCAACTCCGAGAGTTCCAGATGTTAGTTGGGTTGTCGAGAGAGCAAGGTTTGGTAATGCAGTAATACTTGAGACAGAAGTTGTTGCAGCAAGTTGAGTAATAAAACGAGAATCAAATCTAGTGTTGGTGAAATAGAGATTACTTCCTTCTGCAACATCAGTTGTAAGAAGACCAAGAGTAGAAGTTGCAATACCTGAAAGAGTGGTGCCGTCTGCAGCATAATATGCAAGTTGGTTTGCAGTGCCTGAATTAACAGTCCCCGATCCTCCTCCACCTCCACCAGATATACAAGTTCCATTGATTGCAACACATCCTCCAGTGAGATTAATACCGTTGGCAAAAGTTGATGTTGCAGAGCCAGATAATGTTAGAGAATCAAGAGTGGCAGAACCTGAAAACGATCCTCCTGAAATTGTTACATCAGAAAGAGAATTGATTGATGAGATTGATTCAGAAACACTTCTCATAATGGAATCAAACTGTCGTGAAAGAGACTCTCTGGATTGAACTCTTGTGTCGTTGCTACTTGTACTTGGAGTTGAAATTATTTGAGTAACAAATTTGTTTTGTGATATAAGAGCTGTTAAATCATTTCGTAAATTACTTAGAGCAGAGAAAAATTCTGATCTTGTTGGTGAATCTGATTGTTTGACTACTTCTTTAATTACAACTTGTGGTTGTTCTGTTGGTTTTGGTGTAACAACTGTAGGTTTTGGTGTATTAATTACTGTGTTAGTTTGTTTGGTTTCTACAACTCCCTCTTCTACTTCTGGAGTTTTACTAAATAGAGTTTGAAAAAAGTTTTTTACTTGATTTGTAACATTTGAGACGAAGTCAGAAGACGAAACAGCAGCTAGTTCCATGTCAGACTGAAATTTGTCGCTTAAGTATGAAAAATACTGACCTGTAGAGTCCTTAACTAGGCCTAATTTGGAGTCAAAATTATCTGCAAAAGTAGATTTGGGAAAAACAAAAGACAATAGCAAAAAAATCAACAAAATTATTGCATTTTTGTTAAGAGCCATGCGTATATTTTAGCATGGGAATTGGTGAAAAAGATGTGGATTTCTCAACTATTTTTTATCGTTTCAACAAAAAGTTCTTTAAGAGTCTGAGGGTTAGCGGATCCGCGACTTTCTTTCATTCCTTGACCAATCAAAAATTGCAGAGATGCTTCTTTTCCGGCCTTATATTCTTCCACAACTTTATTATTTTCTGACACAATTTTTTCTACAATTTTCTTGAGTGCCCCACTATCGCTTACTTGTAAAAGATTGTTATTTTGAGCCAATTCTAAAGCTCCACCACTTTGAGAAACAATAATGGCCAGCAAATCTTTTGCTCCTCTTGATGAAATTTTGTTTTGCTTGATTAAAGAAATTAGTTCAACAAAAACTTCTGGTTTTGGTAATAGATTTTTTTTATCAAAAATTGATAAAACATCTGTCGCAATATAGTTTGACGCTATCTCTAAAGTAGGTTTATCATTTTTAAATGCCTCTACAGATGCGTCAACTAGTTCATAAATTTCTTTTCTTTGTAAAAAAATTTCAATAAAATCTAATTTTATTCCAAAATCAAGGAGTTCTTTTCGGCGATCTGAAGGTAGTTTTGGAAGAGATTGTTTTAGTTCATGGGCAGAAAAACCAGCAATACCTCCAAGTTTAAGTTTAGGTAAATCTGGATCAGGAAAATATCTATAATCATGAGCATTTTCTTTTTCTCTCTGTAAAAAAGTAATACCCTTATTTTCATCAAACCCCCTAGTTTCTTGTGTAATAGTTTTACCTGATTCCAAAAGATTTATATGTCGCTCCAACTCAATTGCAATTGCCCTTTCAACAGATTTAAACGAGTTTAGATTTTTTACTTCTACCTTTGTGCCAAAAGTATTTGGGTCTGTAGATACAGAAATATTTGCCTCAATCCTCATCTCTCCTTTTTCCATATTTGCCTCACTAGCCCCAAGCAATCGGAGTAACAATTGCAATTCTTTAGCAAAATCAGCGGCCTGTTTTGCACTTTTAATAACTGGCTCAGTAACAAGCTCCATTAAAGGAACTCCTGCTCTATTGTAATTTATCAAACTTCCATCTGACGATTCGTGGAGAGATGTGCCTGTGTCTTCCTCAAGATGAATTCGTGTTAACTCTACACCATTCAAATTTCCACCTGAAACAAGGGGAAATTTGTATTGGGAAAGCTGATAACCCTTTGGAATATCAGGATAAAAATAATTTTTCCTATCGAATTCAGTAAAATCTAAAGCTAATCTTCCCCCAACAGCAGTTCCCACTCTTAAAACTTGCCTAACCGCCTCTTTATTTATTACAGGCAAAGTGCCGGGGTGAGCCATACAAACAGGGCAGATATTTACATTTGGACGGTCTTCATCGGCATCATTTTTGCAAGCACAAAACATCTTAGTTTTGGTTTTAAGCTCCGCATGAATCTCAAGGCCAATTGTTGGGTAATAAACTTTTTCTGACATAAGAAATATCCTACCATAACTGTTTTGATAGGCCACTTATTTGTGATAGTGTTCAAGATAAATTCCTTTTGTTCAATATGGATAAAAAAATACCCAAAGGAGCCGCATGCCCTTGCTGCAAGAGACCTGCCAGACAAAACACAACTTCTGGATATGTGTGTTATGACTATCCAGACTGTGACGACCTGCTTAATCTGGCATTTTGCACAATCTTCTCCAAAAAAGGTTGCCCGAACTGCGGAGCAAATGGTTTATGCACAGACAACTGCGCTACTCCTCCCAAAATCACCCCGCCCCAAAAATAGCTTAAGGGGTATTTTATTTTCTAAGCTTTTTTACTAAAAGATCTTTAAAGTTTTTTACACTTTGATCATCAATAACGGAAATAGAAAGAATTTCTTTTCCGAGAGTTTTGAGTTGATCTATTTTTTGTTTTATTATTTCTGGATCATTTATATCAGATTTCGTAACAACAATTATTTCTTCTTTTTCAATAATTTCTGAATCGAAATTACCGAGCTCTTCTCTTACCTCTTTATATGCTTTCATCATATCTTCATTTTCAGAAGAAATTAGATGTAAAAGCATTTTTGTTCTTCTTATATGGCGCAAAAATTTATGTCCCAAACCTTTTCCCTCTGCTGCACCTTCAATAAGTCCAGGAATGTCTGCAATTATAAATTCATACAATGCGCCAAGATTCGGCTCAAGAGTGGTAAAAGCATATGCACCAATTTTTGCTTTTGCATTTGTTATAGCATTAAGAAGTGATGATTTTCCTGCATTTGGAAATCCAACAAGTCCAATATCAGCAAAAAGCTCAAGCTCAATAAAAAAGTCTGCTTCTTCTCCTTTCACCCCCTCAGTTGATTCTTCGGGAGTCGTATTAACAGAACTTTTAAAATGTTCGTTTCCAAGACCTCCTCTACCACCTGCTAAAACCTGAATTTTGTCACCCTGTTGTTCAAGTCTAAAAATTTCCCCTGTTTCTCTATTTGTTATAACACTCCCTACTGGAAGTTTTAATACAAAATCTTCACCATCTTTTCCGTGCATAGAATCCCTCATTCCATCAACTCCATTTCCTGCAGAAAATTCTTTAACACCCCTATAATTTTGAAGAATTGTTATATCTGAAATTGCTTCCAAATATACATTGCCACCTCTACCCCCGTTTCCACCAGAGGGCCCAGAAAATTCTTTACCCTTTTCATGCCTCCAACGAACAACTCCATCACCCCCACTTCCAGCTTTCAAATGAATATTAAGTTCGTCAATAAATGCCATCAGAAAAAATAGTTAGTTTATAGTGGATAGTGTATAGGAAAACACCAATAAAAGATACATCAGGAATTCAGAGCTAATTTTGCTAATTCTATCGCTCCCTCTTTACTTTTTGCATTTGCGATAAAAAGTTGATTGTGACAAAAATTTGCATCAGAAATTCCAGTAATTTTTTGTAAATCTTCTGGCGATTTTCCTGCCCACAATTCCGGAAGAGGTTTTTTAGATTCAAAAGATTCCTCTGTTTTTCTAACAGCTCTTATTGACCAAGTATTATTATGATACGGCATTACAACATATAAAACCTCAGGTAATATATGCAAAACTTCTTTTCTTATTTTAATATCAGATATAACCAATCTTTTATCAGGCGATTCTTCAAAAGATTTTTTATAAATTTTTATTGACTCACTTATATCTTTAGCATCAATAATAACTCTTTTTAAAATATCTTTAGCTAAACTTAAGGCCACATTAAAAGCTCTGTCAAAATCCTGTTCTTCGGCTGAAGTGGGATTAAAAGAAGCAATACAGTCACTTATAGTAAAAGGTTTCAAAACAAAATTTTGAGCAATATCAAAACCGTTATCAATAGCGTCAACGGTTTGAACCAGAACTTTATCTACATACAAAACTGCATCAGCATCACATAGTTTTTCACCAAATTTTTTCCAAATAAGACCAAATGATGCATAAGGAATCATGTTTTCTCTCACTCCTGCCCCACCTTCTTGATGATGATCAAAAAACTTTTCACTATCATTTTTTCTTCCAACATCCAAAATAATGTCTCCAGAATTAATAACCAATTCATCTCTAGTGCGAATTATATTTATTCCTTCATTTTCAAAAATCAAAGACAAAGTCGCGCAAGCAAAAACATCGTCTGCGTGAAATCCTCCGTTATGAGTTACTATTTTTTTAGCCATTTAATTAATCTTGAACCTTTAGAAGCTTACCCATGACTTTAACTTTTTTAAACATTTTCACAAAAAACATCCACATAATTGCAAGATACAATACATTTAAAACAGAAGCAATGAAAAATGGTTGCCACATAAAACTACCTCCAGAAGTTATTTCTCGGAGCGACTCAAATACATAAGATGATGGTAGAGCATAAGCAATATATTGAAGAATTTCTGGCAAAGAAGACACTGGGTAATAAACAGCACTTACGGGTTGAACTAATATAGCAATCCCAAAAGCCAACACCTGAGCCGATGAACCAAATCTCAAAATAATAGCATTAATAAATAGTGATATAGCGATGCCGAACAAGAACAAATTTATAACATAAGGAACAAGAGCTATTCCGAAAGTAAATAAATTAAATTTATACAAAATTATAGATATCAAAAACATTATTCCAGAAATAAAAAACATACGCACAACACTAAGAATACTGCCAGCCATAAAGAATTCACCTAAGGTAAGAGGAGTTACAAAAATGTTAAGAAAATTTCTATACCAAACATCTTCCAAAAAATATGTTGAGAGAGCATTTTGGGAACGATCAACAATCTGCCACAGAACAACTGCCCCAACAAGAGTTGCAACAATATCAACACCTTGAATATCTAAAGAATTCAAATACAGACTTAAAAAACCTAAGATGAGCAGATCCATAACTGGCCAAAAAAATATATCCATAAGTCTCGGCACACTTCTGGCGTATGAATATAAATGTCTTATGATAAGCCCTTTAATTCTTCCTATATTCATTAATCTTCTCTAGCAATACTAATAAACACATCGTTCAAATCTTTGTGACCAAATTTTTTAATCAAGTCTTCCGGTGTTCCTTCATCCCTGATTTTACCTTTGTTTATAAAAATCACGTGATCGCAAATTCTTTCAATCTCTGCCATATTATGTGATGTATACAAAATTGTAATACCCTCTCTTTCTTTGATGTCTTCTAAAATGGAAAGCATTTTATCTGATACATCAGGATCGAGAGATGCAGTCGGCTCGTCTAATAACAAAAGTTTTGGAGAATTAATAAAAGCTTTAGCCAGATTAACTCTAGTAAGCTGACCAGTAGAAAGTGCTGCGGTCATTTTATTTAATAAATGATTTATATCAAGCAGTTCAGAAATCTCTGCAATCCTGTTTTTTAAATCTTTAACACTGTAAAGTCTGCCGAAAGTTAGCAAATTTTCTTTTACTGTTAAGTTACTCGGTAAAGCAACGTATGGCGAAGAAAAATTAATTTTAGATAATATTTCCCCTTTATGGTGCTTAAAATCTTTACCAAAAATTTTTATAGAACCAGAAGTAGGAGTAATAATATCTAATAACATTTGAATAGTTGTTGTTTTGCCGGCACCATTTGGCCCAAGAAGCGCAGTTATTTTTCCTTCCTCAATAGAAAAAGATAAATTATCAACCGCCCTGAAATCACCAAAATCTTTGACCAAAGAATCGGTCTCAATTACAAAATTCATAAAACTATTTTACTTCTCTAACAAGAATGGTCTTATAAATGTCAATTAGAGCAAATAAGAAGCTAACTATAAGTGGACCAAAAATAAACCCTAGGGGGCCAAAATAGCCGATTCCACCGAGGGCGGCAAACAATATGAGTAAAGGATGAATTTTTATACCCCTGCCAACCAATTTTGGACCCAAAAAATTATCAATCAATCCAACAGCAAGGACACCCCAAATCAGCAAACCCAGTGCGTTTGTTGTGGTACCAGCAAAGAGTAAATATATTATCCCCGGAACAATTACCAAAGATGTTCCTATACCTGGGATAAGAGCGGCAATTGAAGCAACTCCTCCCCATAGAAGTGCTGAAGGTATTCCAAAAATAAAGAAACCCAAACCAGTTAGTAAACCCTGAATAAGAGCAACCAGTATTGAACCTTTAACAACCGACATGATTGCAGATTTCAGTTTATGCAAAATTTCTTCATCTCTAGAATCCTGAAACGGACTTATAAAGACAACTGTTTTTCTAAGATGTTCTCCGTCTCGCAGGAGATAATAAAAAGAAACTAAAAACAAGAAAATATTTACAAAAAACTTTGCTAAACCAGAAAATATTCCCCCAAAATGCCCGCGAAGCCAAGATAAGAAAGATAAGATATAACCCTCTGTTTGTGAGACATCAAAAACTGGCGCTGAATATCCGAATGGAGAGAAATAACTCATTAAACCATTTCCGAGGTTTGTGACTTGAATTAATAGACTTTCGGAAGTTGGATCATTAAAAAATCTATCGTAAAGATTTTTAACTTCATCAGATAAAGCTGCGCCGTAAAATATTATTGGCACCAAAATAATAGTGACGAATAAAATCAGCGTAAGAATTGATGCCACCGAACGATATCCGGGCATTTTTGAAAGTAAAAATTTATACAGCGGATCAAATACAACAGCAAATACGAGTGCCAACATTAAAGCCGAGAGGTACGGAAGAAAAATAGAGAAAGTTAAATACACCGCTACCGCAAGGAGTATAAAAAACAGGTATATTTCGAGCTTCCTTTCTTTCATAGGTTAATTATACTCTTTTAAAAAGTTATATAAAGCATTAAAAATCTTGTTAGGCGCCATGACACTTCTTATACTTTTTTCCGGATCCGCACGGACAGGGATCGTTTCTACCAACTTCTGGTGTATTTACAACAACTTGGTTAGAAGATTTTTGTGGTTCCAAAACATCTTCGTGTATCTCAATAGTCTGTTTTGGTTCCTCAAGATTCATTCTTCCTTTAAGATTAGGAAGTGCCTCAAAAACTGCATGAGCAATTGAAACTTCCATTTCTTTAAACAATCTTAGACCCTCTTTTTTGTATTCAACAAGCGGATCTCTCTGACCATAAGCTCTCAAATTTACACTACCACGCAAATAATCCATCATTTCCAAATGATCCATCCAAAAATAGTCTATACTTTGAAGAAGAAGTGATCGTAATGCGACCAAAAAATTTTCTTCACCTAACTCATTTTTCTTTGTTTCAGCCCTTTTAATGGCCTCTTCATCATTATTGACTAATCGAGCAAATGCAGAATTTACAACCTCGCTGTTTCCAAGTAAAACATCTCTCCTTCTATCGTAAATAACTTTTCTTTGATGATTTAATACATCATCAAATTCGAGAACATGTTTTCTAGCATCAAAATGAAAACCTTCTATTCTATTTTGAGCTGTTTCAATTGATCTAGTTACAATTCTATTAGTTATTGGTTCATCAGGAGCAAAATTGTTGTGCATTAAACGCTTCAAAGTATCAATTGGAAATGCCCTCATTAAAGAATCTTCCAAAGAAACAAAAAATTGTGTGGCTCCCGGATCTCCTTGTCTTCCAGAACGACCTCTAAGCTGATTATCTATTCTCCGTGCTTCATGTCTCTCTGTTCCAAGAACAAACAATCCTCCAATATCTTTTACCTCCTTTTCTTTATTTTCATCAAAAGGAATGCCTCCGAGTTTGATATCCACACCTCTTCCAGCCATGTTTGTTGCAATTGTTACTGCACCCTTTTTCCCAGCACTAGCAATTATTTCTCCTTCTCTTTCATGATTTTTAGCATTTAAAACCTCATGTGGCACACCCTCTCTTTTCAAATGGGCAGATAATAATTCATTTTTATCAATAGAAACTGTACCAATAAGAACCGGTTGGCCTTTTTCGTTTAATTCTTTTACCTTTCTAGTTATAGCTTTAAACTTTCCTTCCTCACTCTGAAAAACTAGATCATTAAGATCTTTTCTCTCTACATCGCGGTGTGTTGGAATTGTAATTGTCTCTAATCCATATACTTTCAAAAATTCTTCGGCGCTTGTTTTTGCTGTACCCGTCATTCCTGCCAACTTTTTATAAAGTCTAAAATAATTTTGAAATGTTATAGAAGCATAAGTTCGTGATTCTTCTTTTATAGAAACCCCTTCTTTTGCCTCAATAGCCTGATGAAGCCCTTCAGACCAGCGCCTGCCCGGTTGCATTCTTCCGGTAAATTCATCAACAATTACAATTTCACCATCTTTAACAACATATTCCTTGTCTTTGTGAAAAAGTGCCTTAGCTCTTACAGCGGTTTCTAAATGATGAACATATTTTATACCTCCTTCAGTATAAATATTTTCCATATTAAGAGATTTTTCAGCTTTTTCTATTCCTTGATCAGTAAGTGTTATAGCTTTCCTCTTATGGTCTATTGTGTAATCTGAATTTTCAGAAAAAGAATTAACAATCCTTGCAAATTGGGTATAAAGTTCTTCTGCTTGTGCAGCAGGACCAGAAATAATTAGAGGGGTTCTTGCTTCATCAATCAAAATAGAATCAATTTCATCAACAATTGCATAATTAAATTCGCGCTGTCTTAAGTGGGTTTCTTCATAAGAAATATTGTCGCGTAAATAATCAAACCCAAACTCATTATTTGTTCCATAAGTTATATCTGCATTGTATGCTTCTTTTCTCGAAACAGGACGCAAAAACTCATACACAACTTTATAAGATGCTACTTCATCACGTTTTTCATCAAGTTCCTGATGTGCTGGATCATATATGAATGACGAATCATGATTAATTACACCAACCGACAAACCTAAAAATGAAAAAATTTGACTCATCCATACAGCATCTCTTCTTGAAAGATAATCGTTAACAGTGACAAGATGAACACCTTTTCCTGACAAAGCATTTAAATACAAAGGAAGGGTTGCAACAAGAGTTTTTCCTTCACCAGTTCTCATCTCGGCAATTTTTCCATGATGAAGCATATAACCTCCTATAATTTGCACATCAAAATGACGAAGGCCCAAAGTTCTTTTTGAGGCCTCACGAACAACTGCAAAAGCTTCTGGCAAAATATCATCTAAACTTTCAGCGTTTTTTAAGCGATCTTTAAATTCAGATGTCTTTGCTTTCAAGCTGTTATCGTCTAAAGCTGATATAGAGGACTCAAAATCATTAACCCTCTTTAATATAGGTTTGACAGCTGTTAAAGCCCTAGATGTAGCATCGCCAAAAATATTACTTAAAAAAGACATGGCGCTTAGTATACCTTTCTATGCGGTTCCTCTCAAGTAAAAAGGCCCCGTTCGCCTTAGGCGAACGGGGCTCTCCCTAAAAGAGATTATTTTCTCTTCTTCTTTGAAGACTTCTTCTTTGTTGTCTTCTTAGCTTTTTTTACTTTTTTCTTTGCTGCCATGTGAGCTTTGGACCGAAGTCCTTTGATATAAAAACCAAAAGAGCGCGGTCTAAGATATCTTATAAGAATGTCTTTCTCTGCGACCAGTAGAGAAAAACTCTTTCACTGTTAATTATCTCGCGTACGAAAATATTAACAATAGTTTTTTAAAAAAAATTGTGGATAACCTAAAAATAAAAAATTAAAAAATAATTACTTCATTTTCAATATCAACATCAATTTTTTCTTTAATTATTTTTTTTATTTTTTTTGTAAACAAAATAATTTTTTCTGCAGAAATTTCATTTTGGGTTGCAACAACAAGAGGTTGATTCTTCCACAACATTACATTTCCATCTCTAAAACCTTTTAAGTTACAAACATTATCCAATATCCACGCTAATGATAATTTAATATCGTCACCCAAATCATAAAAAACTATTTCGGGAAATTTTCTTTGTAAATTAATAAATTTTTCTTTAGAAACAATGGGGTTTTTAAAAAACGATCCCGCTGTACCAAACATGTTTAAATCCGGAAACTTACTTGAACGTATATGCATAACCACATCTCTCACTTCTTTGGAGCTAACCGGAACTTTATTACTAAAATGATTTTTTAAATCCTTATACGATATTTTTGGTGTGCAATCTTTTGTTAATTTTAAAGTTGCTCTGGTTATTAAAAATTTCTTACCCTCATCAGTTTTAAAAAAACTATCACGATAATTAAATTTACAATCTTTATTAGAAAAAACTTTTATATTTTTATTTTCTAAATCATATGCCTCAACTTCAACCAAAACATCTTTTAGCTCAACACCGTATGCTCCAATATTTTGTACGCATGCCCCTCCAACAGTCCCAGGAATAGCCGACAAATTTTCAAGACCCCATAGATTTTTCTCAACACTAAAATCTACAAGACTGTCCCAATCTTCACCTGAAAAAACAGAAATTAGAGAATAGTCTTGATAATCTGTTATTTCAATTCCTTTTAATAAACACTTGATTAAAAAAATATTGTGTTTTCCATCTTTAAATAAAGTATTTGATCCTCCTCCAATAAAATGAACGGGGGTATTTTTTTGGGAGGCAAAAAACGAAATTTCTTTTAGATCATCAATAGAATTTATTTCCACATAAAAAGCAGAAACACCACCAGCCTTGAAGGTAGTATGAATTGAGAGGGGTTCGTTTTCTTTTATAACTACCATATATAAAAAAATTGTGCTCTGTGAAGGCCAGCGGGTACGAGCTCCAAAGTAAACACCTTATGTGAGTGCAGCCGCCAGCCATCGCAAGGCACAATATCGTCATCAATATAATACCTAAAAAGATTACAAAAATACAACACCCCGCCGGAGCGGGGTGTTGTAGGTGTTTACTTTATTGAGATCGCAATAAAAATTACTACGCCTCACATACCTCTAATTCTATCACCTTTTCAATAAAAAATCAAGTCTAGTAGCCAATATTTTTTAAATATTCCTCCCCTTTTTCTTTAAGATTCGGGTTAATTCCCACCATTTTATTTATTACCTCGGCTGCCTTGGCTTTATTTCCGTTAGAAAAATATACAGAAGCTAATAGCATATAAGCATTGTCGTCCGTATTATCATTTTCTAATCTCAACAATAGTAACTTCTCAGCATCTCTCCAATTCTCTGATTTTACCAACGCCTCAATCAAAGGAGTTGTTATGCCGTTTTTATCTTTTGATAACTCAGAAAACATTGCCCTTGCTTCTTCCAACTTATTATTTTTAACTAAAGCATAAGCATAGTATGAGCCGGCTTCAACGTAAGTTTTATCTAATTCGTAAGCTTTTTTGAAATAATCAAGAATATCTTTTAGATTATTTTTATTTACGGCGATCTCTCCCAATTTCATAAGTATTGCTTGTCTTGTTGGTGATATTTCTAAAGCTTTTTTCAAGTACCCTTCTGCTTGATCAAATGCACCGATACTAGTTAGATAATTTCCTAAAAATATATAACCTCTAGCATCTAATGGATCTTCTTTTATTTGTTTTTGATACTCAATAATAACTCTCTCGGCGAATTTTTGTTTTATAGAATTTGGTATATTTGGGTCATTATTTATAGAGCTCGAAGTATTTAGTAGATGCTGTCTAGCTTCAGGATTACCCAACAACCGAGAGGAAAGTGTTTGATCGAAAAGAGATAGGGTTGATTCCCATTTTTTACACACATTTTGAATCTTGCCATCCTTATCAGCCTGTCTGACTACTGATAAACAAGAAACCAGCTCATTATTATCTACACCACTATATTTAAGAGCTTTAATAAGAGTGATATTTTGAATATAAGCAGGTATATTTACAAAATAGATTATCAACACTGCAACAAGAGAAATACCCAAAACTGTCATACTCTCAACTTTTTTTTCTTTTCCACTAGATACTTCTACATCAGTTTTAGATAACGACACAATCAAGCCCAGTAAAGAGAAAAAGAAAATATAGCTAGTAAGATTATCAAATATAAAAATACTCTGAAACGCGTACGCTGCCAATAAACCAAAAAGTATTGACTCCAAGACAACATGTTTTTTAGATCCCTTATATATTCCCCAAAAAGCCCCAACATAAAGTGAAATATAAGCTAGAAATCCTAAAATACCTCCAGCCACCATATAATCCAAAAACGAGTTGTGAGTTCTATCAAACCAAGGTTCGTGGTGCCACAACCTTGGATCATAGTATTTTGAAAATACATAAATAAAACCGTCTTGCCCCCAACCAAACAAAGGTCTTTCTTTAACACCTAGAATCGCCATAGGCCAGATATAAGATCTCGCCTGAGTTTTAGTATCGTTCCAAGAAATTGAAGCAAACCTACTTAATACTGGACTCTCAGAAACAAAAGATGAATCTTTAAAAACCAGAAAAGCTCCTATCAATACAATAATTCCAGCAACAACTCCAATTGAGACCTTTTTTATTATTGTATTTTCTTTAACTCTAAAAATAATATATAGGGCCGAAAGAAGTAGTCCACCAATACATCCCAATATTGCTCCTCTAGTTGCTGTGCAATACATCAAAACGGCAAAAGATAATATTGATAAAATAAAAAAAGTATTTTGAATCAAATACGAATTTGAAATTGTTTTTTTAGTAAGTTTAAATACAGAGATTGCAATTAGAATTGTAGATATAATCAATAAGACAGCACCTGTTTTATGTATTGAAACATCTGGATTAATAATTTCTGATAGATAAAAAAGGATAAACCAAACAGACGAACCTAGCATAGCCCAAACAATCCCTTTAGATTTTTTTTCAGAATCAGCAACCCTAAGAAAAAATAAAAAGAAAATGTGAAATAAAAGATAGGCAGAAAAATATGCGGCATTACCGAGTGTTCCATCAACGCGAGCTCCTCCTTGATGAATTGTTAACTCGCCCCCCAACTGAAGAGCTCCATAGTAGGAAAGAAATATAGCTACAGTTGTTGAGGTATATAAAAAATTTTTCCAATCTTTCAAAGAAAATACAGATGAAGTTATTATAAAAAATAGAGCTAGATGGACTATTGTCACAAAACCCTCCATTCTTTCAAAATTACTCCAAAATGCTTTAAATGGGTAAGGGGCTAAAAGATCTGCTACAAAAAGCACAGTTATAAAAATCCCGATAGCAACATTTAAAAAATTCTTTTTTGGAAGATAAGACCTATCAGAAATACAAAGTAATACATAGAGTGCTAGTGCTATTTCAACTATAACCCTAAAAGCAAACCCTCTTCCAGTAATAAACGGAAAAAACATGTCGTTTGGTACTAAAACCACCAAAACAGAGGCGGCGGTAACTAGTATTTTTAAAAATGAAAAAATGTAATTCACCAACATAATATATCAATATAATTTAATTGCTTCAAGAAAACATTTATTTTTTAATTTGTCTATATAGAAGATCAGCTAATGGCTCTAATAGTTCACTTTTTTTAATTTCATCTTTTTCTTGTTCCCATATATACAAAATATCTGCACAAGCTGAGTTTTTGAAAATTCCACCTACGTATTTTTTTAGTTCCACTTCATCTGGACTGTATTTATTATCAATCATTTCTTTAATCAAAAAAGGTAGTTGTTCTGGTGTCTTGCACTTCCTTACAAAAGATAGCTCATTGTAAAAGACATCACCCAGAGTTATAACTGGAATACCCATGATGGCAGCTTCCCACCCAGCAGTACCTGTGATAGTAATCAGCAACTTTGCATTTTTGATAAGGTCAAAACTATTTTCAGAAGGATTAATCAATTTTACATTCGGAATCTCTTTGAGTCTCTTATAGTAATTGTAAGGTCGATACATAGACATCATGGGGTGGTCTTTAACGTAAAGTATAAAACCCACAGGCAATGATTTAGCTATCTGTTTTATGGTATTAATTTGGTCAGTATTATATGGTGCAAGAAGCAGTAGTGTCATTTCCGGTTCATAGTGTAAAGGAAAAAAAACGTAATTTTCTTCTCGAGAAATTTTATCGTATCGTAAAAAGAGGTTACGAAAGTTTCGAAGTTTTCTCTTTATATGATCCTTAATATAATTAATTGGATGAATATATGTATAATCTTTTGACTCCCCCGACAAAAAATACTGATTTATGAGCTGAAAAAGCCAAGCAACTGATCGATACAGATTATGTGGCAAGACAAAAGAAAACTGTTTGTATGGACTATATTTTTTATAAATCTTTGAATACGTCTTTGGTCTATCTCTAAACTCAGTAATAAATTTTTCTGCTTGTTTCATGTATTCTTCAGGAAGATAAAATGATTCTGAAGTACACTCATCTGCCTCAGACAAAGTAACATAATTATCACTAATACTTACTAATCCATCAACACATGGAATAATAAGAACACAAACCTGTACACCCATCTTTTTTGCAATTTCATATAAAAGAAATGTTCCCATTGAGGCTGGTTGCGTCATAAAAACAAAATTAGGCTTTTCACTTTCAAGAAATGATAGAATTGCCTTAGCTTTTACTTGCAAGATACGAAGCATTTCTTCGTGAGAATATGATGTTTTATCATAGGGATATTCCCTTACCAACTGACCATGCATGATAACCCTGTCAACTGTTATGTATGGCCACACGTGTGGCAAACCATATTTTTTTTCAAAATCTTTTAAAAAATTTATATCAATTTTTTCATCTTTATATCTTTGATGAATTTCTTCATCTAAAATAAGTTTCGTATAAACAATATCTTTCTGAGATGCGAGATAATTAAAGCTTGATCTTACTGACACAAATCCACAAAAGGTATCAATACTGTATTTATCTTTTAAATGTCTGGCCAGATAGTGGGCTACGTATGCAAATCTTCTTTGCATAACAAAACACCCTTTCATTTTTATTTTATCCAAGTTGTTTTGTTTTTTGTTCATCACTTAATTATTTTTTATATTAAATGATGCAATATTAGGATTTTTTAACAAAAACTCAATAACATCTTTTGAAGTAAAATCAGGATTTATATAGTAAAGATTATTATATATATGAGATATAACAATATAATCCTCAAGAGTGTCTAGGGTAATTCTTAAATTAGGCTGATTAATTTCTTGAAAATTTTTCACACTAAAAATTTTAAATAAATCTGGATTTTTATACAGATATAAACTTGCATGCTCTCTTAATTCCTTAGACGAAACATTATTTTCAGCTTTTAATAAGGCCTGAAGAGTAAATGCTCTTGCATCAAGTCCTATGGGTAAAGAGCCCTCTATATCATTAACCACAAGATCATATCCGTCACTGAACTGAAGAAGTATTTCATCAATGATGCGCCAATCAACAAGAGGACTATCTGCCATACCTTGAACAATAATATCCGCATTATGTTCTTGTGCAGCGGTAGCAATTCTACCGAGTACATCATCTAGACTACCTCTATAAAAAAGACAGTTAGCCTTCTTACACTCTTCAACAAGAACATCATCACTTGGATCAGTGCTTGTCACCAATATAACTTCATCAGTATATTTACTTTTTCTATGACGCTCAATCATATGAGCAATGAGAGGTTTTCCAGCCAGAGAAAGCATGGCTTTACCCGGTAGTCTCGAAGAGTTCATTCGAGCTTGTATTGTGGCAACAACTTTTCTATTTTTTATCATAATAACTAATTGTTTTTTTCAAAATATCAGCCTGTTCCAATGCCCTATCCCAATCCCAATAATTTGTTTTGAAGGCTAATATTTGTTTTTGAATTTTTTCGGCGATAGGACACAAACTGGGCATGTATTTCAGATTAATATCAGGCCGCACACTACGCAACACGTACTCTTTGCCAGAGAAATTAAGATCTTCGAACATAGACTCTAGGTAGCTTAGTTTCCAAGCAGCATAAATACCATCACCCCCAAGATCCATAAATTTTTTTCTAAACTCTTTCCAACTTATATCAGGATGTTCAAGCTTTACAGCAAAAGCCCAATAGACATTTTTATACTCTGTCTCAACAAATTTTTGAGGAGTAAGCCAGGAACAACTAGATACGACTTCCTTAAATAGATTGGCAACATCGATTCTTCTTTGTATAAGTTCACCTGCCCGTTCAATTTGTCCTAAACAGACCGCAGCACACAATTCGGGCATGCGATAATTATATCCTAGACATACATGCCTGTTATATGATGGATCTTGAATATCGTCTTTAGTAATCTTTCCTTTATCAGCTGATACCCCTGCATAACCTAACACCGAAAATTTTCTTGCCTTATCAGCTAGATCCTTATCATTGGTACACAACATCCCCCCTTCCCCTGAACTTAAATGCTTACTCGATTGAAAACTAAAACTAGAAAAATGGCCGATAGTGCCGACCGTACGTTTTTTATATTCAGCAAAAAAACATTGAGCGTTATCCTCTATAACCTTAAGATTATGTTTGTGTGCGATAGCCATAATAGCATCCATATCTGGGGAAAGACCGTACAAAGACACAGTAATAATTGCTCTTGTCCGCGAAGTAATCAGCTTACAAATTGATTTATAATCAATTTGAAATGTATTTTCGTCAACATCAGCGAAGACAGGAATAGCATCTTGCTGCAAAACCGCCATAGCAGTAGAAGACATGGTAAGTGGAGGCACAATAACTTCGTCCCCTGCCTTAACTCCACAAGCGTATAGTGCTGAGTGTAAGGTTGCTGTACCATTTATATGACCAATCGCATAATGAATACCAAGTTTTTTTGCGAATGCCTCTTCACACCTTCCTAACATGTTAACTGAGTGGGAAGCACTGAATTGTGAATCCAAAACCTCTTTTACGTAACAAACCTCTTTTGAACTTATTCTTTCTATTTTTCCTATCATATTTTGTAATTTTTAATAAGACCATAATGATGAGTAATCTTCAAATATCTATGGATACTGAAGCCGTCTTTATTTATTTTTCTTGGATCTTTATATCTACCAACATAAATTCTATCTCCATTATGGTCAACATCGGAACACCACACATAATCATTTTTCCACAAAATTTCGTTATTTAGAAAATAATTACAAAAAAAGACAAAAGTGGTAAGTACTGCTGATGGAAAATTAGATGCAACAGAAAATTCACTATTATCAATATTTTTTCCTCGACTCTCTGGAATAATTTTTTTTGAAACAAGGTACCAAGAATATGAAAGATTTTTTGAAGCAAATGTTTCTTTCTCATACCAATCTTGATTATAGAATGTTGGGGAATTTTTTTTTCCTACACCAAATAATTTTCTCATCCTGAGGATGCTGATTTTTTTACCCAGCTTATCATAAGAAATACCTAGTATTAAAATACAATCACCTTTTATAGTCTTGAGAAAATCGCGAGAAAACGGTATATCTGGAATCGATGAAAAAACTTTTGGTGAAATATTGAGCTTGTGCGAAATTTTTTTTAGTTCGTCTGGGCCAATAATATTTTTTTTTAATATTTTTTTTGCCTCATCATATGTCATATATTTTTTTTTCCTTTATGCGCTGGTAGTTAATTGCAAATTCATATGATGCTATGTGTCCCAATTGCCTATATTGTTCAATTTTATTCATTTCACTATAAAATAATTCGGACCTCACTCCCCAAGGAGTTTCAAAAAACCACGAAATTTTAGTAGCAGGAGCATTCATAATAATAAGATCAATTTTAAACTCCTGCATTGCCTGTAAAAAAGTAAGATACGCCCTATATTGATGATAATGGGAAGCTACAATTATAATACTTTTCCAATCATGCAACTTGGCAAGGGAGATTACTTCAAGCGATTGCTCCCTAGTATTCGTTGACTTAGATTCAAGAATAATGGATGATTCTGGCACATGTTTCGCAAGAAGTTCTTCTTTCATTTTAGACGCTGGAAAACTTCCACATTGATAATTATCTACACCTCCAGAAATTACAACAACAGGAGCATACTGACTATCAAAAAGTTCAACACATTTATCTAAACGATTAAACCCGTCTCCCTCGAGCAAAATTATCGCATCTGATTTATAAAGAACATCAGTATCAACGAGTGCAAAAAACAGTTCTTTCTCATGCATAATCAAATTGCATCCCAACCTATTGGCTCATGTTTAGACACATCTTTCTTAATAACCTTGCCAACAAAAACCGACTTATACTTTGGAGCCACTCCAAGCGCTGGCCTTAATTCGATAATATCATCCTTTGTTAATTGCGTTCCTTTTTTTATATCATGAGAGGCACACAGACCTCTTCTCTGAACAATCACCGTCTCATACTCCTCCTCAACAACATTTTTTATCCCCTCTCCAAATGATTTTTCCAAATCCCTAATTCGATTTACCATCAATGCAAATTCTTGTGGTTCCATGGAATGAGGGTGGTCAGGTCCTTTGTCTTTTTTATTTAGAGTAAAATGTTTCTCAATAACTTTAGCCCCTAGAGCGACAGAACCCAATACAACAGTATCTCCTGGAGAATGGTCAGAATAACCAACAATGCACTGAAATGCTTGTCTCAAAGTCTCAACAACTCTTATATTTGCACTCTCAATTTTTGAAGGATAGTTAGTAATACACTGGAGTAATACAAGATCTTTATTTCCTGTAGAAGCAATAACTTTAACAGCTTCATCAATCTCAGCAAGTGTGCTAGCTCCAGTTGCAAGGACTACCGGCTTTCCTTTTTTGGCAATATACTCAACCATTTCAAGCCAAGTAATATCACCTGAACCAATTTTATAGAAATCAACACCAATTTCATCCATAAGATCAACAGCTTCTTTATCGTAAGGAGATGATGAAACCATAACACCAATATCCTTACAGTAATTAAAGAATTCTTTATGCCAATCACGAGGGAATTCGGCTTCTTTAAAGACCTGATCCACAGATTTACCCCAAGTACCATGGACACCTTTTAATTCCATAGATGAAAACCCTTTTTCAGAAACTATTTTATCTGCTATAAAACTTTGAATCTTAATTACATCACATCCAGAATCCTTAACAGCTCTAGCCAAAGCCTTAGCTTTTTCTAAATCGCCGTCAAAATTTGCCCCAACATCAGCGATAATAAAAGTCGGCTCTCCTTCTCCAATATACCTATTTCCAATTTTAATCCTTTTATTAAACATTAATCTACTTTAGCAAGTTCTCTCGTATGAGTAAATTTCTTAAATCAGATTCCGACATATATTCATTCTCCCGACTATTATATTCAAAACCTGCTGACACTTTTTTAGATGACGGATATTTTGACAAATCATATTCCCATCCTTCTGGAGAGTGTGAAAAAATTATATACCTATCAGTAAGCTCGTATGTATTAAATGAGTCCTCTTGGGTAATAAGCCATTCATGAATCTTCTCCCCGGGTCTGATTCCTATTTTTTTTATTGAAGCATCAGGCGCAATAGTTTTTGCAAGGTCAGTAATCTTTACTGAAAAAAGTTTAGGGACGAACAATTCCCCTCCTTGCATTATCTTAAAATTTGAAATAACAAAATCGACCGCTTGAGGCAGAGTTATCCAAAATCGTGTCATATTTTCATCGGTAATAGTAATTTCTCCGGATTCTTTCTGTTTATTAAATAGGGGAATAACACTCCCACGACTTCCAATAACATTTCCATACCTAACAACAGAGAACATAGAGTCCCTACTCTTTCCCCTGTAGCTGTTTGACTGAATAAAGACCTTATCAGAACATAATTTTGTTGCACCATAGATATTTATAGGATTTGCAGCTTTATCTGTACTTAATGCAATTACTTTTTTTACATTATTGTTGAGTGCAGCATTCACTACATTTATTGCACCCTCTACATTTGTTTTTACTGCCTCTATCGGATTAT
Organism: uncultured Candidatus Saccharibacteria bacterium; assembly: GCA_964487135.1. Classification (GTDB taxonomy): domain Bacteria; phylum Patescibacteriota; class Minisyncoccia; order Phycocordibacterales; family CAIRYW01; genus CAZAOU01. The sequence continues at coordinate 36,041 of CAZAOU010000004.1, forward strand.
ATTCACAAGCAGGTACTTGTTTAAGAGCAGCTGCATGAACCAAAAAATCAACACCCTCGCTTGCCCTTGTAAGTCTTTGTTCATCACGAACATCTCCTATGAAAAAACGTACATTAGGAAAACTTTCCAGTTCCTGCTTCATTTCCCACTGCTTTAGCTCATCCCTACTATATACACGAATTGCAGCAGGTTTATAAGAGGTGAGAAGTTTTTTTACAAAAGCTTTACCAAAAGAACCTGTTCCTCCGGTAACTAATATAATTTTATCTTTAAATATATCTTCCATCATTTTCATACTATAACAATAAAAACCTATTAGCAATTAATCCATCTAATCTTAGATAAAATTTTGTTTTTTAGCAATGAACTATTAATATAGTGCAGTGAGTGACAATAATAGCAGTGGCATACTAGGAAGATCATTACGCGCCGGTAAATGGTATTTTTTTAATATTTTCTTCCAAAAGATATTTCAAATAATATCTTTTTTTATCTTGGCAAGGATATTATCGCCTTCAGACTTTGGAATAATTTCCCTTATGATTGTTGTTCCCACCTTACTTGATAGCATCACAGGTGTATCATTTGAAGATAACTTAATTTTTCAAAGATCCAATCCACAAAAATATCTTAACGCTGTGTGGTCTTTTAATATCATAAGATCAGTAGGAATATTTTTCATCACTCTCATAATAGCAGCTCCAGTTGCTAGATTTCTTAATATTGAAAATGCCATAAATGCAATACGTATTGCAGGTATCATGTTATTGATACAAAGCTTATCAAGCACAGGGCAATTTTATCTGTTTAGAGATTTAGAACATAAAAAAATATTTGCCCGAGATTTGTCAGGACAAATGGCTTATATGGTTTTTTCAATCACAATTGCCCTCGTATACCATTCTTATTGGGCATTATTTATAGGAATGATTGCTCAGCAGTTAGCATCCACAATAACAACATACCTTATCCATCCCGAAAGACCTAAATTTACCGCTCAGTTAGGCATATTGTCAGATCTTATCAATTACACAAAATGGATATATGGGCAAAATATTATCGGTCAAATTGGAAATTCACTTGAAAGCATTATTATGGGGAAATTTGTCGGAGCGGAAGGACTTGGTCTTTACGGTAAAGCAAAAAGCCTAGCTATACTTCCTACTTCCCCAGTTGCAAGTATAGTTGCAAAAATAGGATTTCCTACATTTTCTCATATCAGAGATTCTAGGGAAAAAATTATAGATGGTATAAACAAAAGCATCAATCTGCTTTTAATTTTTATTATTCCATTTACTCTAGCTATTATTGTCGCGGGACATAACCTAGTTTTTATTATACTTGGAGAAAAATGGTTACCTATCATCTTACCCCTTAAAATTCTCGTTGTTTCTATGTCTATTAATATGCTTGTATTCTCTGTATCAGAACCAATTCTTAATGGGATAGGAAAACCAAAATATCAATTTATTTTAAGAACAACAAGTACGGTAATCTTTCTTTTAGGCGCCATCATAGTAGTACCAATGTATGGTATTGTTGGTGCGTCAATTGCAGTACTAGTATCTTCTATTTGTCTTGTTTTTATGTTAATTATTATGACTCCAAAAAATCTGTATGGCGACCAAGCAATAGAAACTGGAAAATCATTTATAACAATATTAGGTATTACTTTTATTTCTTTTATATTTACATATCCACTCCTTATGTTTCCTATATTTAATACAACATACGGATTTATAGTATTATCCATCTGTGGAGCAATATTATATACAGCAGGAATCTATATATACAGCATAAAAGGATCTAGTGGTTTATCTAAAACAATAAATTTAGTTTCTTCAACATTCTTAAAAAAAACTCATGAAAATTGAGATAATCGCTTTAGGATTTAATTATGAAAATGGAGGTGGATCACACAAAACCCTTGATCTCATGATTAGATCACTTGTAGAGAAAGGACACAACATTAATCTTTCCACCTTATTCTCCGACAACAACAAGATACCTGTGGACTTACCCTGTACAGTAAGAGAGCTGTACTTTTCAGGTAAATTTCTTGAAATTAACAAAAAAATAGAAGAATTATTGTCAGGAACAGAAACAGATTTATTTTTATTGTATGGCCCATCCTTAGTATATGGCGGAGGATTATACAAAAAAAATAATACCTCAACCAAACCAGTGTGTGTTTATGTAAACAATTACTTACCTGAAATATATCTAGAATATGTATCTAAAAAAAATATATCTAGTTACATAAAAAATAAAATATTCTATGTAAAACATTTTATGTGGGCAAAAATTGTAGGGTTACGACACGCCAATAAAGTAGATACCTTGATTTATGATTCACCGGTAATTGAAAAAATCTATAGAAAATTTGGGTTCAAAACACGATCAGTGATAATTCCAGAATTTGTAAATACATCTAACAATATAATACCATTAAAAATACAGAGAAAATTTATATCCCTCTTGTATGTCGGCAGAATAACTCTCGATAAAGGCCTAGACTTATTAATTAAAGCAACAGCAATAATTTTAAAAGAAAAAAATGATGTAAAAATTAAAATAATCGGATCTGGATCAGAAGAACAAAATATCGTTGATCAAATAGAATCAAACCAGCTAAGAGATCATGTATCAATTGAAGGTTGGACAAATTTTCAAGAATTGCAAAAAAAATACCAGGAAGCAGATATTTTTATTCATCCCTCTAGATGGATAGAGCCTTTCGGAAGAACTGTTCTGGAAGCAATGTCATACGGGCTACCAATAATTACAACAGAAAACACCGGTTCGGCTTGGGTTGCCCAAGGATGTGGTTTATTTTTTAAAAAAAATGACTTTAAAGGTTTATCAGGAAAAATACTCACACTAATAAAAAATAAGGATCTACAAAATAAGCTAAGTCAAAATGCCTTAGAAAGGGCTAGAATGTTTAACTATACTTATTCGGCTGAAAAACTAGATGACACCATCAGAAATATTGCGTCTCAGAAAAAAATCTAATATTTTATTTGCACGATTGGTCCAACTAAAATTTAAAACTTTCTCTTTTGCGTTAGAGGATATTTTTTGAGCAAGCAATTGATCTTTTAGAAGATTGTTTATTTTCTGAAATAAAGAATGTTCATTATCTGGATTAAAAAAAACACAATTATCTTCACAAAGAATTTCCTTGATTGATGACAAGTCTGATGCCACTATAGGCACATCACTGGCCATATATTCAAATAATTTAAGAGGTGAGGTAAAATCTCTTGATAACTGAACCTTTCCACTGTTAGGTATAACCAAGATATCTGATGCTCTCAAGTAAGAAGGAATCATCTTATAAGGCTTACGACCGAGAATCTTGATACAAGAATTATTTCCATATTTCTCTGTAAATATTCTGATGTCACTATCTGTTCCGCCCACAAACAACACAGCAATATCTGAAGAAAAAAAACAAGCTGCTTGTGCAAGAGTATCAACACCTTTCCAGCTATATAAATGTCCCGTGTATGTAACAATCTTTTTATTAACTGGGAGAGACAATTTCTTTCTTAAATCCTCTTTTGAGGATAATGATTCAAACAATGAAAAATCTACACCATCATGAGCAACAATCATATTTACCTTGGGATAAATATTTCTGTAAAAGAGAAATAAACCTCGAGAAATAGTTATAACGGGTACGTTTTTCTCTATAATGGATCTCACAAAAAAATTATTCTCACCCCGATGGCTTTCCCATACAATTCTATCTTTAGCAACAGATGATAATATCCAAGCAAGATTCTCGTCTCTTGTATAAACCATGTCATAGTCATCATTTTTGAATAATTTCTTAATTTTTAATCCAAAAATAATTCGGCTAACAATAAACCCAACTCTTCCCAAAAAAATTAGGTCAGGAACATCAATATATATAATAGAAAAATTTTTCCTTATTCCATAATATAAGAATGGATCTTCTTTTATTATATTTTTTCTAGTTGGTATAAAAAGACTAACCTCGTTACCCAAAAAAGCAAATGCTTCACACATTTTTGCAATCTGAATACCGTGTGCTTTTTCTGTGGGAAATCTAATTGTTGCCACGTAAGCAATTTTCATGGTAATTTCACATTATATATTTTTGCCCATACACAAAAAGTTAAAAGCGGCCACAAAGAATTATAGTGGTAATGCGTCTTGTTTTTGTGCTCCTCGTATACATTTCTCACTTTATCAAAATTAATAAATTTATTTAAAGGAGAATAATATCCGTCAGAAAAAACCTCTTTTACAAGAGACTCAAACTCTGGTCTTCGCAACCACTTCGCTCCTGGAGAAAACCAACCTCTTTTTGGCTGATTCATAATAAAATCCGGAATCACATCGGAAAAAGATTTTTTAAGAATTATTTTTGTATCCCTTAAAGATATTTTATCTTTAATAGACAAAGCTTTAGCTGCTCTCACCACAGTATCATCAAGTAAAGGCACCCTTTCCTCAAGTCCGTGGGCCATAGACATAGTATCACTCCTATGTAATGCCTCATCGATAAGCCACGATTGTCTATCAACATCCATAAGTTTGTCCGTTACAGAATTTCCCTCTATGTTATCAAATAGTGGTGTAAGTAAAGTATTAGGAGATCTCATAATGACAGATTCAGGCCATACTGATAAAAGCTCTTTATCTTTTTGCATCAAGAATTCATTAAAACGAGCCTCGAGTGTACGTGCAGAAATTTTTGAAGAAAATTTACTTACAATTGGATCAAAATATTCAGGAACAACCAATTGAAGGTAATCAAGAAAAAGTGACTTTTGATAGCGAGGATACCCTCCAAACAACTCATCTCCCCCGTCACCAGAAAGAACAACCGAGACTTTTTCTTTTGCAAATTTGGATAACAAAAACATAGGAATTATAGTGGCATTTGAAACAGGGTTATCTAAGTGGTATATAGCTTTTTCAAATACTTCCATACAATCATCAATGGTAATATAAATATCATGGTGATTAGCTCCAAATACACTAGCAGTTTTTTTTGCAAGAATACTATCAGCATTAAATTTTTCTCTTTGTTCATCCAAACCAACATCAAAACCAATAGAAAAAGTATCTATATTTTGATGTTTCTTTGCTGCAGACGCTAACACTATTGTTGAATCTATACCACCTGAAAGATAAATACCCACAGACTTATCAGAAACTAATTGGGATGACACAGCAGATTCAATAATATCTTTTATGTTTTTTTGATTATTACTCTTTCCATAAACACCAAAAATCTCATCAGTTATATGACCGTTTTCGAAAGTTAGAACATGTCCTGGAAGAATTTGTTTTACATGGGCAAACATCGTGTAAGGAGCAGGAACATATAAAAGCCTGGCGTAAAGAGCAAGAGAATCCATTGAAACTTCCCTAGAAATATTATGAACCAAAATACTTTTTATCTCTGATGAAAATATCAATTTTTTACCATCAAAATAATAGTAAAGGGGTTTAATTCCTGCTTTATCTCTTACTAGTAATAGCTCTTTTTTTTTCTTATCAAAAAGTGCGAAAGCAAACATCCCATTAAATTTAGAAAAAGCCTCTTTTCCCCACTTTTGATAAGCGGCTAATATAACCTCGGTATCACTAGTACTCTTAAATGGATAAAAACCAAGTTCTGCTTTTAATGATTTAAAATTATATATTTCTCCATTAAAAACAACTACTTCATTTTCTGTATTACTTACCATGGGCTGAGAGCCGTTGTTTGATAAATCAATAATACTTAGTCGCTGATGTCCCAAAGATATGCCGTTCTCTAAATATATACCTCTTGCATCTGGACCACGATGAGATATACATTGATTCATCTTTTCAATTAATTCAGCAGATTCCCAATTAAATCCATTAATACCGCACATAAATTAATTATATGTATTACCTCTGATTAAAACTTCTATTTCACGTTTAACGATATCATCCAAAGCATGCTCATTAAAAATCTCTTTCGATATTTTCTTAGCATTTTCTGAAATTTTCTTTCGAAAAGACACGCTCAACATCTTTCCCAAAGCAATTACAAAATCAGTAGCTGACTCAGCCAATAAAACAGAATCTTTATCCTTAAATGGGTAACCAGCCAAACCCCGAGAAGAAACTATTGACGGTATACCAATTGTCAGTGGTTCAAATATTTTTTGTTGCATACCAGCACCACAAAGAGACGGAATTAATGCAACATCCATACCTGAAAGACTATTCTGTAAGTCACTAACATAACCATGATACTTTACATTAGGTAAATGGGTTATATTAATTTTTTCTGGCATTTTAGCACCAAATATATGAAACTCAAATTTTTTTGGAAATTTATAATTGGCCAATGGAATTACTTGATTAATCAAAAACATTAGCCCTTTTAAATTATGAACCACATTATATGTTGACCCCATAAAAAAAACTTTCAATGGGTTAGATTCTTTAACAAAATAAGGCAGATTTACATAATTAGGTAATGATCTTAATGGTAAAGTCACCACCCTAGACGATGTCGACATCTTCTTATATATATTATGTTCTTTGGGAGTAATTGCGAATACCAAATTACTATATCTTAAAGTCTTATATTCACTTATTAGTTTTGGTAAAAACAGAAACATATTTCTAAGAGATAACCCATCTTCATCTAAAAAATGTTTTGGCTCGAAATTTGCTGAACGAGTAATAATTGGAATATTATATTTAATAAAAATATTATAAAGTGGCCATAAATAGGTATAATCACACCACACGAGATCAGGTTTCCAATCTACTAAATTTTTTTTTACAACATTTTGTATCTCTGGATCAGTATATTCGTAAGCAGCACCATCAAATAAAGAAGGATTAACGATTTTGTGAAATAAAACTACAAGCTTTTGACCGAGAGACAAATTATTGAAAGTATATTTATATGGAACTGTAATAACCTCTGTTCCAAAACTTTTGGCAGCATCTTCAATACACGCTTCATCTTGATACATCGCTCTTTTCGCAATAACTTTTACTTTGTATCCCAACCTAACAAGCTGTCTTATACCAGAGGCTCTATCAAGCTGATCAGCACCTTTTTCTGGAAAAGGAACAACTGGTGTTACAACAAGAATTTTTTTACTCATTGGTACCATTATATAATTTACTCAACTTCTCAATTAAAACCCCTATGTTGTGGTAACAAATTATAATATCTCGATATTTACGTATGGTTGTTTTTTGACTACAAACTTCCGATATTTTTGATGCAAAAGAAAACATATCACATGACACATATTGTGACGGAATAATATCACTAAACGCTTGATTGGACACGATAATGTCAACATTCATGGACATAGCTTCCAAAACGGCTTTATCTAAACTACCAGTATTACTAGCATTTAAAAAAATATCAGTATCTTCAAGATATTTCTTGATATCTGAAGATTTTTTTGGTCCAATAAAAAAAACTTTATCTTTAAGTTCATTAATGTCTATAAATTTTTCAAGTTCTTTTATATAACTATAGTCTGCGGATGTATGGGGCGCTCCGACAATTGTAAACACGATATTTTCCTTAACCAAAAGAATCGCTTGAAGCATTAATAAAATATTTTTTGACTCTGTAATCCTCCCGACAGTTAAAATCTTTTTTATTGATGAATTATTCTTTTTACCTGATGATATATTAAAAAAATCAGTATCAATACCGTGCCCTGTTACAATTCTTTTGGGTGAATTTAATCTCATGCTCTCTTTTGATGCGGTGAAAATAAAATCTGTTAATTTTTCGGCGATACGCAATTTAAAATCAACATTTTTGTGTGTATACCACAACCCAATTTTTTTACTCAAAAATCGCCACACCATTCCACCAAGACACACATATTCAGGATTCATGTGCACGAACACTGCATCGTAATTTTTTCTTTCTTGCCAAATATATTTATAGAAACGATACAAATATTTTATTCTTGATTTTCCTTCTTCTTTGCCTAGAGATAAAACTTTTACATTATTAGGCAATTCATATTCACCTTTTTCTAAACAGATTACAGTTACAAATTCAAATTTTTTAGCAAATTCTTCTATCCAACGATGAAAAAATCCTAGAACTGGATTATTAATATCAACAGCTTGTGTGACAATAAGTAATTTCATAACTTATAAGCTAAATGTCTCTTTAAATCTTTTACAATAATCATCAATAGTTATGAAAAAATCTTCTAACCTATAAGACACCTCGTCCTCTCCAACTTTGGCAAGCCTCATCGCTATCTCACCAGCGTCATAAGAGACAATAGTAGCACCTATTTCCCTTGCAATACCAACGTTGGTTGAAATAATTGGTAACCCTACAGATGCTGCTTCTAGAATAGACATGCCAAAACCTTCGTAAAGTGAAGTAGATAAAAGAACATGTGAAGACTTATACAAAGATGAAAGATCATTCTGAAAACCAACAAACATCACTCTCTCTTGTACGCCCAGATATTTTACAAGAGACTCAAGCTCTTTTCTTTTACTTCCCTCTCCCGCTATAACAAAAAGTGCTCTATCACACCTTTTCAACAACTTAGCAAAAGACCTAATCGCTAGTGAGACATTTTTTTCTTTTTCTAAACGAGAAACATTTAAAACTACTGGAAAATAGTTTTCAAAATTAAGAGATTTTGCCGCTAAAACTTTCTTTTGTATTTCTTTTATATCAACAAATACAGGTAATACATGTATAAATGGTTTATTTTTGGTATTTTTAAACAAACACTCTACGTCTGTTTTTATTTTTTCTGATACCACCCTAATTGTATCTGCCTCAGCAAGTAGAGTTGAACCAAGAATGTACTGAAAATAATTTTTTATACCCTGTCTTCTAAATTGTTCCCCCAAAAAATCTGTATGGACCTGTATCTGTAATTTTAATGAAAATATTTTTTTAGCAACAAGTCCAACAATCCCTGATTCAAATGGATCTTGAATCGTAATGTATCCATTCTTTCTATACTTTTAAGCGACAATAAAAGTAAGGATGAGATCTTTTAAAAAAGCAACCGGTAAAAAATTTGAAACGGCAGGCGTAATGGTAAGATTTTTATCTTTAATTGTTACCTTGGTTTTTCCACGAGCACACACAACAACATGTAGTTCTTCAAAAAGTGGTGCATATTTTTTGAGACGAGTAAAAACCTGCGAATCCTTATCTAGTGCCTTTATATCTCTTGAAACCATTAAGACTCTCATTTTTGTAATAACATAAACTCGGAAGCAACCTGTTTCCATGAATGAATAAAATTGAATTGTTTTATTTTTTGTAGTTGATTTTGATAATTATCATCATTACATAACCACAATACTTTTTCTTTAATGTCAGACTCATCTAAAGGATTAACAAAAATTGCAACATCTTTAATCCTTTCATAAATTCCAATTTCCTTTGTAACAATAAAAGGTTTACAAAGTGAAATTGCATCTATAATCATGTTGGGGCTAATATCACCAAGAGATACAAGAATAACAGCGTAAGAAGATGAAATCTGATTTAAGAATTCTGAACGAGGCAATATATTACGGTTAAGCTCTGCAACCGACTTGACCTCTGTATCATCAAAAACTTTTTTGAGTAAATCAAGATTTTTAAAAACAATATTTCTAGTCGAACCTATAAAAGTTTTTTTTGTACTTAAAGTAGATTGCGTTTGTGGACCAAAATAGTTTTCAATAATATGTGTTTTTGAAAGATCTATATTATAAGGCTTACACCAAATATTTCTTTGCCACTCTGTGCTAAAGACAACTGTTTGAGCACGAGACAATATCCACTTTGTAACCCTAAATATAAAACTCTCTTTTCTAGAAAAACTAGAAATTTCTGTATTATAAAAATCTTTAAATAAAACTTTCTTTCTTGTTCTTTCAAGATAAGATTCCCATAAAAAATCTCCTCCCGTACGGATAATGAACGGTTTTCTAAATATAAAAGATTGCAACGCAATGGGAAGCGCAACGCTCCAAGTATCTAACACTAAAACGAAATCTGCACGTAAAAAACTTATTAATGATTTTACAAAAAACCATAAGTGGCGAATTCCTGTTGGCATTTTTTTTTCAAAAGAGAAATATTTTACATCAACAACATACCCTTGCCTTTTCCATTCTTCACTAAGAGAAAATGCATATTCGGCTGGACCACCAATGTCTGGAGGATATATACCTGTTGCAATGAGAATGCGTTTTTTACTCATAATATTTTGATGAAAGCTCGGAAATATCCCCCGCACCCATGATTATTACAATGTCTTTTTCACTTGAACTTTCTTCTATCTCTTTTTTTATCTCTTCAAAATTGTCTAAAGAAACAACATTGTCATTAAAAACTGCAATTTTTGATGCGATCATATCGCTTGATATTGAGCTATCAAACTCCTCACGAG
>CAZAOU010000004.1:46477-58689 GCA_964487135.1 uncultured Candidatus Saccharibacteria bacterium
GGGTAAATTGGTGCCAAAATAACATAATCGGCCTTAGAGAGAGATTTGGCAAAATCATCAAGAAAAGCTTTAGTTCTGGAAAAAAGGTGTGGCTGAAATACAGCAATAATTTTTTTACCGGGATAAGCTTTCTTGGCTCCCTCTATTGTTGCTTCAATTTCTGTAGGATGATGGGCATAGTCATCATATACCAGTGCACCATTTTTTGTCTTTCCCTTATATTCGAATCTACGCCATGTTCCATTAAAATTTTTAACTGAATTTACAGCAATTTCTTTATCAATTCCTATAATGTTAGCAATCGCCAAAGCAATAGAAGCATTTTTTTTATTATGATCACCAACAACACTTAAAGAAAGTGCTGGGTCATAAAAATTATCTGAACTAATCACTTTTCCCGAAGCAACAGACATGGCGTCTGCAATTTTTTGATTTCCAATATCCCCAACAACAGCGCCCTCCTCTGGAACCTTTGCAACAAACTCTTTAAAAGCGCTTAAAATATCGTTTTCGTCTTTGTAATAATCTAAATGATCTTTATCAATATTTGTGATTCCAATAATTGTTGGGTTTATTTCTAAAAATGAACGGCAATACTCGCAAGCTTCTACCACAAGATACCCGACTGCCTCGCCAGTACTCACCAGCCGGGCAGGCTTACTTTTTCCTGCAATAAAATTTGTTTTGTAGTCTTTAAGAATTGAACCGACAATCACCGTTGGGTCGAGTCCGGCATCAATCATAATTTTTGCAATCATTGCTGTAGTTGTAGTTTTGCCATGAGTGCCACAAATTGCAATGGTAAATTTATTTTTTGAAATAATAGAAAGTGCTTCGGGGTATGAAATCACTTTATCTAGCCCGAATTTTTGGCGCACAGCGCCCAAAAATTCGGGCCCAAACTTCTCTATCGCAATTGAATAAATCACCAAATCTGTATCAGAAGGAATCATTTCCAAAGATTGCCCAACTTCTATGCTCGCACCTTCTTTTCTCAAATTTTGTGCAATTTCTGAGTCAGATATGTCTGATCCAGACACCCTCTTTCCTTCAAGCAAAAACATTTTCGCAATAGCAGACACACCAATACCACCAATCCCTAAAAAAAATGGCTTTTTTATTAAATTAAAATCAATCTGTTTTTGCATATTTTTATCCTATTATATCAAGGACTTTCCTCGCACTATGACTAACTATGTTACGAGCATCCTTTTCAAAAAAATAACCGTCCGTCTTTCTGTTGTAAACTCTCCTTCTATCACCATCATTTATCAATAAAATATCAGAATTTCCTAACTGTGCCTCAAAAAACTTTACCGCCTCGGCCTCAAACCTTCGCCATTCTTCCGACATCCGAGAATCCATTCCAACAGAAGATAGTCCAATAGTTTCTCTTACATTAGCAACAAGTGAGGCAACCAGAGCCTGCATTTCAATAAACATTCTATAGTCAGAAGCTTCTTCAAAAGAAGGCGTCCTAACCTCAAGACGAGCATTTATTTTTTTTTGCCAAACTAATTCCTCTAGATTTAAAGGATGGACATCAAAAGGCTTGCTCCAATTATTATCCAATATTCTACTAGGCGAAACATAAGCAGCAGTAACCATACTCGTCAGATGATTAATTTTTAAATTAGTCTGAAAATCATAATTGAATTGTTCTCTAACATCATCCGGTATTCCAAAATTTAAATGCAGAGGAAGTTCTACGCCTGATTTTGCTAATTCAGTAAATCCCCACTTACCTATTTCTGATAAAATCCTAGATTGTGTATGGGCACTAAATGACGGTTCATTTCTAAATTCATAAATATCTGTTGTATCAGTACCCGACCAAAGACCGAGATTTGAAAAAGCCCTCTCCATACCAATAGTAATAGTTCGATCTGGAACCTCAAGTTCAAACCCGACTGTTGGCAAAGGATTGATCTTTCGTGAAGCTTCTTTTTCTTCTCTAACCAAATGAGACATCTTCTTTACAGCCCTCTCAATTTCTTCTTTTGAAATACTAGGGTTAGTAAGAAATAAATTAAATAGATGTAATCTAGCAGCAAGTTCAGCAGTTGGAGCTTGCCTAACATATTTTTCAAAAGAACCTTCCATAGCACTTTTCGTTCTTTGAATTGCAATATCAACCTTCTTACTATCTTCAAAGAAACTTCTTGGTACCATAAATTCTTCTGGCATCTCATTTTCAAAAGAATCCCCAAATTCTGGTTCTGGCTCAAAATCAATATTCTCAGGCATATAATTAGGTTTATTTACACAAAGACCACTTATAGGCCTCTATAGGGCAAATAATAGCAAAATATACCCTATTTATTAAGGTTTTTACAAATTACCAACGATTCTTAAAAACTCGTCATTTCGCTCATACTCATTGTTAAATTGTCCAAATGAAGCAAAGGCTGGGCTAAACAAAATATTATCGCCAAATTCTGCAAATTTCACAGACTCCTTCAAAGCGTCCTCTAAATTATTAGTTTTTATTCCGTCTTTTAAATTTAAATTTTCTGTTCCGGAACCGGGAATCAAAATCGTTTTTTTACAATATTTAGGAATATCTTTTAAAAGTTCTGCCGTATCAAGTTTTTTATCAGCTCCGCCCATAATAAGTATTATATTTCCACCAAGTGCTTTCAGAGCAGCGATAGCAGCATCTGGAGTGGTAGCATTATTATCATTCCAGATTTTTACACCATGAATTTCTTTTACAAACTGCAAACGTCCCTCAACACCATCAAAACTTTCAACACCTTCTTTGATTATATTTTCATCAATACCTAAAACTTTAACAGCTTCAACAGCACAAGCAATATTTAGCTTATTATGTTCTCCAGGAATTTTTATTTTCCAATCTAGAGAAACATTTTTTCTCTCTGCAATAATCATTTTACTTTTATGATCTCCTATTTTTGAAACAATATCTTCTCCTACTACCAAAAAATCTTTTTCAGTTTGGTATTTAAAAATATTGGCCTTATCAGCAAAATACAAATCTAAATTATTATGATAATAATTTAGATGATCAGGCATAAATGTTGTAAAAACAGAAACATGGGGATTAATTTTTGCCTCGCCAAATCCTTGAAGCTGCCAACTATCCAATTCTAAAACAACATAATCTTCAGATTTTACTTCTTTTATTAAAGGCAAAGTTGCCATATCTCTAACATTTCCTCCCAAAAAAACCTTCTTACCTGCAGTTTTGAGAATATGATAAATGAGATGTGTTGTTGTAGATTTTCCACGTGTCCCTGTAACACCTACAATATTTACACCCTCAGGCAAAAGTTTATAAAAAAGCGATGAGTCCATTTCTATAGGAATTCCCTTTTCTTTTGCATGAGCAATATAAGAAGATTCCAAAGGCACGCCAGCAGCTTTGAGAATAAAATCTTTATCCTCGAAATCTTCAAATTTATGCTCTCCTAACGTGTATTTTATATTTTGATATTTTTTTAATTTTTCTAAACTTGGTGCAAGAGTTTTTTCATCTCTTAAATCAGTAATAGTAAGTTCTGCACCCTGCTCCGCCAGAAAAATTGCATCACCAAGCCCTCGCCCCAAAAGTCCGAGCCCCATGACAGTTACTTTCTTACCCCGAAAATAGTTTTGTAAATCTTTATCCATTTTTTTTACTAAAATTAATAGCGAGGACATGGAAAGGGGTCGGGAAAACTCTAGTTTTCCCGTGGAGGAAGGCAGCGAGTATTCGAGCGTTGGAAAACCGTGGGTTTCCAAGGCGTCCTAGCCCCATTAAAGTAATACGTTTATTCTTAAAATAATTAAAATATTCCATAAATTCTACACGACCAAAACCTCCTCCATCTGTTTAGCAACTATATTCCAATCATATTTTTCCTTAACCATCTTGAAAGCGCTATCAATTACTTTAATAGTTTGCTCTGGTTTATTTATTATTTCATTTACAGCGTCTCTAATACTTTCTGGATTTTGGGGTTCACAAAAAAATCCTGTTTTTTTATCAATCAAAAAATCAACGATTCCGCCAACAGGGGTAGCAATCACAGGAATCCGACAAGCCATTGCCTCTACAAAAGAATTTCCAAATCCTTCAGAAAGTGAGGGTCTGATAAAGATATCGCATGCTTTTAGAAGCGACGGCAAATCAGAGTGAGGAGTAAAACCCAAAAACACCACTCTATCTTTTAGATTTAAGTCCTCTACTTGTTTCTCAAGTTCTGTTTTTAGCTCTCCGTCTCCAGCGATAGCAAACTTAATATTTTTAGGCAACAAAACTAGAGCACTGATAACATCAGTAATTCCATTTTTAAAAACAAGTCTCGAAGATGTAACCAAAAAAATATCGTCGTTATTTTTTTTAATTTTATTTCTATAAAAATCAACTTTTCCTTTTGTTATATTTTTAGAAAAATGATCAACATCAACACCGTTTGGAACAACAACAGGTAAAGTTCGAGAACCAAATTTTTTGGCTAATTCTGCAAGATATGAAGAAATTGCTTGAGTCTTATCCGCATTTTTAAAGACGGATGTAAAAAGTGGCCAGACAATTTTTGCTCGTTTCATAATATGTTCTGGCGAATCACCTTCTTGGAGTGTGAGAACAAAAGAAACTTTTGGAAATATTTTTTTAAAAAAAAGTGCAGCAAACGAATTATAGCTTGCAAGAAGTGACCAAATAACATCATATTGATTTTTTCTATGTAAAATAACTGCTTTTACAAAAGCAGTTATAGGCATTGCAAATTTATTCAAATTTAAGAATTTTGAAAACTCCCCTCTTTCACTTACATATCCAGCCCATCCAATTCTATATACATTTATATTGCCAATCTTTTCAAATTTAGGGAGGTTTTTGTCCATCCGTAGTGTTATCATGTCAAACTCAAAATCACTCCCAAGTCTATCGGTAATTTCTTTTACAGCCACCTCTGCGCCGCCAACAAACCTTGGATAATACAGAAGCGAGAATATAAGACATCTTTTTTTAGACATAACCTATCTATACTACTCAGATTCTTCAATAATTTCAAAGTCTGAGGCACTAGAAGTTGCACCTTCTGTACTATTTTTAGGAATAAGCCAAATAGCTATAATTCCAAAAAACATAACCACAAAAAGAGTAATCATTTATCAATTCCTAACACTCTTTTTAATACATCCTCGGGTAGTTCTTTTTGAGTCTCTTTTTTTTCTTCATTTTTTGGTCTATTTACAGTCTGTGAACTTGTCTGATTACTTATTGAAGAAGGGGCAGGTTGTGTTTTTATAGAATCAACATTAACTCCTCCAACTTCCTTAAGAGCTTGCCGTAATTCAATAATATGTTCAGCAGAAGGAGTTTTTTTATCTTTATCTTTTTTGTTTGTTTGCCTCAAATAACTCAAAGAAACTGCTTTACGAAGTTCTTTTTCTCTCTTTAAAGCTTCTTCTTCCTCATTATCTTTAGGAGTAACTTTTTTTGGTAATGGTGACTTTCCTAACACTGCCTCAAGAGCACTTTCAATGCTAGTTTTTCTTTTTGGACCAAATGGAGGACGAGATTTATTTCCTTCCGAGGTCTCGTAGACTTCAGAATGCCAAACTCTTATTTCCTCCTCCACCACACTTCTTGGGCGAGCAAAATTTTTCCTACTTAATTCAATAATATTTTCTTTAAATGTTTTTGGTAGACGCTCAATTGGTGGAAGTGTTGTAGCCGAAAATGGTTTAGATGTTACCCCATCAATCATTAGCTTTAAATAAATTTGCGCGAAGCCGAGATTAACAAGATCTTCCCCACTAAAAAATGGTGCAAATTCTTTCTCTAAAAATTCAGCGTCAGTCGCACCTACCCTAAACACAGCCATGGTTCCAACGTTTCCAAAAACAGCGGCTCTTACCTCTTCTGTCATTTGCTCAATATACTGATGAGCAACAATAAGATTTAATTTATATTTTCTGGCCTCAGAAAGAATGTCGGCAAAACTTTCATTGGCAAAATTTTGAAACTCATCCACAAAAAGATAAGAGTTTGGTAAATTTTCTAAATCTCTGTCATTAACATCGGCCCTAGACATGGCAGCCAAATAGATTTTAGTAATAAGCATACTACCAAGAAGGTTTGCGTTTGCCTCACCTACCCTACCTTTTGAAAGATTAATGATGAGAATTTTCCTTTCATCCATTAATTTTCTAATATCAAAAGCCGATTGAGGTTGTCCAATTATATTTCTAACCAGAGGATTAGAGATGAATTGACCGATTTTATTTTGAATAGCTGCTCCTGCCTCCTGCATATATTTTGGACCGTATTTTGCAAATTCATCTGTCCAAAAAGATTTAACAGCCGGATCTGTAATTTTTTCTATAACTTTAGCTCTGTATCCTTCATCCGATAGCATTCTATTAACACCAAGAAGGGTTGAGCCCGGACACTCAAGTAATGCGAGCATTATATTGTTCAAAATATATTGCATTCTGGCACTCCAAGCATCTGCCCAAATTCTTTTAAATGCAGACATCAAACCATTTGCCACAAGATGTCTTTTATCTGGACCAACATCTTCTAAAACATTAAAGGAAATTGGATTATCTAAATCAAAGGGAGCGAAATATATGACATCATTTATTCTATTTTCTGGCACATACTCCAAAAGAAGTTCTGCGGTTTTTCCGTGAGGGTCAATAAATGTCATACCTCTACCAGACTGTATATCTTGAATAGCAAGATTTTCTAGGAGAGTAGACTTACCCATTCCAGTCTTGCCTATTACATACATATGACGAGACCTGTCCTTAGTTTTTATACCAAAACGAATACATCTATTTCTAGAATCGGTTTCACCAAAATATACAACTTCGTTAGGATCTTCTTTCACACTTTCAATTATACCCTTACACCGAGACTTTGAGAAGAAATTTAATACATATCAAAATATCTGATTTAGATTTAGATTTAGATTTAGATCTAAATCTAAGCTTGTTAGTGTATCAATAGAAAACTATCGTGAATTTGATCTATTAATTAATGCATCCATACTAGCAGACAAATTAAGTGCCTCTTTTAACCAGTACTCATCTATACGCTGATTATGTTTAAAATTCAGAGCCTGAAGTTTGTGAGCATCTCTATAAACAGGATCCTCCGCTTCTTCTGCGCGTTTATTATTTCTATTCACAGCATCAGCTTGCCTCTCCATATCAGACTTTATGGAATCTGAAAAAAACTTCAAAAACTCCTTGATAATTTTTGCTTGGCTAGCAATTTCTCCAAATTTTTTTTCATCGAGTTCAAGGGAACTATCTACTGAAAAATTTTTTACAATATCTATAAAAACTTTGTATTTAGCAGTATCTCCACTAGCATCCTTTAACACTTCTTTAAGCGCTGTTTTTGCACCATCCACAATATTAACTTCTGATTTTTCTACTGTTTTTGTTCTAGAATCTTCAAAAGATTGATCTTGCGCATCTGCATTTTCAGATGCCCCAATTGCAGCTAAACCGGCCAGAGCAGCAAGAGAAGTGGTCCTAAAAAATTTTCCAACTTTTGACAATGTTTTTTCTTTATCTACTTCTGGTTGTTCTTCTTGAACATTTTCCTCAATCGGCACATCCCAACTTTCTTGTCCTTCTTTCATAGATTTCTTATTAATTAATTTATACCTCAATAATACAGAATTAGATAAAATTTGTCATTATTGGGTTTGTGAGTCCAAAACTACTTCTGTCTTTAAAGCATCAGTCGTATATCTATTAGACGGACTCCATAAAAACCAACTTGTTAATCCAGCATCATACGTTGCCTTTATCTGTGCTTTTATTTCGGGAACATCGTAATTTCCACCGTAATCAAAATCTTGAAGCCATGGTCGAAGTTTTAGACGATTAACAGGATCATGTGTATAAATTGCTGGAGTTGAAGTTCCAATTCTTTCATTCGTAAGAGTTTTTATAGGAGTTGTCGTTGCTTCAGCTCTTTTTACAGCCACACTCATAGAATGATTAACCACCTCATATACATGCTTATTTGGATCTTTAAAGTTTAAAAAACCAGACGGATAATGAGATGGATAAACCATAGGGGCCACATAATCAAAATATGGCAGAGCCCTCTCTAACACTTGCCCGATATTTAAATCGTCATAATTTGTTGTAGTCATACCAAAAACATCGGCAGACATAACTATTCCTTTTGGTTTTAATGCATCATGGAGATATTTCCAAAATAACTCTATTACATCGGCCTTACTCTGATCTACAGAATGCTCAAAATAAATATCTTTCATATCTCCATCAGATGGAAAACGAATATAATCAAAATTTATTTCATCAAAACCAGATTCGTATGAATCTTCAGCTAATTTTATGGTGTGATCCCAAACTTTTTTTGATCCTGCATCTAAAAAACTAAGACCCTTTCTGTCTTTCCATGTTTGTGTTTTATCAGAAAGTTTTTTTACTGCCAATTCAGGATGTTTTTTGGTTAAATAAGGATCCTGAAAAACTGTAACTCTCCCGATTCTATAAATATTTTTTGTATACAATAAATCTAAAAATTCTTTCATGTCTTTTGCTCTACAAGTTTCTGAAACATACTCATTCCAAAAATCATTTGGGGCAAAAGAAAGCCGGCCACTAAAATCTTTTATATCAATAACAATTGCATTTATTTCCGTCTCTTCGGCAATCTTCACCAACCTTTCACGAATTGAAGGTGTGGCAACAACGCACGAAGACATGTAAATTGCCTTCAAAGGTTCTGGGGTTTGTATATGAGGTGTTTTTGGTGTCTGATCTTCTTTTGAAATATCGGCAACACCATCTTTTGGATTAGTAACTATTTGAGAAAAACGTGCTGCAAATATTTCTGGTAAAGCAAATTCAAACACTCCGATTATAGAAAATGAGACCAGCAAAACCATTAGAACAACCTTGCCACTCATAAATCCGCGATGTGGTTATTGTTTGGAAAATCGCTTTGGTTTGGCTTACTTTCTTCAAAAACATCACTCTTTTTTGTTTCTATTTTTTGTCGTGAATCTTGTCTAATTGCTATTACAGACAATGTAACAACAATAAGACCAGCAATGTATAGTGTTACATTTTTAAAATCTCTTGGAAAACCAGAAAGAGGCACGAGCATAACAATAATACCGACGATGAGAAGTAATTTATTTTTCTTCATATCCTTGAATTATATATCAAAAATTAGCTAACTAAAACCACGAATTCACCCTTCTGCTTTTCTGGATTATTAAGAAGTATACTTAAAACACTCTCTGCGTTTCCACAAATAAAATCTTCAAATTTTTTTGTGATTTCACGAGTAATAATTATTTTTTTATCTGGAGCAAATTTCTGCAATGATTCTAATGCTTTCAGTATTCGATGAGGTGATTCATAAAAAACATACGGTCTCTTAGACTCTGCAATCTCTTTAAATAAAGTCTCTCTGCCCTTTTTGTGAGGCAAAAATCCCAAAAAGGTAAATTCTCCGCCAGTTACCCCTGCAACACTCCATGCAGAAGTAAGCGCTGAGGCGCCCGGCACTGCAAATATTTTTGCCTCAGGCAATTTTTCTCTAATTTGATTAACCAATAAACTCCCCGGATCAGAAATTGTGGGGGTGCCAGCATCAGAAACTAAAGCAATATTTTTTCCTTCTTTGAGAAGCTCAATTATTTTTTCTATTTTTGAAAGCTTACTTTGCGCATGATAACTTTCTGTTTTTGTAGATATTCCATAATGATTCAAAAGCTTTCTTGTCTCACGAGTATCCTCACACAAAATCAAATCAACTTCTTTTAGAATTCGAATTGCTCGAAGAGTAATATCTTCAAGATTTCCTATTGGTGTTGCAACAATATATAAATTCATAAATTTATTTTTTAGATACCTTAGCAGTAAGCCATGAACTAGATTGAACTTTGCCACCCTTACCAATATTAAATATCATCTTTATTCCTAGACTTTCACAAAGTTTAGCTTCCGGAATATCCTGAATATTTTTTCGATCTCCACCATTAGCAAAAATATCTGGCTTTATTTTTTTTAAAGCTCCACAAACATGAACATCTTTACTTTTATGTATATAAACTTCATCAACTGAATTAAATTCTTTTATTAACTCCGCTCTCTCTTTTTCTGGCATAAAGGCAAAGCCCTTCTTTTGTTTAAGCCACGCATCGCAATTTAAAATAACAACAAGTTTGTCGCCAAGTTTTTTTGCTTCTTTAAACATGCGCACATGTCCAATATGCACAGGGTCAAATCCTCCACTAACTGCAACAGTAATATTTTTTTGTTTCTTTTTAGAAATCACAAAGTCAGGGTGCGTGCACTAGGGATCGAACCTAGGACCTCACGAGTATCAGTCGTGTGCTCTACCAGCTGAGCTATGCACGCATTTTATAAAATACGTAAAGGCAAGATTACCAGAAAACAAAGATAATCTCAAGAAAAAGGGCAGAGGCCAGAACGATGGGAACCGTTCTGGCCTCTGTAAATTACGGCAAGGTCGTCTCCACGACCTTGCCAACGAGAACATCCCAGTTGTGTCGACCTTGAGGGCCGGAGAACAACAGCGCTGATACCAGCGCCACGGCCGTGATGGCCGCGAGGATCATCTCCCAAAGCGGAAATGGAGAGAGTTGGTTTTTCAACAAAAACACCCCCTTCCCGAAATAACAAAATTTGTCATACTTCGAATGATATCACATTTTATATAAAAAGTCAAGTTATCCACAGGGTAGTAAAGAGTACTTACTACCCTGCAAGCAAATATAAGTTAAATAGCAAAACAACCGGTTCGCCTTAGGCGAACCGGTTGTTTTTTTACATCCTCTATTCTGTTCCGTTCTTTTGAAGGTCTTTGCCTTCTGTCAAAACAAACTACTTGTTGTTTAAAAGATATGGATTCCACCATATTGGTATTCCAAAAATGGATAACCGACTCGATCAGATATCTACCAAAGGCAGATATCGTGTTCAATTTGAGATAATCCACGAGCAGCTTCCGCTACCCGTGCCTTGTTACGACTTACCCCCTGTCGATGAGCTTACCGTAGGCCCAGACAAGCTGAGACTTCGGGTACTCCCATCTTCCTTGGGTTGACGGGCGGTGAGTACAAGACTTGAGAACGTATTCACCGCGGTATAGCTGACCCGCGATTACTAGCAAATCCGGCTTCATGAGGGCGAGTTGCAGCCCTCAATCCGAACTGGCGCCGCCTTTTAAACGATTTCCTCCATCTTACGATATTGGGTCGCTCTGTTTGCGGCGATTGTATTATGAGTGTGGCCCAGGGCATCAAAGGGCCATGCGGACCTGGCGTCATCCTCGCCTTCCTCCCCGTATCTTGGTCGCAAAGCGACCCAGCTTTTAGCTGTAAGCTTTCAGCTATTAGGAATTTCCTAAAAGCCAGAAGCTAATAGCTAGTAGCTGAGCACTTTGTGCTCAAAATACGGGGCAGTCTCGTGAGACAAATATAACTCACGACGAGGGTTGCGCTCGTTACCCCACTGAAGGGAACAACTCAAGCCACGAGCTGACGACGGCCATGCAGCACCTGCCTACCCGCCTTGCGGAGTCCGCCGTTTCTGGCGGATGTCGTGTAGGTTTCAAGCCCTGGTAAGGTTTTTCGTTTGTTGTCGAATTGAACCTCATAATCCTCTGCTTGTGCAAGTCCCCGTCTATTCCTTTGAGTTTTAGCCTTGCGGCCGTACTCCCCAGGCGCTTCTCTTAACGCGTTAGCTTCGCCACTCAGAGGGTCGATACTCCGAATAGCAAGAGAAGATCGTTTAGGGCGTGGACTACTGGGGTATCTAATCCCATTCGCTACCCACGCTTTCGTGTTTGAGCGTCAGGAGTGCGCCAGTGAACTGCCTTCGCATTTGGTATTCCCCATGATATCAACGGATTTCACCCCTACACCATGAGTTCTGTTCACCTCTCGCATCCTCTAGTTTTGCCGTTTCCTGTGCGCTTCTCCCGTTAAGCGGGAGGCTTTAACACAAGACTAACAAAACCGCCTACACACCCTTTACGCCCAGTAATTCCGGATAACGCTTGGAGCACTCGTATTACCGCTGCTGCTGGCACGAGTTTAGCAACTCCTTATTCTTAGACTGATCAATGACTTTCTAGTCTACAAAAGCAGTTTACATACCGAAGCACTTCATCCTGCACGCGGCGTCGCTCCATCAGACTTTCGTCCATTGTGGAAGATTCTCGACTGCAG
>CAZAOU010000005.1:0-49038 GCA_964487135.1 uncultured Candidatus Saccharibacteria bacterium
CATTAGAAATACCTAATACCGCATCAAGCACGAGCGCAACCACTACAAGCAATAACTAAAATAATATGGCAAAGAAAAAAGAAACAAAAGAAAAGTCAGTTGATTCAAAAAAGACAGGGATAGAAGATACTCTGAGAGCAATAAAAAGCAAGTTCGGAGACGAAGCAATAATGAAGCTTGGAGAAGCACCGAAAGTGGATGTTGGTGCAATTTCTACCGGTTCTATCGGACTTGATGAAGCATTAGGAATCGGAGGACTTCCAAAAGGAAGAATCGTTGAGATATTTGGCCCAGAATCAAGCGGAAAAACAACACTCACCCTTCATGTTATATCCGAAGCTCAAAAGCTTGGAGGAATTTGTGCGTTTATTGATGCGGAACACGCACTTGATCCAGAATACGCAAAAAGAATCGGCGTAAAGATTGATGAGTTACTTATCTCTCAACCAGATACAGGAGAACAAGCACTTGAAATAGTTGATTCACTTGTTCGAAGCGGAAAAATTGATGTAGTGGTTGTGGACTCTGTTGCTGCCCTTACTCCAAAAGATGAAATTGAGGGAGATATGGGCGCTCATCATGTTGGAAAACAAGCTCGCCTTATGGCACAAGCACTTAGAAAACTTACTGCGATCGTTGCTAGAAGCAAAACAATCGTTATCTTTATTAACCAAATAAGAATGCAAATTGGCGTAATGTTTGGAAATCCTGAAACTACTCCAGGAGGAAAAGCATTAAAATTCTACACTTCTGTGCGTCTTGATATAAGAAGAATTGCACAAATTAAAAAAGGCGAAGAAGTAATGGGGGGACGCGTTAGAGTAAAAGTTGTAAAAAATAAAGTTGCCGCACCGTTTAAACAAACTGAATTTGATTTGATGTATAACGAAGGTATTTCAAAAGAAGGAGAAATTATGGCCTTGGGAGAAAAAATGGGGCTACTTCAGAAAAGTGGAAACTCTTATAAGTATGGCGAAGAAACTTTAGGAAGAGGATACGACGCAACACGTCAATTTTTAAAAGAAAATAAAAAAATAGCAAACGAACTCCTTGGAAAAATAAGAAAATTTATGAAGGAAAAAGGATTTGAGTCCCACCCTACTCCTGCTGATTTAAGTGACGAAAAACCCGAGGAATAAAAAAATAGAGGCTATTCCTGCCTCCTCTAGTAACCCCTCCTGTTGTATCGCCTGAGGAATTTGCGAAGTTTTCTGGCTTTTTTTGCTGCTTCCCGAGCATCAAGACTAGCCATTCGCTTCTTCAAGCCAACATCACGTGAATGCTGTTTACCCATCATTCACCTCCCTCGGTAAAGATCTATTTTGCATGCGGTCTATAATATATTTTTTAATACAAAACACAAATTTTTACACCGAGGTTATGCCTTGGTGTTAATAAATTAAAAAATAGCCGGCCTCACTAATTTTAGTAATTAGTTTGCCAGCTTTTAACTCAGACGGATCCAACCGTCAGCGTCAACAGAAAACACCATCAACACCCACATCCCTTCCAAAAGCACATACCCAGGATTACCGGCTTCTGCTTGCGCCTCTGGGGCATCACACTCAGGCCTTTGCTTTGCTGACTTGAATACATCCTCAGGATCAACTGAGGGTCGTCTTACTGCTTCTATTATACTGTTCATGTTAGGCGATTTGGTGGTTTAACTGCAAAAGAACAATCGAGCTTTTCCTTGAAAGCTCGATTGTTTTGTGGAGATTTTATTTATTCACAAGACAAGCCAACCTTCAAGAGTATTTGAGGCTTAATGACGGAAATGGCTTTTGAAAGATGAATAAATTTCATATGCTAAGTATTCTATAACAAAAAAGCCCCGAAGGAAAGTAGATACTTTCCTTCGGGGCAACTTTCCTATTCCCTATGCTCTCTCTACGTATTCGCCAGTTTCGGTATTTATTCTTACAATATCACCTTCGTTAATAAACAAAGGTGCATTTACAACTGCTCCAGTTTCAAGCACAATCTGCTTATTACCACCCTTTGCAGTATCTCCCTTTACAGCAGGAGGAGCTTCTTTTACTTTTAATTCAACTTTTATTGGAAGTTTTACCCCAATAATTTGCTCACCAAACATCAGAAGTTCAACAACGGAGTTTGGTTTAATAAACTTCATTCCCTCTCCCAAAGTTACTTCTGAAATCTGATATCTGTCAGCAGGATTTGTTGGAGAACAAAACCAAAATTCTCCTCTGTTTGTATAAAGATACTTAGCATCTTTCTTTTCAATATCTGCCTCCTCAACTTTATCAGATGCATGAAATGTCATTTCTATGACCCGCCCACTAATCATGTTACGAAGTTTTGTCTTGTTTTGGGGCTTTCTCTGTTGCATTCTAAAAATGTGAGCATCAACAACCTCGTATGGTTCGTTATCAATAACGATATATTTGCGAGTTAAAATCTCGTTGTATTCAAGCATTGCCATAGGATAAATTTCTAATAATTATCTAGCAATATAAGGCATAAGAGCCATAAATCTTGCTCTTTTAATTGCGAGTGCAAGCTTTCTCTGATTTTTTGCACATACACCCGTTCTTTTTTTTGTAAGAATCCTTCCGTGAGGATTTATAAATTTCTTTAATATCTCAGTATCTTTGTAGTCGATATGAGCAATATTATTTTGTTTGAAGAAACACTGTTTCATAATTTAGTTATTAGTTTATATTTTTTAGCCCACCGGAACGACTTCCGGTCGGGATGGTTACAAGAAGTTAAAATGGGATATCTTCTATGTTTATTTCTTCGTCAGGATATTGTAAATCTCCTGAATCTTCTTTTGGTTCAGAAGATTTAGCTGGCTGGTTGGTTGAAGTATTAGCTCCAGAAGAACCACTTGATCTTTGACCAAACTGAACTCTATCGGCAACGATTTCTGTTCTATATTTTTTTGATCCATCTTGACCATCCCAACTTCTAGTCTGCATTCTTCCCTCCACAAGAACATTTGATCCTTTTTTTAGATATTGACCAACTATTTCAGCTTGTCGCCCAAAAACCACAACATTGTGATAATCAGCAGATTCTTGCTTTCTACCCTCTTTATCCTTCCAAACCCTATTAGTTGCAACAGAAAAACTGGCAACCTGTATTCCTGAAGGAAGGGCGCGAATCTCTGGATCACGTGTTAGATTTCCTATAACGAAAGCTTTGTTTAAATACATAGTGTGTAAGATATCCTTATATCTTTCTATTCTACCACGAGGTCTTCAATTGCTTTGTCCACCTCTTCTACATTAACTTCTTTCTTTTCCTCTATCTCCTTTTCGCCTCCTTCTTCTTTTTTAGGAGACATTCGCTCTTTCTGGGCAAATTTTGAACCATAAAGTGTGTTTTCTCTCACTGTTTTAACAGCAATAAAACGCACAATATTTTCCATCTTATCTATTTCTCTTGTAATAGATTCTACTTTTTCTGGATCGGATTCAAATTTAACCCATCCAAAAAAACATTCTTTAAAGGTATGCTTGGTACCCTTGATAACCTTTGAAAGAGGATACGCAAGAGTTCGCAACCTTGGAAAGTCTTCAGAAACAATCGCTGCACTCGCCTTTTCAAGCAACGCTTTGATAGCTGAGACTTCGTGAGCGAGACCTTCCTCACCCACAATCGGAGCAACATGGAAACCTACTTCGTAGATTCTTCCGCTGTCCTTGGTAGCTTTTTCATCCATATTTTTATGAATATTAATAATAAAAGCCGTATAACGGCTCGCAGTCAAAATACCATAAAAGGGGGTGGCGCGCAACGACACCAAATTATCCCCTCTGAGGCGTTACCTCAGATTAAATATATTCTTAGAGTTAGACAGTAATTGTTTTCTGACTTCTTCTAAGGACTTATTTTTTATCTCTGCTATTTTTTTAACAACCTCAACAACATAAGCTGGTTCATTGCGCTTTCCACGATAAGGTATTGGAGCGACAAACGGACAATCTGTTTCAGATAGAATCCTATCTAAAGGAACAAACTCTATGAGTTCTTTATAAATATTTGGCCTATTTTCTTTATCGGGAAAAGTAGAAGCACCTGTGAAAGACAAAGTGAACCCTAGATCAAGAAATTGTCTTGCTTCATTAATAGTTCCTGCAAAAAAATGAGAGTTTCCTTTTATATCTTTATGACCCTTAAGAATGCTAAGGGCATCTTGATAAGCTTCACGCACATGAAGCATTAAAGGTAAATTATTTTCTTTTGCAAACTCAATCTGAGCTTCAAAATTTTTTACCTGTTTTTCTTTATCTAAATTTTCTAGTCTAAAGTAGTCTAGCCCACACTCTCCCACACCAACGACTTTTTTTGATTTTGCCAATTGAGAGAAAAATTCATAATCAAAGTCTTCTTCAGAGTCTGTCGGATGAAGTCCAATGATCGCCCACATATTTTCATTTTCTTCAGCAATTTTTACTGCCAATTCAGAATCTTGTTTTTGTGTACCCACATTAATTACTCCTATACCAGCATCCTGAGCTCTTTTTATAGCCTCACTTCTATCTACATCAAAACCAGAAGAATTTAGATGCGCATGATTGTCTAAATATTTTATTTTCATAACTTAGTCCTTTCTAGCAAAAAGTGGCTGTTCTGGAGATTTGTTTTCTTCGATTAGAGACTTTATTTTATTTGAAGTCTCTGGCAACAGAGGTTGGAGTAATTTTGAAATATGAAATAGTTTATTTAATAATTCTTTAATTATATTTAAACCCTTTTCTTTATCTTGTTTTATAACTTTAAAAGGTTGCTCTTCTTGAATCTTTCGATCAAGTTCACCTATTTCATGCCAAACAATTTGAGACGCACGCTGAATATCAAAACTATCAAAATTTTCTTTGTAGTCGAATGAAAAATCTTGATCTAGAGGCTTAAAAGAATTATCTAGATTAGTTTCTGCCATCTTCATAATTCTTGAAACCAAATTTCCCAATCCATTTGCAAGATTTGCGTTATAACTCTCCTTTAATTTTTCTTTTGAAACTGCAGTATCTTCGAACGGATGAAACTCTCTTAAAACAAAATATCTGAGGGCCTCCGTCCCGTATTCATTCACAATATCTAATGGATCAATTGCATTTCCTAAGGACTTAGACATCTTTACTCCATCAGCGCCCAATATAAAACCGTCAACAATTATTTTTTTGGTAAGATGATTTTCAGGAAATCCCGCTGCCATTAGCATTGCTTGCCACATTACACCTTGAAAGCGAGTATTATTCTTTCCACAAAACTGCACCGGTGTTCCATTAACCCAATATGCATCAAAATCAACACTATTGTTTGGCCATCCTAAAGTTGAAATATAATTTACAAGCGCATCAAACCAAACATACATCACATGTTCACTGTCTCCTGGAACTTCTATTCCCCAAGACATTTTGCTTTTAAGGCGAGAAATTGAAAAATCTTTTAGTCCGCGCTTTATAAATTCGCGCATTTCATTCATTCGGCTTTCTGGAATAATAAACTTGGGATTTTCCTCGTAAAACTTTAGAAGCTTTTCGTCAAAGGCACTGAGTTTAAAAAAGTAGTTCTCTTCGTTTATTATTTCGGGCACCCTATTGTGTTCAGGACACTTTCCATCAACAAGCTCACTGTCGGTCTTTTCTTCTTCACAACCGACACAATACTTGGCTTGATAATTTTTTTTGTAGATATAATCAGCGTCACGACATCGTTTCCAAAATTCTTTTGCCGCCTCTATATGCTTTGGGTTTGTTGTTCTTATATAGTGAACATCATCAGAAACACCAAACTTCTCTAATGTTTCCTTGTATAAATCTGCATAGTAGTTTGTATATTCTTCTGGGGTTTTTCCAGCTTTTTGAGCTGATTCGTAAATCTTCATACCATGCTCATCTGTTCCTGTATTAAAAAACACATCAAACCCCATTAACTTTTTATAGCGCGCTATAGCATCTGCACGAATTATTTCTGTAGCGTGCCCTAAATGAAGAGGCGCATTCACGTAAGGAAGCGTCGTGGTTATATAAAATGATTTTTTATTCACGAATTTTTACTAAACTTTCCTTTATCAATATCATCCAAATATTCAACAACAATTACAGACATCGGAACGGACAACAGTATTCCCAAAAATCCCGCGAGCTTCCCTCCAATAACCAAAGCGAGAATAACAATGAGGGGAGAAATTCCAACAATCTTTTTTACAACGGCTGGATAAAGAAGGTGATTTTCAAACTGTTGAACAATGATATAAACACCAAGAACAACCATTCCCAGACCGATTCCTTTATCAAGGATAGTTAGTGCTACCGCAGGAACAGCAGAAAGAGTCGGACCAAAAACAGGAATGAGCTCTAAAATTGCCGCCATAATCGCAAGCAACAGTGCGTGTTTTATACCAAGTATAAGAAGTGGAACATAGACCAAAAAACCGACAATTACACCCAAAAGAAGTTGTCCTTGCATCCAAGCCCCTATCTTTGACTTTGTTCTTTCCCACAAAGAGATAACATATTTTTCATGCGCAACAGGTGTAACAATTCTCAAAAAATGAGTTACACCGTTAGGGGTAACAGAAAAATAAAAAGCTAAAACAACAATCAAAATTATATTTACCCCCTGCCTTATAAACTCACTTACAATACTTAAAAAATCTCCAGAAGTATTTAGTGTTGATATCGCTGGTGCAACATTTGAAGAAGATATCTTTTCTGCAATATTTTGAAGAAGCGGAATATATCCCTGAAACACACTCTGATCAAGCAAAGGAATATAGGCAGACAATTGGGATAGATAAGTTGGAATATTGGAAATAACTGTTGAAGTCTCATTTAAAAACGTAGGGATTATTGAAAGAATAAACAGTAACACTATAGCCAAAACTAAAATGTAAACAGTAATTACACCAACAATTCTGGGTAATTTTCTATCTTCAAACCACCTTACTCCCGGCTCAATAGCAGACGCAATTATTATTGAGGCTAAAACAACCAATACTATATCGCGCAAAAAATAGGCCAAAAAAGCCAACGCTAATATTGCTAATGTCTTTACTATAGCCCCTGAGGTAATGCTAATAGTTATATTTTTATCATCATTCACAACACTAGCATATCACTTTTACCTATGTTTGGAAGAGTAAAAAATTAGAAGATTACAAAGAAAAAACGTCCTCAAAAAACGCTTTGTCTTTATACGGCCCAACGATTGCCAAATTCATCTTTTCAGGAACAAATATTTTCTCTGCACACTTTTTTATATCTGAAGCACTAACCTTTAATATTTTTTTCTCTTTTTCTTCTGGAGAATTTATTTTTAATTTATAAAGTTCTTGAAAGGAGTAAAAATCCGCATACGCATCTGAAGTCTCTAAATTTAAATACATATTTCCGATTTTTAAATCTTTAGCTTTTTGAAGTTCGCCAGTAGATACAAGTTCTTTCTTTATTTTCCTTAATTCATCAAGAATTGCACTTACACCCTCTTTCACCCTATCTTTTGATAATCCGGTAGCAATAGCAAAATAGCCCCGATCTTCTGCAACATCATTGTGAGCGTGGACGTAATAACAGATTCCTAAATCGTCACGCAATCTTCTAAAAAGTCGCGAACTCATTCCCTTTCCTAAAATTGTTTCAAGAATTCCAATTTTAGTATTGTCTTTATTTTTGATATCAAAAGATCTAAAACCCAAAACAATATGTGCCTGATCTGTTTCTTTAAAATATAATTTTATTTGTGGTTGTTTTTGAGACTCAACAGTTTTAGGTTTTATAGATTTTTTACCTTTTGATATAGATAAAAATGTTTCTTTAATTAATTTCGAAACTTTTTTTGAATCCACCCCTCCAGATACAACAATAATTGTGTTCGACGCCGTATAATGTTTTTTTCTATAATCAACCAAACTATCTCTCGAAAGAGACCTAACATTTTTTTCACTACCTATAATAGGCCACCCCGCTGGTTGATCTCCATAAAGTAAAGACTCAAAAATCTCTGGTGCCTTTGCTTGTGGTAAATCTTCATACATTTTTATTTCTTCAACCACTACACCTTTTTCTCTCTCAATTGCATTTGCATCAAAAATTGAATTTAGATATACATCGGAAACAATTTCAATTAATTTTCCCGTATGTTTTTTGTGAGCTTTGGCCCAATAACCTGTGTATTCTTTAGAAGTAAAAGCATTACTTTGGGCACCGAGAGCATCTAATTCACGGGATATGTCGCCTGTATTTGGTCTTTTGACTGTGCCCTGAAAACACATGTGTTCCAAAAAATGCGAAAGACCATTTATTTCTTTAGTTTCGTAATCAGATCCAGCACGCACCAACACCATAACAGTAACAGCATCACTTGCCTTCATAGGGACAGTAATAATACGAAGTCCGTTTGAAAGAGTTTGTTTTTGATATTTCATAAAATGCATTGTAGCAGATTTGCCTATTTTTATCACAAGAGTATATTAGACATCAAATGAACTCCCGCACTCGCATTACAATCGTCTTCGTTGCAACCTTAATCGGAGCCTCCCTCGGCCTTGCGATCGGAATCTGGGCCAAACAACATGACAAAAATCTCTATAGCTTCATCCTCGGAGGGGCTTTCCTTGGTTTTGTCGAAGCCTTGATCCAAACCGCAGTGATGTCAATGTTCAGAGACAAAGAGGGATTCGTCGAGGAAGATGAGGTCGTGCAAGCAGAACGGGGTCTTACCCCAGACGAAGAAGCTCTTTACGGAGATACGGGCGAAAAAGTCAGCCCGATTCCGACTAACGCCACAACATCTTTCCCACCGCCCTTCTCGGGCGATTTTTTATATCTTAGATTTTAGAAATGAAACGAGTTCAGAAATTTCTATTCTTTCTTGCTTTCCCGTATCTCTATCGCGCACAGTGACAGTATTATCTTTTTCGATAGTGTCAAAATCAATAGTTATACAAAATGGAGTTCCTATTTCATCTTGTCTTCGATATCGCTTTCCAACATTTCCGTTATCATCAAACTCAACCGCACCAATTTCTTTCTTGAGTATTCCATAAACTTCGCGGGCCTTTGCAACTAATTCCGGTTTGTTTTTAAGAAGAGGAAACACAGCACATTTAACAGGCGCAAGTTGTGGTTTTAATTTTAGAACAATCCTTTTTTCTCCATCTAGCTCATCTTCACTGTATGCGTCAGAAATAAAAGCAAGAAACATACGACCAACTCCGGCAGAAGTTTCTATAATCCATGGAATATATTTCTCTCCAGTATTAGAATCAGTGTAATTTAAATCTGTCCCAGAATGCTTCATGTGAACAGATAAATCATAATCTGATCTGTCATGTATTCCTTCAACCTCATCAAATCCCCACGGAAATTTGTATTCTATATCCCAAGCATCTTTAGCATAGAAAACTAAGTTGGCATGCTGTTTCCATTTCAAATTTTCAGGTTTTATACCTAAATTAACATACCAATCAAAACGTTCTTGCTTTATTCTCTCGTAATCTAATTTATTTTCATTAGGTCTAACAAAATATTGAGTATCAGCTTGCTCTAGTTCTCTAGTTCTAAAAAGAAAATTTCTGGGAGAGATTTCATTTCTAAATGCCTTACCTATCTGTGCAATACCGAATGGAATTTTAAGGCGTGTAGAATTAACAACATTTTTAAAATTAAGATATATACCCTGACACGCCTCTCCAGGAAGATAAACTGGTTCGCCTCCTCCGGTGAAGTCACCCATATTAGATGAAACTAAAAGATTGAAAGCTTTCGCTCTTGTAAAATCACGCGAACCACATTTGGGACAAGCGATTTTATTTTTATGTAAATCAAAAAGATCAGCCAGCTCTGATTCTGGCATTTTTTCATCAGCTTCAACTCCAATCTTTTCAAGTTCCTTGTCTACACGAATACGCGTATTACACTTTTTACATTCAGCGAGAGGGTCGGCAAAACCTCCAACGTGTCCGGAAGCAATCCATACTTTTGGATCTTTAAACATAGATGAATCTAAACCGACATAATTTTCTCTCATGTGAACATTGGCTTTCCACCAAAGAGATTTAATATTATTTAAAAGTTCAACGCCGTATGGACCAAAATCATACATTCCTGCCATGCCTCCGTAAATCTCAGAACCCTGAAAAACAAAACCTCGCCTTTTGCAAAGCGATATAATATTTTCCATAAGATTTTCGTCTTTATTTTTTTCCATAAATCTATTCTGATACTCTCTCCTCTCCGTAATTAAAACTTGGATCTGTTGCTAATACGGTAGAAAGTTCCTTATTTATATCCGAAATAGCATGACCCGTAAAGGAGTCTACTCCGTTTATAGTAGCCCCGTTTACGATTACCGGCGTAGTTCCGAGCTGGCTCTGTAGTGGAGTAAACCTAACCTGAAAAGCAACCTGTTTTAAAACACCTGACTTTGCACCTCCGGAGAGAACACGCCCAAGATCCCAAGTAACTTTTTTTGTATTTGGATCAAAAACCACTTTTTCAGTTGATGGAGAAATAACCCCAGTCCACTCAACGTATGAAGGCAAGGTTGTAGATACTTGAGTATTTTCGCTTTCATTAAAAGTATTTGAAACTGTCCAAACTACTGTGTAATCAGTTGGAGTATTAACTTTTGGCGGAAGTAATCCTTCGTTTTCAATAGGACCTGAACCATGCAATAAACTTGAATTAAGTGTTAAATTAGTTTCAAGCTTTACTTTCTTACTAACACTAGAAATAATCTCCTCAGGAACATCTTCCTCTGAAACTCTTCGTCCCTTAACATTTACAGTAACAACCGCTTCTTGATTTTTAAGAGAAGCAATTTCCTTCGCATCTAAATCAAATGTTGAGAAAGTAAAATCTACAACACCACTTGCCCCAGGATTAAGTCTTTCTAATTTATCAACTTCAAATTTATTCCAAATAATTTTTCCTTCGTTAGTTTTTTCAACTCCCATCGAAGGTTTTATTGTCTTTTTATTTACAATTCCACCAGAAATAGTCGCTTCAATCTCAACATCATCAACCGGAACACTTAAGTTGTTTTGCCAATCAATTTCAACACTAATCTCGTCTCCGGTTTTCAAACGAAACAGATTATCATCTTGTCTATCAAAAGATATTCCTAGACCAATAAAAGGTTTTTGAACTGTAAGCTCTTGAGACGCAGAAGCTATTACAGCATCAATACTCTCTGGCGCTTTCTTTGAAGCGGTTCCTAGAGTAAATTTAAAATATCTTACATCCTTTGTTTCTCCCACCACCTTACCTTTTATAGTAATAGTACGAGTAGCGTTTGGTTCTATATCACCAAGATTCCAAACAGTTTTTCCTTCTAAAGGAAGGGGTGAAGCACTACCAACACTAAAACCAAAAGGAAATTCCGCCTTTAACAATGCCCCCTTAACAACCTCGGGTGAATTGGATGTGATAGTCAAAATAAGTTTTATTTCTTGACCTGAAGTAATTTCTTTCACACCACTTAAAGAAAGAGAAAGGGCTGATGTTCCTATAGCTAAATTATATGAACCTTCTTTTGTGAAAACAGTATTTGAATCTGGAACATGATATTCCAAATCAACACCTATTTTTTGTAAACTACCCTCCTCACCATAAAGAATGGCTTTTGCAGTTCTTCTTATAGTTTCTTTTGGTTCAATAGTTCCAAAAGAAATTCTATCTCTGGGCAAATCAGATCTATCTCTATCAGAACTCTTGGTTCCTTTAGGATACGACATAATCACATCAACAATTTCTATTGGAATATCATTGTTATTTGTTACTTCAATATCAAATGATGCCTCCTCTCCAGATGGAATTTTTGGCGGTGCAATAACTACAACCCCAATATTATTAGGTGAAACAACATTAGAACCTTTAAATACTACAAAAAAGGCAAAAACAGCAGACAAAACAAAAAATACCAGAGAGCCAATTAAAATTTTCTTAAAAAATGAGGTTTTTGAGACATCATCTTGATAAAAAGACTCATCAATAAGAGCGTCAGCTGTTGGAGCAGGATTCTCTTCCTCCCATTTTTCAGAAACATTTTTTTCATGCTGGTGAAGATCAATAACATGCTCCCTCTCTAGAGAAGTTCCTCTTGAGTATAGGATTTTTTTGAGACGATCTATCCGACTTTCTTTATTTTCAGACATAAATATGCACAGTAAATTATATCGTGTTGTTATAAATATCCAAAAGACTACAAATGGGTATGAAGAAGAACCCTATTTACGATTGATGAAATATTTTTGCGCTCATCAAAACACTTCTTAACATTTTGGATACTAAAATCTTTGGTTATATTTTTATATTCATTATTACCATAACCAAGATACTCCAAAATAAACAGTGCGACCAACAATTCAGCCCCACTAAGTAACTCTTGATCATGATTATCTGACAAAAAAATAAAGTATTCTTTAAGCACCAAAAATAACTGATTATTTTCTCCTTCTCCATGAATAAGGCGAACCAAAAGCCCAATCGTCTTCATAAAATGTCTTTTGCTGTAAGAATCTAAAGTCTTTGACGTATTATGGGAAGCATCAACCAGTCGCCACACCTCTTTGCCTTTTACTAAAGTAACTTTGAGGGGAAAACAAAAATCAATATGAGATTTTAACTTTGAAGACAATTTTCTTATTCCCTTAGCCACCACAACAATCCGGCCAAAATTTTTAGTAAAAAATTTTAGGGTGCGATCAGATTCACCAATATTTCTTTCCCCTATTAAAAAAGCTTCTGTGGCATATTTTTCATAAGCCATGTTTTTAGATCAAACTTAACAATACTTTTTCACCATCAATAACTACTTCAAAACCAGAATTTTCTTGGAATAACATACTAGAAATTCCTGTAACTGATTTAATATTATCAATATTTTTTTCGATAATATTTTTTATTTTTTCAGAACAAGATACTGACAACGACACAAGATCATGCGGAGAAAGACCTTTTTGCTTACGAAGATCTTGAATAGATCTAATAATTTCATTTACAAAACCCTCTTCTCTAAGAGAATCAGAAATATTGGTGTCCAAAATAATATCTTTTTCTATATTTTCATTTTTTATTACACTCTTTATATTTACCTCATCTTTTATGACATCAATATATTCAGGAGATAAATTAAGCTCTTTTACAGTAATACTCTGAAGAGGTTGTCTTACTTTTATATTAGCTTTTTGTCTCGCCTCAAGAGCAACCGACACCAAATGTCTTACAGCAGACATATCAGACAATACTTTTTTATCTGTTTTAAATATTTTTGAAATAAAATAATTTATATTTTTATTTAACTCTGGCCAACTTTCTAAATGAACACTTTCTCTATCATTTTCATTTTTAAGCTGTTGATACAAATATTCTGCATAAAAAGGTGCGAAAGGTGCTAAATATTTTGATATTGTTTTCAAAATAAAATAAAGAGTGGTTTTTGCTTCTATACTTCCATCTTTGATACGGTCACGAGAGCGTCGCAAATACCAAGTAGACAGGTCTTCAATAAAATCACGTAACATTCTAACTGGTTCTAGTATTTTATAGCTTTCCAAATATTTTGATCCCTCTAAAATCATGTCGTTCAGGCGCACCATAATCCAACGATCTAGTATATTATTGCTATCAAAAATATTTTTTTTCTCTAATTCCCTATCTCTGTATAATTCGTAAAATGCATAAACATTAGAAAGTGGGTTAAATATTTTCTTTACAACATCATCAACTGTTTTTTCGTCAAAATTTTTACTCTCACCCGGCTGATTTATTGAATACATCCAAAGACGCAGAGTGTCGGCACCATATTTTTCCATCATATCAAAAGGATTGATGATGTTTCCTTTTGATTTACTCATCTTCTTTCCATCTTTATCCATGACAAGTCCAAGACAAATAACATTTTCATACGCTCTACCCTTTCCTAACAAAACCCCAATTGCATGGAGTGTATAAAACCAACCTCTAGTTTGATCTATTGCTTCAGAAATATACTGTGCTGGATAGCCACCACCTGAATCTATGAAAGTTTTATTTTCAAAAGGATAATGATCCTGTGCAAAAGGCATTGCCCCTGAGTCAAACCACACATCCATTACCTCTTTTACTCTCCTATATTCTTTGCCGTATTTTTGAAGAACAATTTCATCAATATATGGTTTATGAACATCTAACCTATATTCTTCATCATGAGGGAGAGGAATGAAATCAAGTTTTTCAATCGTTCCAGTATTTATAAAAACTGTTCCGGGTTTATAAATTCCTTCAATCTCATTATCTAAAGCACCTTGTGCAACACACTTCATCAATTTTGCCGGACCGTCATGAGTAACAATGAGAATATTTTTTCCAGAAAATTTTAACTCTAATTCGTAAAGAAAATCACCAACTCTCTTTCTTACTTCAAGAAGAGTTTCAGCACCGTCATATTTTTTAGAAACCCTATCACCAAAAGTCGGATAAAATGCCAAAAAACTTTCCCAAGGTTTTCCAGAAAGATCCCCAAAATCTTCTTCTCTGATTCTTGTATCAACACTAGCTTCAATATTTAATACATTTTTAACAATTTCTGCAGTTTCTGTTGTTCTTGTAAGAGGAGAATAAAATATTAAATCTATTTTTTTATCCTTCAAAAGTTGTGCAGTCTCTTCGACTGTTTTTCTACCGAGAGATGTTAAATGATGTTTTTCTTCTACATCAGAACTAAGAACACCTTTTACGTTATGTGTTGCTTCTCCATGACGCATCAAAAAATATTGATTGCCAGATTTTTTTGAAAATTTCTTTAAAGTATCCAGTGAATCAACAACAATCCTTTCAGATTTATCTTCACTTTCCCAAATAGGCAAAGGTGTTCCCCAATATCGCTCCCGTGAAATTGCCCAATCTTTTATATCCTTCAACCATTCACCAAACCTACCTTCTTTAATGTAGTCCGGCTCCCAATGTATTTTTTTATTCTCCTCTAGCAATTCATCTCTAAGTTTTGACATCGCTATATACCAAGAATCGCGCGCAAAATAAATAAGCGGAGTATCACACCTCCAGCAATGAGGGTAAGAGTGCTCATACTTTTCTTTTTTAAATAAAAGGCCTCGATGAGCTAAATCTTTTATAATCTCAACAGCAGTTTCTTCATCTTTAACAAATTTATTTGCCAAAAAACCACACTCTTCTTTAAAGTGTCCGTCATCCTTTACTAAATGATATTTTGGAAGTCCCACTTTTGTTCCAAGCATAAAATCATCAGCTCCATACATAACAGCAGTATGAACAATCCCTGTTCCATCCTCTGTGGTAACAAAATCTGCAGAATATACCTTAAAAGCATGTGTTAATTTATTTTTTTCTTCGCCTGATACTGAATCTTTTAGAAACGGATAAAGTGGTTCGTAAGAAAAACCAGTAAGTTTTTCACCCTTCATTTCTTCGATTACTTCATATTCACCTTCAACAACACCAAGACGAGATTTTGCAAGAATTAAAATTTCTGTTTCTTTTTTAATTTTTACATAACCAATATCTTTACCCACAGCAAGTGCAACATTCCCCGGAAGTGTCCAAGGTGTTGTTGTCCACGCAACGAGATAAGTGTTTTCTTCTCCAACAACTTTAAACTTTGCGTATACAGATAAATCTTTTACATCTTTATATCCCTGAGCAAGTTCATGAGAAGAAAGAGCTGTTCCACACCTTGGACACCAAGGTAAAACTTTATAGTCTTTATATAAAAGACCTTTATCGGAAACAGTTTTTACAATATTCCAAACAGATTCAATATATGAATTATCAAAAGTAAAATAGGCATCACTTTGATCAACCCAATACCCCATTCTGTCTGTAAAACGATAGAATTCATCAATATGTTCTAAAACACTTTCTTTACATTTTTTATTAAAATTTATAACCCCATAATTTTCAATTTCTTTTTTGGAGGTTAATCCCAAACTTTTTTCTACTTGAAGTTCAACCGGAAGACCATGTGTATCCCATCCTGCTTTTCTGCGCACATGAAATCCTCGCATAGTTTTATAGCGAGGTATAACATCCTTAAAAGCTCTTGCCTCAAGATGATGAATTCCTGGCTTTCCATTTGCCGTTGGTGGACCTTCATAAAACACAAATTCACCCTTAGGAGAGTTTTTGCCTAAGGTCTTCTCAAAAATTTTGTTTTCTTTCCAAAAATTTAATATTTTCTCCTCTCGTTCTACGGCAGGATTCTTTCTGTCTTCACTCATAGTGCAATTATACTAGCACCTTTTGAAATAAGAAAAAGTTAGTAAGAATACCAGGAGCAACCTAAATTTTCACAGCTTCCTCTATCAGCTTTGGAAGAACATTCTGGACCACCGTAACTACAAGAACCTTGATTTGAATACCATTCGCAACCAGTTACACTTGGACATGAATTATAATCGTATGAAGAACATGCATTAATATTAGTGTAACAATAATCGTTACTCCAATAACACACTCCAACAATACCTCCCCTATCCTCACAAGTTTGCCTATCATCAACATTACAATTCACAGCACCAATCGTGCAGCCAGAACCTCCAGAGCTCCAAACGCAATTACTATTGCAAGAAGATTCAGCCTGATTAGAGCAGTTGTAGTAATCGGATGGTGTTCCATGACAGTATCCGTTGTTATCAGAATCACAGGCATTACCTAAACCATCATGATCAGAATCTTCTTGTTGTGGGTTATAAATCTCACTACAATTATCACTTGAGTCATACCAACTATCACCATCATAATCATCACAAACATCACCAACGCCATTATTATTCCAATCTGCTTGATTAGCATTTGCTGTATCAGGACAATTATCAAGAGTTCCTGTTCCAACATTATTTACACCATCACCGTCTCTATCGTCACACTCCGGCCTACCACTAGGTTGTCCGTCAATAGGACAAGGAATTGTTATGTCACAAGCATCACCAATTCCATCTCCATCAGAATCAGGTTGAACACCATCTACTTTTGGATTAGAAACTGAAGGACAATTATCTGTTGAATCAGGTACACCATCACCGTCTGTATCCACTGGATTATTACATGTGTCTGTAGCATCTGTTGGACAAGAATCGCAGACATCCCCTTTTGTATCACCATCACTATTTTCTTGGTTTGGATTGTAATTTGTAGGACAGTTATCTGCGTTATTCTTTTTTCCATCATCATCTATATCGTCATCTTCGGTATTACCTGTATTTGTTGGTGGATAATAAACTGGATAAGTAATGCTTGTTTGAGCAGGATTACATACCGCAACGTCTGGATTTGAATTGCTGGTATAAGTTTGTGTGCAAGTGTAATAAGCAATTCCACTTGAACTTATTCCATCGTCATTAGTAATTGTAGGAAAATGTCCTTCTGGAAAAGAAATACCTAGTCCTGAAATTTTTGTTCCTGGTTTTACACCTGAAACCTCGCAATCGTCTGCACCAATACAACAAACAGATGAACCACCCTCACAAGTTGGATAACCTCCGTGTTCATCATTGTATGTTTCAAGAGCAAGCTGTACTTGTCTAACCTCTTGTTTTGTTTTTGCATCGTTGGCTTTTTTTCTATTAGTTGCAACAGAAGCTGAAACAACACTTGAAAGAAGTGCAATAATTGAAATAACCATCATTAGTTCTATGAGGGTAAATCCTATTTTCTTTTCTACTTTTTTTACAAAATGATGCACAGAATTTTTAACCTTTCTTAGTCTAGAAGACATAAATATAAAAAATTATTATTGAAGCCAAAAAAAATATAGATGAACAAATTGTTATAGCAAAATTTACTCGGTCGCGAGACACACCAAGCTTGCCAAAGAGTTTTATTATAAATCCTCCTTTATCTTCCAAAGCAAAAGTGCGAATATCTTGGCGATGACCTTCACCTTCAATTTCTATAGACATACATAAATTGTATTACAAAATAAAAAATTAGATAGGAATTTTAGTGTTAATAAATCTGTGTTTTGGTATTCACTTTCTCAAACGAGAAAACACTCTTTTGGAAGACTCTTGAGCGCGACGGCGCGATAGGGAAGAAAATTTCAGTAGAAATTTTCTGTACTTCAAAAAGAGTGTTTTTAAGTGGTCTCTTGCTTTTTTATTTAAATATGGTATAATATTAGCCGATGAATACCTATCGCCTGCTCCTCGTCGTTGTGCTGGCTGCTTTGCAGTGCGCCTGTGCCACCCGTCCCCGCGTCGTCCGCGAGACCACCACCATCCGCGTCCGCCACGGACAGCGGGTGGTGGAAATCAC
Organism: uncultured Candidatus Saccharibacteria bacterium; assembly: GCA_964487135.1. Lineage (GTDB taxonomy): Bacteria > Patescibacteriota > Minisyncoccia > Phycocordibacterales > CAIRYW01 > CAZAOU01. The sequence goes on from CAZAOU010000005.1 coordinate 18,249, forward strand.
CCAAGAGTTCGACCGCGGAGGGACCAACCCCTTCCTTCGGTTTGAACACGATGCTCGCCTTCTCGGAGGGCGTCGTGACGGTTATCCCCAAGGGGAAAACCGGTGGGGTGCTCAAGACCGGTATCGTCCGGTCCCGACCACCTACCACTACGATTCCATGGGCTATTTGGTCCCGGACTACATGTCCTCGGGACAGCACATCCCGCGGCCTCAGTAGAGACACCAACGACACAACTTAACCCGCCGGCGGGACTCCACGAGTCCCGCCGGCACAACCTTTTTATACCAATAAAATTTAGTGATTTTTTATATCTTAACTTTTTCTTTACAGCTATCAGAACAAAAAATTGGTTTGTCTTTTGGAATACAGTTTTCGCAACAAATAAAATGTTTGTGACACATTAAGTTTGAACAATTAACATACCTCTCCGATGGAGCATTACACATATCACACCTTCCAACAATCTCCCTATTTCCACCAAAATCCATAACCACCCTGTTATCAAATGTATACAAGGCTCCCAAAAAATCTTCTCCTGGAAACTCCTCCATATATGTGTGCATACCACCATGAAGCTGATAAACATTTTTAAAACCTTTTTTCTTTAAATACCCTGATGCTTTTTCACACCTAACCCCACCAGTACATACCGTAACAACCGTTTTCTCTTTTATATCTTCAAATTCATTTAATTTTTTTGGCAGATCACGAAAATTTTCAAATTGTGGATTTATAGAATTTTTAAAATGACCCACTTTAAATTCGTAATCATTTCTCATATCAACAATTACAAAATCTTTATTCTCTTCATACCACTTTTTCAACTCCTCGGGTTTTAAATAACTACCAGTTATTTCTGTTGGACTAAAATCTTCTTCACCAAGATGAAGTGAAACAATTTCGTTTCTTACTTTTACTGAAAGTCGAGGAAAAGCATTTCCTGTACCCTTACTTGTCTTTACATGAACATCAGAAAAGTCGCCGAATTCAGGATTTTTTACTCCACATTTTTTTAGCTTTTCTATGTATTCTTTTGTATCCTCTGTCTTTCCCTCAAGAGTTACATTGATACCCTCTTTAGCTATGATGATACGGCCCTTAAGATTTAATTTCTCACACAAAACCCGCATCCAGTTTTTAAAATTTTCTGGGTTTTCTACCTTGGTATATTTATAAAGCAATAAAATCGTATATTCATTCATGGCAATGATTATAGGCAAAAGATACAAAAAGAAAAGCCGGGTCGGCCTCAGCCGACCCGGCTTTCAAAAACTCCTACTTTACTTCGCAAGTTCCACAATCTTTACCTTCTCCACAACATCCATCAGAACATTTCTCTGAAGCAGATTTTTCACAACTGCTACAACCCATAAACTTACACACCTTACACTCACCTCCCCCCAACTTGTGACACTTACAAAATCTAGAAATTGAAAGTGATCCGGATCCAAATGTCGCCAAAAGTATAGTTGAAGCAAGAAGAACAAGATCAATCTCAGCTGATCTAATTCCCATTTTTGATTTTACCAATGCAATAGCTACAACCATAACCAAAGCTAAAAGTCTTGAAGCATGCCTAGTAAATATTCCAATAATTAAAGCGATTCCACCTAATGTTTCTACCCAAGCAACAACGTAAGCTAGAAAAGCAGGAATGCCTACTGACGCAAAAAAACCAATGGTTTTTTCCATATCACCCAACTTATCCAAACCATGAGCCAAAAATACAAAACCAACTGCCAAACGAAGCAAAAGAATGGCTATTTCTTTATGTGAGTGACAGCACCCTCCATGATTGTTTTTACACATGTGATTCAATTTACCCAAACGGGCTTAAGTTAATAAATATGTAATCCATTATAGAACCTCTAAAAAATCAGTAAAGTTACATTCGATCTGGCGCTTGTATAGCCATAATCTTAAGACCGTTTTTTAGCACCTGCCTAAAAGCACTTGTTATTAATACTTTATAACCAGAATTTGTATCTTTTTTATCAACAATCTGACCTGATGCATAGAAAGAATTAAACAATCCACATAGATTTATAAGGAATTCAGACAATATTTGGGGTGACTTTTCTTCCCATGCGCGAAAAACTATATCAGGAAATCGATGTATATTTTTTTCAAGATCTGTAAGTTTCCAAATCTCTGGCATAACAAAAGACAATTCAACCCCTTCTTGTTTGGCTTTATTTAGTATTGCTCCAGACCTAACATATGAATATTGTAAATATGGTCCAGAATCCCCATCAAAAGATAAAGATTTTTCTTGATCAAAAATAATATCTTTTCCAGGAGACTGTTTAAGAATTGAGTACTTGATAGCTGATACTGACACTGCTTCTGAAACTTTCTTTTTTTCTTCATCAGAAATATCTCTTTCACTTACTTTTTGTAAAGCTAGTTCCTCCATTTCTTCTATTAAAGACTCTCCTGTAATAACATTTCCTTTTCTCGAAGACATCTTCCCTTCTTTAAATCGCAAAAGTCCGTGGGATATATGATTAAATTTATCTGCTAATTCAGGTTCTAGAATAGAAAAAACTTTTTTTAAAACTTTGAAATAATCATTTTGTTCGTTAGCAGTAACAACAAAAGAAAAATCGTATGGCGAAAAAATTTCTGACTTTTTGTAAAACAAACCAATTTCCTTTGTCTCGTATGTTGGCAAACCTTCACTCGTCAAAAACACACGAGTATGAAGATTATATTTTTCTCCTTTAAACACAACTGCACCATCACTTTCTTCAAAAATTTTATCTTTATTTTTTAAAACAATGTCTGTTCCTATTTTTAAGGTTTCACTTTCAAATAAATATTGATCAAATTTAGTTCCAAGTTTTTTATATATCTCCTCAAAATGTTCTAGCGACCAACTTCTTCCTTTGTCATAATAAATCTTTATTTCCTGATCAACTTCCTTGCCGTTATAAATATCAAAAACTTTTTTGTTTATTTCTTTTATTTCTTTCTGAGATGTTTCATCATTTTCATACGCAGTATTTCCAGATACATAAGAATCCCCCAAGAATTTTGTTTTATCTGACAGATTGTCACCATCTTGAGGAAATCCTGCTCGAGATTTTTGCATTCCCCAGATGGTTTTAGCAACATGAAGTCCAACATCACCTCCATAACAAATCCTTTTAACATTAGCTCCTTGGAAATCAGCCAAACGAGATAAGACCTCTCCGATAGTATTGGCCATTAAATGACCTATATGAAAAGGCTTAAAAGGATTAGGGTCGGTATATTCAAACAAAACAACTTTGTTTTTTAGTGTGTTGTTTGTGCCGAAATTATCCGCCAAGCGGATAATTTCGGCACCTGACTGCACAAAAAATTCTTTTTTCAAGAAAAAGTTTATAAATCCCGCTCCGGCAACCTCAATCGTTTCAACATTTTCAATATTTTCTAAATTTAATTTTTCTACAATTTCAGAAGCGACTTCTTTAGGATTTTTTTTGAGATCCTTAGAAATCATAAAAGCAATATTAGTTGTATAGTCCCCGTGCGACAAATCAGATGGATACTCAACAATGACCGTAGAAGCATCCACTCCAGCAACTTTACTAATGTGTTTTATTAATTCATCTTTCATCACTCTAATGATTTCTTAAAAACTTCAATAAAATTTTTCTTCACTTCTTCAAGAGGTGCGTTAGCATCAATAATTACCGAGGGAACGGTTTTAAAAAATTCTAAATACCCTTCACGAACCCGATTATGAAATTCCAAAGTCTGTTTGTCAAAATGATTTGGTTCCTCTTCATTTTTTGCCAAAACTTTTCTTTTCATTCCTGTCTCAGGATCAACGTCCAAAAAAACATAAAGATCAGGTTTTGTATTTCCTACAAACAATTTTTGTATTTGAGAAAAAATTTCTTTGAGATGACCTCCGTCTTGGCCACAAATTTGATACGCCCATGTTGAAGAATCGAACCTGTCTGACAAAACATTTTTTCCTGAATTTAAAGCAGGTCTTACTGTGTCTTTAAGATGTGAAGCGCGAGACGCCCAAATAAGTCCAAACTGAGTATTTGCGTCCGCATCTCCTGAAAGTGGATGGTTACGCATCAGGTAACGAATTTCTTCCGCAAATGGCGATCCTCCGGGTTCTCTGGTAACCAAAACTTTATCACCAAACACCTTCTCCACTTCCTTAATCATCGTGCTCTTTCCTGAGCCCTCGCCACCTTCAATAACTATAAACTTACCTTTTTGCATTAGGCAGCCTTACTCAGACCTTCTTCCAATTCTTTCAGATACTGTTCAGCTTCTGCTCCATTTGTATTTTTTTGATCATTTTGATCTGAACCATCAGGATTTAGTTGAAAATCTTCTGGCACTTCACCTTTATCAAAATCAATCTCTATTTTTGGATCTAGCTTTTCTTCCATAATATTTATTTAACTTCTAATACTCTAATTATAAACTATTTCTTCCCCCTTAAAACCCGGTCAATCTTCTCTGCGATCTTCTCAAAATCCTTCTCTTTCTTGCCTCGAGTTGTTTCGGCTGGACTTCCTAATCTAATTCCCGATGGATCAAAAGGTGATCTTGTTTCTCCTGGAATTGTATTTTTGTTACAGATTATTCCTGCCTTCTCAAGTTTTGCTTCCGCATCCTTACCTGGAATTCCCTTGCCACCCATCCAAGTATCAACAAGCACCAAGTGAGAATCTGTTCCCCCCGAAATAACTCTCCAGCCAAGTTCCGTTAACCTTTTTGCCAAAGCCGCCGCATTTTTTACAACTTGTTTTGCATATTTTTTAAATGCCGGAGTAGAAGCTTCATTTAAGGTGACAGCAACAGCCGCAATCTGCCCGCTGTGAGGTCCTCCCTGAAGCCCGGGAAAAACCGCTTTATCAATTTTTTTATGAAACTCCCTTTCATCTTTTTTTGCAAAAATCATTGCACTCCTTGGACCTCTGAGAGTTTTGTGTGTAGTAGTTGTAACGACATCAGCATATTCAAACGGAGAATTATAAACTCCACCAGCAACTAATCCCGCAAAATGAGACATGTCCACCATTAGAATTGCCCCACTTGCATCTGCAATTTCCCTGAATTTTTTGAAATCAATCATTCTAGGATAGGCAGTAAATCCTGCAACAATAATATTTGGTTTTTCTTTAAGAGCCAGCTCTTTAAGAACCGTATAATCGAGCATTTCAGTTTTTGGATCAACCCCATACCCTACCTGCTGCCAAGCTTTTCCAGTAAGAGACACTTTTTGTCCGTGAGTTAAGTGGCCTCCCGCGGTTAATGTCATTCCCATAATTTTTCCACCTAGTGGAACAAGCCCTAAATACACAGCCAAATTTGCAGGAGATCCCGAGTGAGGTTGAACATTTACATGCCACTTGTCTTCAGAAAGTTTAAAAGCTTTTCTAGCCCTATTTTGAGCAAGAATTTCTACCTCATCAATTACTTCGTTTCCTCCGTAATACCTTGCGTGGGGGTATCCTTCGGAATATTTGTTATCTAAAACCGAACCCAGAGCAGTAAAAACATCCTTGGAACAATAGTTTTCGGAAGGAATAAGATTTATTACCTTTTTCTGGCGAGCACTTTCTTGTTTTATTAAATTAGCAATTTGTTTATCTTTCATGTTAATGAATATAATCTGATAAGTATTTAGTTAGTTTATATTTAGATCATATTTTTATTCATCCTGACTAAGCACATCTAAAAGTCCAGCCATATTTAAACTTAATGCTTCAGCCTCTACTTTAGAGACATTAAATTTTGAAGCAAATTTTCCAAATAATTTGCCAGAAATAGTACTTTCTAAAGAATTAGGATCAACCACACCAAAAACATCGTAATAATCTTGAAGGCGATCAACTATATCATCTGAATCATAACCCTTACTATCAATAATATTTTGAATCACATCTAAAGAATCGGCATCTAAAGATTTAACTTCTGAGAGTATAAAAATAATCTGATCATCAATATCATCCTTTGTCTTACTTAAAAATTCATCCATTTCTGCAAGAGTCATCATGGATTCACCATCTTCTTCAGGATCTTCCCATTCTCCATCAAATTGTGGATTTAAAATAATCATATTTTTACCAGCTTCTTTTATCAAATTTTTCTTTTGCGCCTTGCATAAGAAAAACATTTTTAATACCCGCACGAATCATATTATCCCAACACGGCTTGCAACACCACCAGTGACCAGCAAGATAAAGGTCAGAGCCGGAAAGCTCTCCAATCTTTCCAGCTCTCTCAAACTCTCTTACAAGCCTGCTTTCAGCATGATCTTTATAGGTTGCGCATCCCGGGCACATCCAATATTTAGTTCCTGTTTTTGCCTTAAACCAACGTCTGGGACAAAACCCCTTCATATGAATATTTATTAAAAAACTCCAGTTATAACCAGACTTATTATGATTTCTGCCTATAACAACACCGTCTTTCACCGCCACAGCCCCTGTTGCATACAATTGATCATTGCTTTTATTCTTTTCTTCCAAAGCCATTTGCATATATGGATTGTCCTCAGACACAAGCACTATTGACCTTTCGGGAGGAATGTATGGATATCTAGTATTTTCGTTGTAATAATTTGAATCATTACTCATGGGCTCTATAATACATTCATGACAAAGTTTGACCAAACCTATCAACAAATTCTCCGCAAAATTTTTACAAAGGGAATTAAAGAAACTTCAGGACTTCAAAAAGTAGAGACATGTTCTCTTCCGGGTATTCATTTTACCCACGACATAGAAAAAGATGGCTTCCCTCTTTTGACTTTGCGAAAAGCTCCCATAAAACTTTTCGTTGCTGAACAAATTTGGTTTATTGCGGGTAGCAGAAAACCAGACGACTTCTTAAGAGACTACACAAAAATCTGGGATGTATTTACAAACCCAAATGATGTTGTAACTGTTGCCTACGGATATCGCTGGCGAAAACATTTTGGACGTGATCAACTCAAACTTTTAATTGATCTACTAAAGAAAGAACCTCTATCACGACATGGAGTTGTTATTGCTTGGGATCCGGGAGCTGACGGACTTTCTACAATAAAAAAGGCAAATGTCCCCTGTCCATTTTCTTTTGTTGTAAATATTATTGGAGGCAGACTAAATCTCCACCTTATTATGCGCTCCAACGATTTTTATCTAGGAACTCCGGCAGATGTCTCTGGTTTTGCACTATTACAATGTATTATTGCTCAAAAGCTCGGATATAGGCCAGGAGTCTACAGCCACTCAATTTCAAACGCCCATGTATACCAAAATCAATACGAGGCAGTAAAAGAACTTTTGAAAAGAAAAAATAATCACCCGAAGATTGTTTTAAAATTGCCAAAAAATTCTTTTGACCGCGCAGAAAAAAAAGACAAAAAACTTGTGGAAGAAATTATCAAAAATATAGAGTCACAGTATAAACCACTCGAAGCAATAACAGGGGTGAAAATTGTAACTTGGAACGAAAAAGTTAATTCTCAGAAACGAAAGTAAACACCCCGTAAAGTTAACCTTACTTTTAATTAGTCGATAGCTCATGATCGACTAATCTCATCGCATTTTGTGCTGATCCCATCTGCTGAACAATATTATCGAGGTTTTTAACAAAAACACCGTTTACAAACAATCTCCACTCAGTGTGATGAGCATTTTCATGAGATAAGATAATAAAAACTTTTTTGCCGTTAATAATTCTACCCCATCCACCTGCCTGCCACTCACTTCCAGTAAAAAGATCTGGTAGGTTATCTATCCTGCTCCATTCGTTACTTAACTCTATACTCTCTAATCTATCAACAACTTTTTGTCTAATTTCAAGATTTTGTGGTTGTTCTAAACCAATTGATTTATCTGGCATGTTATTTTTATTTACTTTTTTGATTTCTAAGCCAGTTAATGCTAACCCCCCCCTAATACCTCGTGTCAAAGGAGAATTTTTGGTATTCTTTAACCAGCACTAAATTTTCACTATTTGTTTAAAGTAAATTTAGTGCTGGTTGAATGTCCATCCTTACAAAAAAACAAATACTAGAAAGAGTCGAAAAAGGAGAAATTGGTTTTAAACCTTCGCTAGATGAATTCCAGGTGCAGATGCATGCAATTGATATGCGTCTTGGATATACATTTCTTCTTCCAAAATCATGGCACCTTACAGACAGAGGAAGAGAAGCTTTATATATAGATCATCTTGATAAATCAAAACCTGATTATTTTGATGTAATTGAACTCGAGCAAGGACAATTTTTTGAACTCCTCCCTGGAGAATATGTTTTGGCGTCAACTTTAGAAAGTGTAAAACTGCCAAGTGATGTAATGGCAGTTCTCTATCCCCGTTCATCAACAAACAGAAAAGGGCTTTCAGTTGATCTTACAGGAATTGTAGATGCCGGCTGGGAAGGTCAGCTTGTGATTCCAATAAGAAACAATACCTCTTCTCAAGTGGTGAAACTCTACCCTGGGGAGCGATTCTGTCAGATTGTTTTTGAAAAACTTGAAGAAGAAATTGAAATTGAAAAAAGCCGATACCATATGAAAGATATTGTTGAGGGATTCATAAAAAACAAAGAAGAAAAAAAGAAACGGGACTCTGAAGAACTCAAATATGTTTCTGAAGGAAAAATCAGGGAATTAAAAAATGAAAAATCTATAAGTCCGAGCAATGAGGTTAAAAATTAAAAGATTAAGATCTAATGTAAAACTTCCCCACTACGCACACGAGGGAGATGCAGGTTTTGATTTATTTGCTCCAGAAACAATAGAAATACTCCCGGGCGAAAGAAAAATGATGCCTCTAGGAATTTCACTCGAAATTCCTCATGGATTTGTTGGATTAATGTGGGAAAAAAGTGGCCTTTCCTGCAAACACGGTCTCAAAAGTTTTGGAGGGGTAATCGATGCAGGATACAGAGGAGAGGTTCATGCTTGTTTTATAAATACAACAGACACAGCTTATACAATAGAAGAAGGCCACAAAGTCATTCAAATGCTTATACAACCAGTCGAGCATGCAGAAATAGAAGAAGTTGAAAATTTATCAGAAACAAGTCGTGGAAACGGAGGATTTGGAAGCACCGGAAAATAATATGTCAAAAGTTTTTATTATCGCAGCGGTTACAGCCGATGGATTTATTGCAAAATCCAAAGATCAAGTTTCAACTGATTGGACAAGCAAGGAAGATAAAAAGTTTTTTTCTGAGGCCACCAAAAAAGCTGGCGTTATTGTCATGGGTTCTTCTACTTACAAAACATTTAATAGGCCATTAAAAGATAGACTAAATATTATTTATTCACGAAGCGAAAAATTTGAAGGAACAGAATCAACATCGCTCCCCCCAAAAGAATTAATCACTGGTTTAGAAAAAAGAGGTTTTAATGAAATCGCAATTTGCGGAGGATCATCAATTTATACACAATTTTTGAAAGCGGGAGTCGTTGATGAAATATATCTTACAGTTGAGCCCGTAATTTTTGGTCAAGGAATTTCGATTTTTAATGAAAATTTAAATACAAAACTTGAGCTAATATCTTCTGAAAAAATTTCTGAGGCCGGAACACTTTTATTTAAATATAAAGTTCTTAAATCTTAGCTTTTATATTAAAAAATAAAGTGCGGATAAATTTCTGCTGAAATTTTCCTCGAGTTCGCACCGGTCGTGCTCACTAGTCTTTATTTTTTAATATAAAAGCTATCTAAATATTTTTTATTTTTTCTTCAACAAGTTCTAGGGCGTCTCCAAAATTTTCATATTCACGATATGAAAATTTTGGATGTTTTATTCCTTCAATGAGTCTTGTAAGTGGTATTCCCTTTTTAATTAAAGCTAAAACTGGTTTTCCTAGTTTTTCTACCGCAGTTCCAATTTCATAACCAAGACCAATAGAGGGTTCATCACAAATTGCAACCATCAAATCGCAGTTTGCTACACAGTCTTCAATATCCCACTCATATACTTTTTGAGGAGTCACATCACGAGGATCTTTTAGTTTTACCCAGATAAAATCTATAACTTCGTAATTTTTTGAACGAAGCATTTCTTTAAATTTTGCAATGCCTTGTCTATATTCTTCTGTCGCTCGAGTTAATGCACAACCAACGTATATTTTCATAAAACAATAATAGCATGTGAAAAATTGGTAAAAAAAATCGCATCAAAACCTGTTTACCAAGTCCGACGCGTAGAACCAGAAGCGAGCACCATTATCAGAAATAACACAGCAAGTAAGAAGCAAGCTTGCACCAAGTCCGATCCGATCGGCAAATCTTGCAAGTAGCGCTGACCTGCGTCCGTTGCTCCAATGAATGCAGGGACTCCGGGGATGATTAATTTCATGGGTGGGTTTTTTTGGTAGGAATAGTCCCAAGAAGCTCTCCGAAGCATTCGCTTCAAATTAAAGAACTGCTAGAGCACATAGCGAGATATTTAACCACACCTAATTTTTTAGTCAAAAAAGTTGTCCCCAGTTTATTTAGATATAAAAAATAGGCCGTTAGGCCCTAAGCTGCGCAATTGTATCTCCTCGCGATGAAAGGCGCGAGAAAAATTTCTAAAAGAGATGCAATGTCCAGAGGTTTTTCAACGACATCCGTCGTCTCCAGTATGACCTTAGAGACATCGGGAGCATCTGTATCCAACTCCCGAAGAAGTTCCGGAATTTCTTCCGACAAGTGCAAGGTCAGAGCCAGAAGCCCTTCCCTTGTCTTGGGCTTTGGATAAATTTGCCAGAGCATGTTCTGAAAATCCCCCAAACCTTTCTGACTCGCCCACGTTGGAGGAAAATCCAAGATGTAGCGGATGGACGGCTTTTCTTTGAGAGTGTGACATATGCAGGTGGGTTTTCTGCAATAACCACACTCGTTTGGAAAATGCTTGGCGATTTCATCACCTAGCCGGAAGTCAAAAATTCTCGCAACTTCGACCCCCACCTCAATCACATCAACCATGCCCCATGCAATCACTTCTTCTGCAGTAGCGTCAATCATTCGCTTACCAAGTCGGATTCGACGAGGTTTGGGGATGCGAATTCTTTTTAAGCTATTACCGAGATCATAAAGCCTGTGACGAACTTCTTGGAGAGATAACCTGTTCGGAAATTTTTTAGCGTGCGCAGCTTGAAGTTCGGGGAAAGTAAATCCCTTAGGATCAAGCAGTTTCATTCAAAACCTACTCTACTCTGGAAGAAAAATTAGTCAAATAAAAATGCCCCGGAGGGCTTAGGGTTGATTCTTGTCAGTGTAATGCTGGTAATTTGTGACCAGCCTTTTAAACCACATATTGAATGCGATCAGAAAGATGACACCAAGCAGAACGCAAGGCATCCCAATGATTGCAAACAAGAAGCGGTCTGGGTTCTGACACCCATACACAACCAGCACAATGCCAGCCAACGCTGGCGAACAGACCGACAAACGGATCAACCATATGAGAATGTGCATATTCATAATGGCTCAGAACATACTCTACATTAGGAAATAAAAAAGAAAAGCCCCGATTCGCCTAGGCGAATCGGGGCTTTTAAATCAATATTTATCCAATCACATCTACGCCCATAGACCGGCAAGTTCCCTCAACAATCTTCATCGCACCTTCGATATCTTTTGCATTTAGGTCAACAAGCTTTTTTTCCGCAATTTCTTTTACTTTTGCTTTGGTAATTTTTCCAATTTTCTTTCGGTTTGGTTCTCCCGATCCTTTTTCTCCACTAATTGCCTTAAGAATCATTTGACTAGCAGGTTCTGTCTTATAAATCATTCCGTAACTTCTGTCATCAAAAACATTTACAACAGTTGGTACCATTTCCCCTACTCTTGTTTTTGTTTCATCGTTAAATTTCTTTACGAATTCTCCGATATTAATTCCAGCACCTCCTAAGGCTGGACCTAGTTGCTGACCAGGCACAGCTTTACCTCCTGGGATAATAAGTTTTAATTGTTTTACTATTTTTTTTGCCATATTTTTAAGCTTTTAGCTTGTAGCTATTAGCTTTTAGAGAGAAGCCCTAAAAAGGCACTAAAAGCTAAGACACAATATATTAAATCTTTTTTACTTGCAAGAAATCCAATTCTACTGGAGTTTCTCTTCCAAACATTGATACTAATACTTTGACCTTTCCTCTTTCCTGATCCACCTCACTAACCTTGCCTTCTAAGTCTTTGAACGGACCGTCTGCAATAATTACCGCATCATCAAGATCAAGATTAATTGTGTGCTTAGGTGTACCATTTTCCATTCTTCTGAAAAGCTCATCCACTTCACTCTTTTCTAGAGGAACAGGAAAAACTCCTGAACCAACGAATCCGGTAACACGAGGAGTATTTCTTACAACATACCAAGAGTCATCTGTCACAATCATATCAACAAGAACATATCCTGGATAAATTTTTTCTTCTTCCTCTACTCTTTTGTTCGCTTTTACTTTAATTTTCTTTTCAGTTGGAACAATAACATTAAAAATCCGATCTTCCATTCCCAGAGATTCTATTCGCTGTTTAAGATTTTTTGCTACTGCATTTTCGTAGCCCGCATAAGTATGAATTGCATACCAGTTTCTTTGTCCTTCTGCTTGTTTTGACATATAAAATTTATAGAGCTAAAAGTTTTTCAATTGCGACCTTAAATAAAGCATCTAGTGCACCAAGGTATATTGCAACAACGATAGACACAACAATTACAAGAATTGTAAAAAGAGTTGCTTGGCTTCTTTTTGGCCAATTCACATGACTCATTTCGCCCTTAACATCTTTAATATATTCAACAATTTTCATTGAATTTTAATATTCCTTATACTAAAAAACCCCTCGCGGGGACTTCTTAATAATACCACTTTTGATACAAAAAGCAATGCCCCGTCCGCCTAGGCGGACGGGGCATATTTTCTCTATTTATTTAATCTTATAAGTAATAGAAACAGAAGAAGAAATTTTATTTTCTCCCTTTGGAAGAGAAGGTGGAGTTGCTACCCTAGAATCAGCCGCCTTTTCCATCATAGGAGCTGCGCCTCCATAACCACCGTAGTAAGGGATCTCGCTATTTTCGTAGAAACTTGTAACTTTTCCAAGTCTTACCCCGAGATCTTGAGCAAGTTTTTTTGCTTTTGTTTTAGCATCCTCAATTGCTTTTGATCGTGCTTGTGCTTTCAAAGCATCCTCATCATCAATAGTAAATGAGAGTCCACTAATATTTGATACACCTGTTTCTCCTATGTCAGATAAAATTTTTCCCGCTGTATCAACTTTTCTAATTTTTACAGTTACAGATTGATTAACTTCATATCCAATAATTGTTCCATTAGGTGATGGACAATTGTAGATGGTGCAGGGTTTATATTCATACTTTGGATTAACACTGTAATTTGTTGTTTTAATATCTTTCTCCTCAATTCCAGCATCTTTCAAATACTTAATTGCCTTATTACTTTTCTCAGTTGCTTTTTTCTGGGCATCAGGCACACTCGCACCTTCTTCGTTCACAGAAAAAGAAAAAGAGGCAATATCGGAAACAGCAAATACCTCACCCGTTCCTGTTACAGTAATAGTGTTGTAAGTTAAATCGTTTTTTGATTGTTTCCACGCAGCAAATGTTTCTGCAACAAGAAATACTGCAAGAACCACAAGAACTATCCCGACAAGTTTCTTCATTTTCTCTCCGCTAAATAAATTTTCCATATTAATAATATTAACTAATAATTAGTCAAAAAATTATATCACTTTTGCAAAACGCTCGCCTGAACGAGATTTTCAAAAAGCGACGCAACTGTCATTGGCCCAACTCCTCCAGGAACCGGCGAAATAGCCTGTACAATTTTGGAAACTTCACCAAATTTTACATCTCCAACCAACTTTCTCTTATGAGTTTCTTCAAGAATTTTTGGGCCCTTGATTGCATTAGTGCCTACATCTACAACAATCTGCCCTTTTCTAAAACTCTCTTTACCAAGAAAATGAGCCTTACCTACAGCGACAATTACAACATCAAAATCTTTGATAATTTTTTTAATATTTTTTGTTTTACTGTGAGCAATTGTAACTGTGGCGTTTTCTTTAAGCATAAGCATAGCTACTGGCTTTCCCACAAGAAGAGATCGCCCTATAACCAAAACATTTTTTCCAGAAAGAGAAACCTTGTTTGATTTTAAAAGCGTAATTATTCCCTTAGCAGTTGCAGGTAATATTCCCTCGGGAACATTTTTTGGATCTTTTCCACCAAAAGCACGCTCATATAAAAGCCCGGCATTTTTTGAGTGTAATCCATCAACATCTTTTTTGGGATCAATAGCTTCCATTACGGCATATCTATCAATATGTTTTGGCATAGGAAGTTGAACAATTATTCCATTTATATCTTCCCTAAAATTAAGTTCGTAAATTAAATCTAAAATATCGTTTTGTTTCACATCTTTTGATAATTCAATATGATGAATTTTTGCCCCAATAGATGCACCAAAAGCTTTTTTACGAGCAATATATGCACCCGACTCAACTTCGTTTCCAATTTGAATTATTGCAAGAGTAGGTATTTTGCCGAGAGCACTAATTTTGGCTCTTAAATCTTTTGCTATTTTTTCTGAAAGTTTTTTTCCGTCTAGAATCTTTACCATAATGAAAGACTCTAACATAGTTTTTTATTTTTGTATAAAAATTGGCGCACCTTGATGGTTAACGCCTTAGACAAAGAACACCATGACTCACTCCTTCTCCTCAGTTTCCTCTGGTGGAGTGGTATAACCCATATGAACAACCTCACTAGCACCTCCAGACTGGAGAGTTGTGGAAACTTCTTTTTGCTGCTCAGGGAGAATGGAAACGGCAAACTGAAAGATGACGGTCTGGGGAGCAACCTCAATCTTCAGAAAAGTGACATCCCTCCCGAGTAGTTCGCCTATCCGAGACTCTGTAAGTCCCTTAACCATAAAGACAGGCTTTCCTTCTCGAAGGAATAGCTGGACGGCGAGATAAATCTTGCCACCACTAATTCCGTCCATAAACAAAGCATTGTCGTTCAAGTGTCCCCGAGCAATAATCTCAACTGTCTTGGACAGGATAAGTGGAGAAGGAGTATGAAATGCCGCTAGAGCACGTAGCTCAACAATACCTAAGTGGGTCATAAAGTATTTTGGTTTTTATTTGTGCATGAAGGACTCTTTGTCCGACAGATGAGTTCGTTATTGAACACATCTTCCGAATAAAGAAAATGGCGCACTGCGCCTGCTAACATGGACCAAAATGATGATGTTTTCCCGGCTTTTTAAGACCGAGTTTTATCATCAATCTGGATTTCAGATCAGCAAGCACAGTGGCTACGTTATTGTCCCCACAAAACTTTTGAACTTGAACACTGAGAGCCCTAAAAAGAGCTTCGAAATCTGAGCTGTCGCCCTTGATTCCATGCTCAACACCATTGTGGACGAGGGTAAAGCTGATCTCAAATTTTGGACCGCAGCGGTGAGCTGAAATATTTCTTGTGCTGGTGGTATTCATGTATTGGGAGTTAGTTGAAAGTTCTTATATCGACTTCTTTGCCGACATCTCAACCCGTTGTTGGATAGAGATTCCGAAAAAGAAAAGCCCCGCTTTGGGCGGGGCTTGTTTTGTTTTTTGAATGCACAAAATTTACCCCGTATGTGTAGAGTTAAAAAAGTAAAAGAAATATGCTGTTTTTTGTATACCTAATTTCATGCGATTAATATGCTACTCCCATGATAAAAAACTGTCAAATAAGTTATTCTTTCCAATTCATTTTCTTTTCGTATCTTATAGCACAAACTTTTGCCTGAAATTCACTTCTGCCGGAGCCATTTTTGTATGCATGGTAGTGATCAGGATTTTTTGAAGCATAATTTTGATGGTAATCTTCTGCTTTATAAAAATTTTCTTCAGGTAAAACTTGAACTGCAATCGGCGCATCATAAATTTTACTTTCCTCAAGCTCTTTAATTAAACTTTCTGCAATATTTTTTTCTTCTTCATTTTTATAATATATTGCGGTTTTATAACTTTCTCCCCTATCAAAAAATTGCCCGCCAGCATCCGTTGGGTCAATATGATCTAAGAAAAATTGTGTTAGTTTTTTAAAACTAGTTTTTGAAGAATCAAAAGCAACTTTTATCCCCTCTCTAAATCCATTATGGTTTTCGTAACTTGGATTTCCCTCTTTTTCACCAACATATCCCGAGAAAACATCTAACACCCCATTAGTTTCTCTCAAATCATGCTCCGTGCACCAAAAACATCCGCCGGCAAATATTGCTGTATCATTTTTCATATATTTTTATTTATATTTCTTTTGGATATTTCTAAAGCATTTTTATGAGCAACCAAACCCACAGAACTTGCACATAGCATTTTATTTATAAAAACCTTAAAACCAAGATCAAAGGCCTCAAATGCAGAAGCTAGGACGCAGGCATCTGTATCTATTCCAGACAAAATAACAGAATTGATTTTATTTTTTCTTAGAAAAGAAATTAATTTTTTAGACTTAAAAACAGAATAGGCTGTCCTATCAAAAGTATTGTGCTTATTTGAGAAAATTTTTAAATCATCAACTATTTCTGTTTCTTTTTTTTTCAAAACATTTTTTATATCCTATGTTTTTAACAAAAACTGAATTATTTTTATTTATAAATTTCATAAATATAAAATGCTTGTATTTATTTAAATCTAAAATATTTTTAATTTTAGGTATGAGATGTTTTGTGTGTTTATTGATAAAAACATTTTGAAAATCAATTAGAACTAAACAATCTTTTTTATTCATGATGATATTTTCCTCCATTTATGATTGAAAAAGCTCTATATAATTGTTCAACCAATATAACTCTCACGAGCATGTGAGGAAATATTAACCCTCCCAAAGACCAAATGTATGTGGCACTTTTTTTAACCTCCTCACTTACACCATATGCGCCACCAATAACAAAAACAATATCTCTGTTGCCTTCCATCTTATTTTTATCAAAAAATTCAGCAATATCTTTAGTGGAAATATTTTTACCTTTTTCGTCGAGAAGTATAAAAGGTTTGTCTTTTAAACTTTTTAAAATTTCTTTACTCTCTTTTTCTTTGTCGGAGTGAGTTATAAAAACCCAGGACACAAAACCTTTTCCGAGCCTCTTCTCATATTCTGCTATAACATCAGTAAAATTTTTATCATGTTTTTTGCCAACAGATATTATTTGTATCTTCATATATAAGTTATAATACTACTAATACATTATGGAAGATATATTAAAAATTCTTGCTGAACAACAAAAGAAAATTGATGCTATTTACGCTTCTGTCGAAAAAACCAGAAAATACTTTTTGTGGACAATGATAATTACTGTTGCTCTTTTTGTTTTACCTCTCATCGGTCTTGTGTTTGCAATCCCATCGTTCATCAATACATATTCAAATATTGGAAATTTAGGGCTTTAATTTATGAATGAATACCAATCTAAATCAAACGAAAACCGCTCGGATGTAGAGTAAAATGTTTTTTAGAAAACCTATCTTTGGAAAAGAGTTACTGGGAAATGTTTCTACCACAAAATAGCCACCTCTTTTGATAATTCTGGTTCCTTCGCAGTAATCGCCAGTAGTAAATTCTGTTGTCCATTTTTTACCTTTAACATTTTCCAAAATTAACCTATAAGATGTATTGGGTTTCAAATTTCCAAATGAACCATGTTTGGTTGAAAAATTACCATTTTCAGCAACCCAATTCCCTTCCAAATCCTCAACCAAATACTTAACTTTATTGTTGGAATCAATTTGTAGATAAATAGATTTATCTTCGTATAGAGAACCTAAATCAATCTTCTGATTTATAGTTGTAAATAGTAACTTATCATTGGGCTCATTAGCATCAGTTACTTCAAAACGATTATTTTTTCGGAATATATTATATATGTTATAGAAACATGTGCCCGAAGAATAAACAGAAACGTGGTCAAATCTGGCTTTTGGATCTAAGATAATATTTTTTACTTCAAAATATCCCTTGTCATTATCGATTGTTGTGTCCGATTGAAGTGGACCTGTATCATCAGCAATACCAGCACTGCTCATTAATTCAATTTTTCCATTTGGAGTTTTTGGTTCGCCTTTTATTGTAAGTGAATAGGTTTCAGCATAAGCTTCCGAACAACATCCTAAAAATAAAGAAAGTATTAAAAATAAAATCCATTGATTTTTGCTCATACTACTAAAAGTATACCAAATTTCAATTGCGTACAATTTGGGGTGCCTAGTGGGAATCGAACCCACAACGCCGGATCCACAGACCGGAGTTTTACCACTAAACTATAGGCACCATAAACTTTAAGAACATTAAAGCAAAGCGAGTTTAGCAATTTATACAAAGTTAGTCTAGATGCTTAATTATTCTATTTGTGTAAAACCAAGAAGATAGAGCGGCTGTCCATGTTACCAAAGCAATGCCTACCCATAAACCTTTTATGTCTTGATGAAACAGAGAAATCATAATAGGAAATATTATTAAAGGTCCAGCAATCTGACGACATAAACCAACAACCACTGATGGAATAGGTTTTTTGAGACCACGAAGTGCGGAATCTGAAACAAAAATGAATCCATAAGCAAAAAAGATAAAAACAGCTATATGAAGATACTTTACACCAACTTCAACAACAGCCATGTCTTTAGTGAAGAAAGACATTAGATGTGAAGCAAAAACATATACAAGAAAAGCGCCGGTGCCTAAAACAGACATTGTATATTTGGTAGCAGCCTTTATAGTAAGTCTTATCCGATCAATCTTTTTTGCTCCCATATTTTGAGCAACAAGTGAAAGAACAGCAATATTCATTCCCAATGCCGGCAATAAAGCAATCTGCTCAATCCTAGTTGCAATTCCATAAGCAGCAACAGCTTCTTTACTAAATGAAGAGATAAAATAAGTAATTACGAAAATTCCAATAGCAACTGTCATCATACTAAGACTTGCCGGAAAAGCCTGAACAAATATTTGTTTCCAAATATGCCAATCTGGCTTAAGATCTTTGTATAAATATCTATTTACCAAATCGGTTTTTATTACTTTATACATTAAATAAATTGAGCCTATAATCTGGACAATGAATGTTGCCCACGCGACACCAGAAAGACCAAGGGCTGGCAAACCAAACCACCCATAAATAAGAGTTGGATTAAGGAAAATATTTAACAAAAAACCAACAAATAAAAATTTACTATATGTTTTAGTATCTCCTGTTGCACTAAGAACCGCACTTGTAAAAAACGTAATCATAAAAAACACAGTTCCAAAGAAAATTACATTTGTATAACTTAAGGCTAGAGATAAATAATTTCCTTGTGCCCCAAGAAGTTTAAATAGCTCCGGTGAAACTCCTAGGGCAATAAAAGTTAATAAGATTGAAAATATAATAGTAAACAAAAAAGATTGATCGGCATAATGTCGTGCAAGAGCTTTATTGCCCGAGCCCAGTGCGTGTCCAATAAGTGCGGTTGTTGCTGAACTAATACCTGAACCAAAAGCAATAATTAAAAAGAATACTGGAAAAGAAAGGGATAGAGCTGCGAGAGCTTCAGTAGAAATTTTTCCACCAAAATATGTGTCAACAACGTTATACATCGTGTTGAAGAAAAATCCGATAGATGCCGGTAATGAGATTTTTATAATTAATTTCTCAATAGAATCCTCAGTCAAAGAAAAAGTGGTACTCATATAATTATTTACTATTTGTAATCTGGCGCTTCTTCAACAATACCTCCAACATGGTTTGAAAACCGTGCAAGAGCATACAACAGCGAAGAAAGACGGTTTAAATATGCGAGTGTTTGATCTCCAATTTTTCTAGTCTGTTCGTCGTACACACCAACCACTCTCCTTTCTGCTCTGCGAGCCATTGTTCTAGAAATATCAAAAAGTGATGCGAGACGCGTTCCTCCGGAAATAAAGAAGGTTTTTATAGGGGGTAATTCTTTTTCTATTCCGTTTATTATTTCTTCTGCCTCTTTAACTTTGGATACATCAATAGTTTTTTCTGCTCCAGCAACTTCCGCTTGAATAATAAAAAGATTTTCTTGAACTTGATGAACTATTACAGAAAATTTTTTATCTTGAAATTGAGTATTTAAAACATCGCATTCAACTTTCACCAAACCCAAAAAGGAATTAACCTCATCAAGAGCTCCGAGTGCTTCGGCTATGGCAGAACTTTTGGAAATTCTTTGATCACACCCAAAAGTTTTGGTAGTCCCTTTATCTCCTTTTCCAGTAAAAAGCGCCATATTGTCTTATTATCTTTTTATAATTAATTCTTCAACAGGATTCTCCTCCTTCAAATTACCGATCACTTTTTGTGCCACCTCATGTGGATCCATAAAATCATCAAAATTATCTGGTCTTCCTTCATCAAAAATACTAGTCTTCATTCCACCCGGAAAAATTGATAAAACTTTTATATTTTTATCACTAAGTTCATTTCTTATAGATTTTGTAAATCCATTTACAGCAAACTTTGTTGCGCAATACAAAGCAGAATTAGTTCTTCCTTCTAAAGCGCTAGTAGAAATTACATTAATAATTGTTCCTGCTCCCTGTTTTTGCATCTTTATTGTTGCATATTTTGATCCGAGAAAAGTCCCGACGACATTTACTTGTAACAATTTTTCAAAACGAGCAGTTTCGGCCTCTTGAAACGGATTATGCGGAAGCCAAATGCCAGCATTATTTATAAAAATATCTATACTTCCAAAGTCTTTAGAGGTATTCTCCACAAAATTTTTTACTTGATCTTCGTCAGCTACATTACATTTTACAGATTTAATTTCACCTAAATCTACTTCTTCTTTTCCGCATACAACCACTTTTGATCCTTCGGCAACAAAAAGCTTTGCAAGCTCTAAACCAAAACCTTTTGTTCCTCCTGTAATAACAACAACTTTATTCTTTAATTCCATATTTAAATTTTATCTTTATATTTTTGAATTTGAAATAGATTTTGGGAATGAATTTCTTTAGGTAAATTATCTGCTGTAAACCATCCTATTTCGTCAAACTTATGAGGTTCATTATTTATAACCTTTTCTCTATCAACAAACACCTTAAAATCTAAAGCAATCCAGTGAGTCTTTTTTCCATCATACTCACGGTGAGCATCTCTAAATCCCAAAAATTCTTCTTCAATGATATCAACCCCGTATTCTTCTTTAACTTCTCTCCTCAAAGTATCATAAACATCTTCGTCAAACTCGAGAGCCCCCGCACCAACATCCCACTTTCCTTTTTCATCACGAGCATTCTGACTTCTTTTTGCCATAACAAAATTACCTTTTCCATCATGACAAATAAAAGTTATGCAAATACCTGTGAAATCAACTCCTTTTTGCATGGAAACATAATAACATCCAAAAATAATCTGTGCGCGGGAGAAGACTCGAACTTCCACGCCCTTACGAGCGCTACCACCTCAAGGTAGTGCGTCTACCAGTTTCGCCACCCGCGCATTAAACGTATGGCTGATAATACTCAAAAGAGGCATTAATTTCAACTTTTCTTCATGGTACGATATATGTTGTATGGATTTTATACAAACAATTTCAGTAATTTTTTCTTTAATTCTTGTTTTTCTCTTTGCGCTGCAAAAATTTAGCCATCAAATTCAACTTGTTGCCGGAGAAAAATTTAGAGGAATTTTAGAAAAATTCATAAACCATCCAATAAAAGGCGCGGTGGCAGGAGCACTCATAACATCCGTTATTCAGTCCAGCTCCGCTACATCAGTTATTTTAATTAGTCTCGTTGATGCAGGAATTTCAACATTTGAAAGAGTTTTACCAGTGCTAATTGGAGCCAACATTGGTTCAACAATCACCGCACAACTAATAGCTTTAAAAATGACTTATGTTGCTCCCATAATTGTTATTGCCGGGTTTATTATTGCTCACAGTCATTCAAAGTTTCGTAAATATGGAAAATCTGTCTTTTATTTTGGAATGATATTTCTATCTCTACTTCTTATTTCGTATTTTATTGAACCAATAACTAATCACCCTTTATTTATTTCTCTGCTTAAAAGCGACGGATATTTCGCAACTATTGCAGTGGGTGCAATTGTTACAGCAATAATTCAATCAAGCTCCATTGTTACAGGCATTGTTATCCTACTAGCGGGAGAACATGCAATAACTCTTTCACAAGGAGTTGGAATTATTATGGGCTCGAACATCGGCTCACCTGTTACAGCATTACTTGCAAGTATTTCTGCAAAATTTGAAGCAAAAAAAGTAGCGGTTGCACAATTTCTTTTTAACGTAATTGGTGTTTTAATATTTCTGCCATTTTTAAAATTATTTGAATTATTGCTTAAAGGTATTAGCTCAGACATTACGCAACAACTTGTAAACGCTCACTTTATATTTAACTTCCTTACCGCAATTTTATGTTTAGTATTTATAAAAAAATTTGGAGATATTACAAATTTTGTTTCTAAAAAAATTGCAGGCTAAACATCAAGTGTTTAACCTGCTTTTCATGCCACCTTTTAGAAAAGCATTCCGTCTGTTCTATGTGACATGGGTTTTACCTCTTCATCCTTAACAGGAAGCCACATCACGCACATATGTGAGAGCCGTTTACGCCGAACTTTTTCACGTTCGGTTGGAGTTATCTGTTCCCAACCCTCTGTGTATTCACCTTCGTCATAATCGAAATCGTAAGTGTTCATACCAGTTTCAGTAGTATAAACTTTTCCAACTTCACCAGTTACTTTGATTTTCATATTTAGTTTTTCTAAGCGGCATTCAATGTGCAATTTTTTTGTGTTTTGCCATACACAAAAAACAAGCCCCGGATTGAGGCTTGTTTAAAATTTTTATTTAAAAATTAAAAGTCAAAAACAAACCCCTATTCAGGCTTGTTTTCATGAGGTACTTCGTTTGTAGCTTCTTCTCTTACAGACTCGGGATCATCCTTTCTCATCATTTCCATTTTCATTCTTTTATTCATTTCCTTTACTGCCTTTCTTCTGATGAAGTACAACTTTGCTCGGCGAACTTTTGCTCGTTTTGTTATTTCAATCTTTTCAATCATTGGAGAATAGAGAGGATAAATCTTTTCAACACCATATCCACCAGCAGTTCTTCTAACAGTAAATGTTCCTCCTGCTTCTCTGCCGTGCTTTTTAGCAATAATAAGACCCTCAAAAACTTGGGTTCTAAATTTTCCGTCTTTATCTGGCACTTTCTGAAATACTTTTACAGTGTCTCCTGTGCGCAAATCAAGAGCTTGTCGTTCTTCAATATTAACTGGTGATGTTTTAACTGTTACTTTCATGTTTTTGTAAGTTGCAACACTTTAACACAAGCTATTTACTTTAGCAACTGATTATTTTGTATACCAAATATGCTTATAGCCTCCTCAAAATCGCTAGGAAAAGGTGCTAAAACCCTTATTTCCTTACCCCCACAGTTCATAAAAGATATTGCCCTGGCATGGAGAGCCACCCTTTTAAAACCCAGTTTATTTGCAACTTTACCATATAATCTGTCGGCAATAATTGGATGATGGACAGAGAGCAGATGAACACGAATTTGGTGTGTCCTCCCTGTTTTCGGAGCCACCCAAACACAAGCATTACCTTCCAAATTTTTAATAGTTCTTACAAGGGTTGTTGCTTCTTTCGCTTCTCCTCTAATATTTTTTCTGCTTGTTTTTTTTCTAAAATCTCCAACACTTTGACCTATTGGTTTTGTTATTAATAAACGCTCCTGCTTCATTTCTCCAACAACAAAGGCGATGTATATCTTCTTTATTTTTCTATTCTGAAATTGATCTTTAAGCAATTCAAAGCCTTCGGTCGTTTTAGCCAAAAGAAGTACCCCTGAAGTATCTTTATCCAACCTATGGACAACACCCTCTCTTTCAACCTCAGTGCCATCATCAAGAAAAACAGATTCGCCAACTGTAGCAGACTTTGGAAATTTTTTTATGAACCAAGAAGACACACTGTCTTCTACTTTTTTGCCATTATTTATTATTATTATTCAATATTGAAAATGATTCTTTTTTGAAATCATTATGGACAATCAAAACTGCCGGTTTGTTAATTGGAATAATATTGTCATCTTCGTAAAGAATTTCTATATCCATAAACAAAAACTATCACACTTACTATATTGATACAAAGTTATTATGAAACAGAATTATTACCCTCCTGAGCACCATTTTTTATATGTCTTTGTGATTTGAAGAAGAAGAAACCAACAATACCAAAGGTTACTATTGGCGATAGCCACTCAGGAACATGGTGTCCAAATGCATGCGCAAGCATAATTACACCCAAGAAAAATATTGAGTACATTGCCCCGTTTTTAAGAAAAATGTATTTTTTAACATTCTCTACATTACTTATCGTAAGTTGCCTCAAAACAATAGCACCTATTCCATTTCCCAACATAATAAGAGGAACAGATAGTGTAAAAGCAAAAGCACCCAAAACTCCGTCAACAGAAAAAGTTGCATCTATTGCTTCAAGATACAATATTTTACTTATATCACTTTTTGCAGATGTTCCTGAAACCAATTGCCTTTCACTCTCTTCGGCGTTTTGTTTAAAACCATGTGTAATAAAAAATGCAGTAGAACCAACCACAGCAGCAAAAGCAATCATTGGATTAATCTTATTTCCCTCCCAAACAACAATAGCCAAAATAATAGAAACTATGGCGTAAAACCAAACTCCTTGTGATTGAAAAAATCTTTCACCAATTAGACCAAAATTTTTTGGTTCCATAAAAAGCCAATGAAAAAAAAGAAATAGCAAAAACACACCGCCTCCCGCAAGAAGTATGGGTGCAGATTTTTCAACAGATTCAACTACAGCAGGATCGCTACTCCACGCAGCAGTAAAAGCACCAATAGGACCAAGTTCCGGATTCATTGCCCAAATAATTGCCCAAGGGAGAAAACCTCTAACAACAAATACTGCAAAGATTATTCCCCAAAATAAAAACCATTTCCTAGCCCTTTCTGACATCGTTCGCAAAACTTCTGCATTTACAATCGCATTATCTGCACTAGAAATAATTTCAAATAGGGCCAAACCTCCTACAGTAAGAATAATTGTTGTCATATCCATAACGGAAAGATTATATCATCAAAATATAAAAAATTTGAAAAATTAGTAGTTTTATTCTATGCTACCTCAATGCGCGATTAGCTCAGTTGGTAGAGCAGCTCATTTACACTGAGAAGGTCGGGGGTTCAAATCCCTCATCGCGCACCAAAAAAAACACACTCTCCTAATTTTAGGAGAGTGTGTTTTTGTTGTATTTTTGCTCCCGGCAGGAATCGAACCTACATCAAAGCCTTAGAAGAGCTCTGTTCTATCCATTGAACTACGGGAGCGTCAAAAGACAGCACAAACTATACCAATTTAAAGTGATGGGTCAATATAGTTTGGTATTTTTTCCCTATTTTCAGTAAATTCTTTAGCCCGAATTTCATAAGAAGATATAACATCATCCAAAGTTTTAGTGTCAATAAATTCATACTTGCCTTGGTTAACGGTATTACTTGGAACAATCGGATTGTAAAAAAAATAAATTATAAAACTGAATACAACCACCACAATCAACAAGAAAGTGTTTGCAAATAGAATTAATAACCAATCTTTTTCAGGATGAGGATGCTTAATAGCTTCAATAATATGCTTTATTTTTCTGGTATTTATATTGTTAATATTCATATAATTATTGAGGTTTTATTTTTACAACATTAAGCACCATCTTAAGAGACCACCCGCTTGGAACTGCTACATCTGTTGAATTATTTTTTGAACTAGAAATTTTGGTGTTTTTTGAAATGGATAGGTTATTTATAGACGACTTATATGGCAACTTTTCAATAATACTCACAAACTTCATTAGTTTTGAATAACTACCACTTGCCTCAAAGGCAATTTCCATTTGTTCTTTACCCAAAATAGATAGCTCTGATACATCATTACTTTCAACCGAAACTGTTTTACCAGAAATACCAACTTCTTTTGCTAGAGATTCTATTAATTGAATAAACTCAGCGGCCTGATCGTGATTTAAAAATACTGAAACAAGTTTTTCTTTTTTAGATAAAGTTTGGTTTATATTACTTTTCAAACCTTCCAATTCAGAATGTTTAGCCCGCTCTGACTGCAACAAAATTGCCACTTCATTTGCCTTATTAAAATGTTTATCTGTAACGTTATATACCCAAACATATATAGATATAAGAAAAATAATTAACAAACTTATTAAAATAACTATATTTAAAAATTTATTTTTCATACCTAAAAATCTCCCGTTAAAGTAATATTAAAAGGAATATCAATATCTTTAGCCAAATTTGCTAAGGGTAAATCTATACTCTTAAAGAAACCCTCTTTGGAAAGAATTTTTGAAAATTCAGTTAAAGATTTCCTATCGGATGCAATACCGGATACTTCAACCGAACTTCCACCAGAAGCATAAGAATATGAAAATCCAGTAATAAAAATTGATTTATTTTTTAAAGAAGAAATCTTTTCGATTACACCAAGTGGACTACCGCTCGATATATTAGCGATAGAAATTTCTTGTTTTAAATTTTCTATAGATTTTATTACATCAGAATCTGAGTCAGAGGACATCATTTTTTTTAAAGAATTTTCTTCAGCAACATAAGAATCCGACGCAACCTTAACTCTAAGATAGGAAGGTAAAATTCCAACTATTGCTACAAAAATAACAGACGCTAACCCAAACAAAAAAACGATAAGCATTCTCAATCTATATTCTCTAAGAAGACTTTCTTTGTGTTGTGCTGGTAATAAAGAAAACATTTTCTATGCAATAAATAAACCGATAATAGGAGCAAACGCCAAAGAATCCTTAAACGGAAGTGATGGAACCTCTTTTTTATATCTTTCCATGGAGCTCCAAGCATCACCCTTTTCAACCGACCTCTTTAAACTCTCTCTCATGTATTCAACCAATCCCGGTATATTTGCTTCTGATCCAGAAACAATAATTCGTGCTACTTTTGTTTTTAAAACACTTTTTGTTTCCCAATATAAAATAACTCTCTCTATTTCATCTCTAAGTGGAGACATAGCATTAGCTAATGCCATAAATCGGCCATGGGAATCATCATCTGAATCAAAACCATTTTGATATTTCATATTTTCTGCTTCACCGATCGTAATATTGTGGTATTTAGACAAAGCATCTGTAACAAGACTACCTCCAGATTGAATAGCGGAAGTAAAACGAATAACCCCTTGTTTTAAAACAGAAACTATTGTTTTGCTTTTAGAAATATGAACAACGAGTGATGTGTCAGACAAGCCATGAGCCAAAGCTGCCGCCACAGCACGAGATTCTGGAATAAAAGAAACGGGTAAAAGAGAAGCTTTTTTGTAAAACTCTATATGTGTTTCAACAGTTTCTCTAGAAACAACAGTAACAGCTGCAAACTTTTTTCCTTCTTCTTTAAAAATTATGTAGTCAAATATTGCATCTCGGGGAGATAAAGGTACATTTTCTTCTATATGAAATTCAATAAATGAACGAATATCATCTTTATATTCTTCAATAGGTAGTATAAAAAGATAAGTTGATTCTTCTGGGATAGTTGCTCGTATAAGACGATGTTTTTTCTCTGAAATTTTTTTTAGACCCTCAAAAATCTCGTCGCTAAACATATTATTGGAAGGTGACGGGGTATATCCAAAATCAGTAAGTTTTAATCCTCCCCCATCATGAGAAAACACTGCGAAACGCAAACCGTCTTGAGAAATTTCTACACCTGTAGCAGAAATATTTAAAAAGCTTGGTGCAGGAAAAATTTCAGTTATTTTTGACAAAATGTTCATCAAGATAATTATATAGCTTTAAATCCTCTTCTGCTATACACAAAAAATTATCTTGCAAGAGTTCCAGGTGGAGTATTTTGATCTGGATATAAAAGTGAGAAAGGTAAATCATCTCCTCCAACAGCAAATATCATTCCCTGACTTTCAAAACCTTTTATGGTCCGCGTCTCTAAGTTTGCAACAAACATGCAAGTTTTGCCAACCAAATCTTTTGGTTCAGGAAAATAAAAAGAAATTCCAGAAACAATTTGACGAGGCTTATCCTCTCCCATATCAACAGAAAGTTTTAATAATTTATCTGTATCAGGAATTTTTTCTGCAGATAAAATTTTTCCTGCCCGAATTTCTACTTTTTTAAATTCATCATATGAAATCATGTGTTGATTGTAGCAAGAACAATAATAGCTTTCTAGTGGTAAAATAAATCACGAAATGCCGAATAACGACAAGATCCTTTATGTCGTCTTGATAACAAAACACGGAGAAGATCATCATGTTTCCTACACCAGGAAACCTAAATTTGCGCTCAAAGTTGCGCAGGATTTAAGAGCAGGCCTCGGTCCAAACACTGGACTACTAGCCGAACGCGGAACAATACAAACTATTAAAATTGTCCGCGTTCAAACGGAAAAAGAGGAAGCCCCAAAAAGACCGGACATAGTTTATATGCTTGGTATGAGAGGTGCTAGTGGTGAGTGGCAAGAATTGAATTCAAATGATGATTTCTTCTGTCCAAAGTTCAGACGACTATGCGAGGCCGACGAAACCTAAAAGGAAGACTCGGCAATTTTTATTTATTTTTTTGCTTATCTAAGTAACTTTGCAAAATTATAGCTGCAGCAGAAGCATCTACAAATTCATTATCACCCTGATCCCTTCTTGCCTGCTGACTAGTCATGAACTCTGGTTCAAAAACAACATCAATTCCATCACTTTGAAGCATTTTTGCAAAAGCATTTGCATCTTGCATGATGATATTTTGTTTCATTTCAAAGTTTTTTGATTCGCCCATAACAACAAGAGAAACATCACTGCCTTTTATTAGTTGTTTAATTTCTCCAAGTAAAAATTTATTGTTTGGAAAAACTGCTTTAGGAATTGCAATCCCCGCTTCGGTGTCAGCAACCGCAACACCAACTTTCTTGCTTCCAAAATCTATTCCTAAAAGTTTCATTTTTTATTAATTTTTATTATTTATAGATTCGCCCTCGACTAAATCCGCCTAGGCGGATTTGTCTGGGCACCGCCTCATAATTTCCTTTACTAAGGAAATTATACTCCGGCGTTCGAATCTCGCACGTAAGTCAAACCATTGACTTACTCCTCTCCGTTCAAAAAATAAAAGCGCTTTAGAAGCGCTAATATTTTTACGAACGGAGCGTCACGAGTTCGGACCTTTCACTGCGTTGCAGGGTAAGGCTTTTCGGACGTATTTTGTTATTGATAATCTATGCATCTCGAGCAGATACATTTTACCAAAAGGTTGCAAAGGTGACATCAGAAGGCCTTAAAAGTTACAGGCCAGTGCAACTTTATAAGTATGAATATTATTTATCTAACGATCCTATAAAATCCTTTATTTCCAAAAGATCTGCTTTTTTAACATCGTCCTCTTGGATAACGATAACCAACTCTTTAGAGATAGGCTCGATACGAGAATTTATAATGAAAGATAGAAGAATCAGCTTGATTGCCAGGGTGTATGAAGATATCTCTCCAACTCTAGCTAGGCTTGTTCCAATCACCGGCATCGCAACAGTTTTAAGTTCTCCTTCATGACGAAGTTTGTTCCAGATACCATAAAGAGAATCCCATAAGTTGTGAATGTTCGAAGATGCTTTTAGATCTTCACCCATACGACTGTACGCACAACAGAAGAACTTTCTGTTGTGTTCATGTAACACTATGGTTGTACCAATCTTATATCTTTTGTTTTTACCTTCCTTTTTTGCTTCATCGAGCTCAAATGATTCTTTCTCAAGCGCTGTCTCAATTTCGTGATCAAGCCTTTTACAATCATTCGAGTAAATTTGACTCAGGAACTTTCCTTGAAGGCTATTGTTACTGATGATCCTGCCGATCTCAGTATCAAAAGTATCGCAGAAGCCTATGACCAGGTGCCCATTCTGCTTCAAAATGTCTCCAGACATTACCTTAATCTCAACATTCGGATAAGTGAAAGGACGGGAGAAAGATTTTCGAGGAAAAGAGTAAATGAACGCAAGAACAATACTTAAAGCCAACATCGAAGACAGACCTTTCCAGCCGTAATTTAACGCACCAGGAATACTGGTTGTAATGATTTGTAGAAAGGTGCTAATTGAGCCAGCGATTACGACAAACGCTTTACCCAGATGTACTAGGAATCTTCGTGAAAAGAAACTCTTGCGGTAGTCGCCAAATTTCATAATCCCAAGTCCGTGTAAACCGAATCTTTGTAATAATATTGATGACTCTGATGGTCAGGATCATTCTTATACTTATGATAGTTGTCCGGAAAATTATCGAGAGCGTATTTAATGATCTCTTTCCTAAAAGGAATATGAATGGTGTACACATTGTCCTCGGCAGCGGAAGGACAGAGAACCACATCGTGGCTTCGTTTGCCGTTCAAGTTGACCACAATGATTGGAATGTCCTTTTTTCGAGCTAGCTCTATCTCCCATGGTAAGAACTTTCTCAAATATCTAGTCTTGTCGCCAACAAGAAGAAGCATCTGCTTTGAATTGGACATTCTTTCCCGCAGCTGAGACTTTATTGATTCTTCAGAGCTTGTATCACGGGCGCTATTGATGTCGTGCGCATCCAAAAAATCGAAATCAATGTGATCATGCTCTCTCCAATCTTGCATGATTCGGTAATAACTCATATCGTTGTCGCCGTCGAAGGCGAGCAGGAAGAGCGAGGCGAGATACCAGGGATGGCGGGTCAGGGCGAAGACGCC
>CAZAOU010000006.1:0-20861 GCA_964487135.1 uncultured Candidatus Saccharibacteria bacterium
TAAAGATTTGATTGGCTCTGACAATGCTGACCGCAAATATGTGATGGTGGTGTATGGAAATGATATAAATCCAAGTTCGGATATAGCTTTAGTTTTACCAACGGAGGATTTTGGAATAAAAGAAAATAATGATTTTTCTGTTTTTGCACTAAATCCTAAAAAGACAATTCATGAGCTTTTAGGTCAAGGAACCGTTGAGAAATATGGCGTTTCGAATAGTGTTTCAATGAATATTCCAGCGGGAGTTTCTACTATACCTGTACGCAAGAATTTTGATAGTAATTTTTCTATTTGTTTTCCAGATCCTATTGGTTGCACTAATTTTGAAGGGTATTCTGCTTTTAATCTTTTATTAAAAAAAGTCTCTCATTTGTTATTTGGAGATGTTGTTGTGGCTGCTGATCCAGTAAAAGTTCCAAAGCCGCAATTTAGAAACAGATCGCCTATAAATGTCACATCTCCAATGATAGTTACCACCAATGCCTATTTCCCAATAACTTGGAATCCTCCTGCTAACGATGGAAACTATTACTGTATTGAAACACCTTATGCTTCAATGATCGCGTTTTATATGCAATTAAGTCAAGATTTGGCCAAAGGAATATATATTCCTCCTGAGAAATGGTTCTGGGTTCCGGGAGGAAATTCCACTCCATGTCCTAATTTTGCCAAAAAACCAGTTGATTATTCTGTTGGTGTTAAAGATATTGGAGTCCTTCAAGCTGTTGAGCAATTTAATGTAATTAATAATATGGGCAGTAATTCTGATGGAACGCCTCAAAAAAACTCTTTTGATGTTTTTTGGGGAGGAAAAAAATAAGGGGTATTTGACACCCCAAAAATATCTGTTAGTATAGTCCTCACGCATTTGCGTTTTCTTTTTTGTCAAAAATTAAGAATCACGCATGCTTTAAAGAGAAAAGTTCCACAAATTGCCAAAATTATGTGGGATGAGGCGAATAAGTTACTTCTGAAAAGCACTTCGCGCGTTTTTCAGAGGATAATTATCGCCAGATAATTAATAGTTAGTTAATAATATAAATATATGGCAGAAGTATTTGACAGATCAAAACCTCACGTAAACGTGGGAACAATTGGTCACGTAGACCACGGAAAGACAACTCTTACCGCGGCTATTTTGAACGTATTAGCAAGAACAGGAAAGACAGCTAAAG
Source organism: uncultured Candidatus Saccharibacteria bacterium (assembly GCA_964487135.1). GTDB lineage: Bacteria > Patescibacteriota > Minisyncoccia > Phycocordibacterales > CAIRYW01 > CAZAOU01. Next base: position 1,176 of record CAZAOU010000006.1, read on the forward strand.
TAAAGGCTGTTGATCAAATTGACAATGCTCCTGAAGAAAAGGCGAGAGGAATTACAATCAACCTTTCTCACAACGAGTATGAAACAGATGCTCGTCACTATGCTCACATTGATGCTCCTGGTCACGCCGACTACATCAAGAACATGATTACTGGTGCAGCTCAAATGGACGGTGCAATACTTGTCATTGCAGCAACAGACGGAGTTATGCCACAGACAAGAGAGCACGTTTTGCTTGCTAAGCAGGTAGGTGTGCCTAAGATAATTGTTTTCCTAAACAAGTGCGACATGGTGCCTGATAAGGATCTTATTGATCTAGTTGAGGAAGAAGTTAGAGAACTTCTTGCAAAGCAAGGATTCGATAAAGATTGTCCAGTTATAAGAGGATCAGGACTTAAAGCTCTTGAAGCTACAGGAACTGACGATGAGTGGACAAAGAAAGTTATTGAACTTGTTGATGCTTTGGACAATTATATTCCACTTCCAGTGCGCGAAACTGACAAGCCATTCCTTATGCCTATTGAAGACATCTTCTCAATTGAAGGACGAGGAACAGTGGTAACAGGAAGAATTGAAAGAGGAATTTGTAAAGTTGGAGAGGAAGTTGAAATCATCGGTATTAAAGATACTTCAAAAACAACTATTACTGGAATTGAAATGTTCAACAAACAGCTCAACGAAGGTATGGCTGGAGACAACGCTGGAATTCTCCTCAGAGGAACAAAGAAAGAAGATTTAACTAGAGGACAGGTTATTGCAAAACCGGGATCAGTAAATCCACACACAGAATTTGAAGCGGAAATTTATATCTTGAAGAAAGAAGAAGGAGGAAGACACACTCCATTCTTTACAGGATACAAACCACAGTTTTATGTTAGAACAACTGACGTTACTGGAGAAGTAACTCTTAACGAAGGAGTAGAAATGGTTATGCCTGGAGATACAGTTACATTTAAAGTAAAACTGGTTGCTCCTGTTGCTCTTGAAGAAAAGCAGAGATTTGCTGTTAGAGAAGGAGGAAAAACAGTAGGTGCTGGAGTTGTAACAAAGATCATCAAATAATTAAGTGGTGAGGTGGGGAGTGGTAGGTGATTGAAATTAAATTTTCACTGATCACTTACCACTCCACACTATCCACTTGAACAAAATGTCTACTAAAGAAACAAAAACAAAAACTGCAAAGAAGACTTCGGAAGGAGGTTCAAAACTCCGAATACGTGTTCGTGCGTATGATCACAAGATTCTTGATGCGTCTGTAAAGCAGATCATAGATACAGCTTTGCGATATGATGCAAAAGTGTTGGGTCCAATTCCTTTGCCTACAGAAATTAGAAAATATACTGTAAATCGCTCTTCATTCGTTTACAAAAATGCTAGAGAGCAATTTGAAATGAGAACTCACAAGCGACTTATTGATATAGAAAATCCAACTCCAAAGGTTGTTGAAGCACTTTCAAACCTTTCTCTTCCGTCGGGAGTTAATATTGATGTAAAGATGATGTAAATAAAATGAAATTCGCACTCGGAAAAAAAGTAAATATGGCACAAATTTTTGATAAAGATGGCAGAGTACATGCTGTTACTCTTATCGAAACAAGCCCTCTTACTGTAGTTCAAGTTAAGACAAAGGCTAAAGATGGATACGAAGCTGTTCAGTTTGGATTTGGAGAACGAAAAGAAAAAAATATTTCAAAACCTTTAAAAGGCCATATAAAAGAATTAGGAAATTTTTCTCTATTAAAAGAAGAAAGACTTTCTTCTGGAGAACAAGCTCCTGAAATTGGTTCAAAAATCACTCCAGTAGAAGTTTTTACTGAAGGAGATGTTATCGAAGTTTCTGGTGCAACGAAAGGAAAAGGTTTTCAGGGTGTTGTAAAAAGACATAGATTTAAGGGGGGTCCAAGAAGTCACGGACAAAAACACTCAGAAAGAGAACCAGGATCTATCGGAGGAGGTGGAAGAGATGGAGGTCGTGTTGCTAAAGGTATGAGAATGGCAGGACGAATGGGAGGAAACAGAATTACAGTAAAAAACCTTAAGGTCGTTATGATTGATAAAGATCAAGGAACTCTTTATGTTGCAGGTGCAATTCCTGGACGTAGAGGAAGTGTTCTTGAAATAAGAGGATAATAAATTTATGGCAATTAAAGCAACTGTATACAATACAAAAGGAAAAGAATCAGGAAGCATAGATCTTCCAGAAGCTCTTTTTGGTGCAAAGTGGAATGGTGATTTGGTTCACCAAGTAGTTACCTCCATTCTTTCTTCAAAGAGAACTCCTGTCGCACACACAAAAAATAGAGGAGATGTTGCTGGAGGAGGTAAAAAACCTTGGAAACAAAAAGGAACTGGTCGTGCTAGACACGGATCAACTCGTTCTCCAATATGGGTTGGTGGAGGTGTGGCTCATGGACCTAGAAATGAAAAAAATTATGATAGAAAGGTAAACAATAAACAAAAGATAAAAGCCCTAGCCACAATTCTTTCAAAGAAGTTTACTGACGGAGAAGTTTTGTTTGTTGATGAAATATCATTTAAGGAACCAAAAACTAAGGATGCGAAGGGTGTTCTTGAAAGTATTTCAAAAATAAAAGGTTTTGAGAAAATTCTTTCAAAGAAAAATAATGCTCTTTGTTTAGCAACCTCAAAAAAAGATACAGTTGTAGAAAAAAGCTTTGGTAATTTCAAAAATGTGGAGGTATTAGAAGCAAGAAACATAAATCCAATAGAACTTCTTTCTTCAAAATATATTTTGATTGAAAATCCTGAAGTTTCTCTAAAAACCCTTTCATCAAGATTGTCAAAATAAATAAAATTTATGAAGCAAGACGTAATAGTAACAATTAAAAAGCCAAGAATTACAGAAAAAGCGGCTGTTTCTGCAGAAAAAGGATCATATGTTTTTGAGGTGAGTAAGGATGCAAACAAGGCTACAATTGCTCAGGCAATAAAAGCTTTATACAAAGTGACTCCTGTAAAAGTTGCTATTGTAAAATTACCTGCAAAAAAAGTGTTTGTTAGAGGAAAGAAGGGTAGAACAAACGAAATCAAAAAAGCATACGTTTACCTTAAAAAGGGAGACAAAATAGATTTGGCATAACACGATGCTAATATACGAATTATACTAATAATACGAATATGAAAACATATAAACCATACACAAAATCAAGAAGACACCGAACAACAGTAACTTATAGAGGTGTTCTTACTGCATCAAAGCCAGAAAAATCTCTCACAGGAGGGTTTAGAAGATCTGTTGGAAGAAATAGCCAAGGAAGAATAACAACTCGTCATAAAGGAGCTGGAAATAAAAGATTGTTTAGGGATGTTGATTTTTCATATAACAAAAAAGATATAGAGGCAAAAATTATGAGCGTTGAATATGATCCAAACCGGTCAGGATTCATTGGTCTTGCAATATATAAAGATGGGGAAAAAAGATACGTGCTTTTGCCAAAGACGGTTAAGGTAGGTGATACATTTATTGTTTCTGAAAAAGCAGATATAAAAACTCTAAACAGAATGGCTCTAAAAAATATTCCAGTTGGAACATTTGTTTACAATATTGAGCTTAAGCAAAATGGTGGAGCGAAAATGGCTCGATCGGCTGGAATTTATGCAGAAGTTATCGCTCAAGATGAAGGAAATACTCTTTTAAAACTTCCTTCTACAGAAGTTAGAAAAGTAAAAGATACATGTTTTGCAACAGTCGGAGAAGTTTCTAATGAAGAACATCATTTGAGAAATTTTGGAAAAGCCGGTGCAAGTAGATGGAGAGGTATCAGGCCAACTGTTAGAGGAACTGCTCAAAACCCAGTAGACCACCCATACGGAGGAGGAGAAGGAAGACAAGGAAGAGGAACAAGACGAGCAAAATCTGTATACGGAAAACCAACAGGAAAGGGTCAGAAATCTCGAAGAGCAAAGAAATATTCAAACAATCAGATCGTTTCTCGTAGAAAGGTTGGAAAACAAAGATAAATTCTTATCCACAGCACTCTCCGAAAGGAAGGTGCTGTTTTTTTGTGTGCATGAGATAATAAAACTATATAAATAAGCAAGGAATCATTTTTACATGAGAAATCAAAATTTTTTGGCAATGGTGGCAGTGGTTTTCTTTTCGGTTTGGAGTTATATAGTTGTAACTAATTCAAGTAGAGATTTAGAAAACCTTTCTTTAGCAGCTGCTACGGTGGCATCACCCCCAGTTATTACTAGTGTTGAGTATTTTGTTCCAGATAAAACCTCTTTTTTTACAAGTAGATTATTGAGTAGTCAGATTACAATAAACGGAACTAATTTTACAAAAACTAAAAACATAAGCTCAACAGTAGTCACTGGAGGAAATACCGTTATTATTAAAAAAGTTGGTGGAACCATAGAGCATCAGATAATTCATAGAAATTATAGCAACGGTCAAATTAAGTTTAATTTTCCATCAAAGCTTTGTCAGGGTTCAAAAAACTGTGAGTCTATAGAGCTTGGTGCCAAATATGAAATTAAAGTAAAAAATAAAAATGGAATAAGTAATGCAAAATTAATTACTTTAAACGATAAAATATTTGTATCTAAAGCCACAGCTATTTGGAAATTGTTGAATACGGATAATAGTCAGGTTAATTATTCACTAGATTTTGTTTATAAAAATTCAGAGGGTGTTTCCACCTTAGCGAAAGTAAAAATCAAAGGGATTGTAAACTGGAATAATTACAATAAAATTAATGGAACTAAAATAACCTTCACCACAAATTCCATACCGCCAGGATTATCTATTCCAGCCAATTTTTATTTACTAAGGAGTATTTACTCTAAAAATGCTATACTATTTAAATCGTTCAGTATAACTAATGGCACTACTGTAATTTCTCATACAGATATAGAGGCAAGAGATTTAATAGGAAGCACTTTTGTTGGGGGGGTAAGAGTTACATTCGGTGCAGAAGTTATAAATACTGATAATCAATCTAATCCTGTTGAGATTGGCGCTAATCCAAATATTGAGGAAGAAGATGATCGTACAACTACAGATTTAGATACTGAAGCTGGTGTTGTTAATGAAGAAACTAATTCTATAAACACAACAAACAATGTATCAGGAAGTAATGGAGAAATGTTAGATACAAATGTTGATAGCAGTAGTGGGTCATCCGCAACCAACAATAACACTGTGACATTTGTGGGCCAAGTTTATCCAGGGTCATCAGGCACTGGTAGTAACCAAACTACTGTGACTACAGTTACAGTTAGTTCGGGATCTTCTTCTAATAATGATTGTGTTGGCGGGGTTAAATCTTGTAGATATGTCAGTAATGTATCAGCCGAAGATGCTTCTAATAATATAAATATAAGTTGGCAAACCAATGTTGGAGCTACTCGGCCTGTAACTATTCAGCTTGTTAAAGATGGTGTTACCAAAACTCTTGTTTCTGGTAAAGTTTTAACATCTTCAGAATACAGTGAAACTGGTGCATCTCAGGTTGTTAGTGGTGTAAGTGACCGAATCGGGCATGTAAGTTTTTCTAAGGATTTTATTAAGAATAAAGTCGGTTCCGGTTCTTATCAGATACTAATAAAAATTGTTGGAGGGGATGCGGCAAAAACTCAGTATAGAAACAATTTAGATCAAAGTGCTACCATAAAAGTTGAAACTGTTACATCTTCTGTTAATAATCCAGTAGCAGAGCAAAAACTCCGAGCTTCTTTATTGGCAAGTATTTTTGAAGCTATAAAATCAATTGCAGACAGCTTTAAGTTTTGGAGATAATTATTTAAAATAGTTTATAATTCTAAAACCAAAACCGCCGAAAGGCGGTTTTGGTTGTGCATAAGTCTTTTCACACCAAGTTATAAATAAGATATCATTAAAGTATAGCTAATAAATTATAACTTTTTATGAATCAAAATATAGTTGCCATGTTTGCGGTTCTGGGCTTTTCTGTCTGGAGTGCTCTTTTAGTAAACAATTCAAGTAAAGATTTGGAAAGAGTGGCATTGGCTGCGGTTTCTACCGTGAAAGCTCCGCCAGAAATAACCACAAAGTCTTCAGGGCTTTCTTGTGTCGCGATTAATTTAAATCTATGTTCTTCCACAAATGAAAGATTTTGTCCTAACCAGTATTACAATGATGGTCCAACAAATGATGATAAAGATTTTATAGATAAAACTTGGAGGCCGGTGAGAGCCCTACAAACTTTTCTGATTCAAGCTAAATATTTAAAGAAGAGGGAAACAATAGGAAATAGCATTGCTTATTATGGTCCAAATACAAATACAGCGGTTTTTAAGTTTCAGAAGGAATATGGCATAAAGGGAGAAAGTGGAGTGGTTGGACCCTTAACAAGAGCTAAACTAAATTCTTTAACCGCTTTAAGTTGTGGAACCGGCTCTATTTTGAAAGTTGAAAAGACCAATGAAGCAGAGGGGATAGCTTCAATAAAGGGTTCAATTGTGGGTGCTAATAAGAATAAAATAGTAAAAGATTGGCGACTCAGAATTACTTGTCCGGAGGGATTGGTACTAAATAAAAATGGCTCTGGAGATAATCTTTGTGGAACAACCGCCACCACAACAAAAACTGATATCACGGATTACAAAAAAGACTTCTTAGTTCTTAGTGCTTCAACAACCAACTCAACTGCATCGCCTCTAAAATTGGTTTTGGCTCTCGATGCTTTTGATTCTTTAGGAAAACTTCTTAGAACAACAGAAAAGACTATAAACATAAAAGGCGGCGGATCTGATATAAACAGCGGTGCATTTACTGTTACTTATCCAACAACAGGAAGCAAAATTACTTTAGGACAAACATACAATATTACTTGGAGAGGAACTGATGAGGGTGTTACAAGTTATGAAGTTAAGCTTTTAAAGGGTGATACAGTAGTTCAAACAATTGGTACTGTAAACGCTTCTTTAAAAACTTTGTCTTGGACAGTTCCTACAAATAATAGTGATATAACGGCAGGTCCTGATTACAGGATTAAATTTACCGGTGTTCCGGTTGTGAAAGGTGGATCAAGTGGTACTTTTGAAATTCAACCAGTAGGTACTTCTGAGGCCTCTGTTTCTGTAAACGAGCCAATATCAGGAGCAACAGTTGAAAAGGGTAAAAATATTCGTGCAACATGGCAGGTTTCAAATTTAAGTGCGACAGAAAATTATCTAAGAGCAAATCTTTATACAAGCGCAGATGTGTTAGTTCCTAATACGCAAAGAAATATTGGTAAAGTTCTTTCAAATAGTGCTGGAGATTTTAATTTTGCTATACCAACAAGTGTTTCTGCGGGCTCCTATAAAATTAAAGTATGTGACGATAAGAGTTCAAAGTGTGGAGTAAGTGGAACTCTCACAGTTACAGATCCTATTGTTTATGGTTTTTCTGTTGTTAAGCCAGCTGATGCGCAAGTATCTTCATCCATAACAATATCTTGGACATCAACTGGAATTCCTGCTACAGCACAGGTTCTTTTACAGCTTAAGTCTTTGACCTCAAATACAAGCAGGATTCTTACTTCACCTAGAGTATCTAATGATGGTTCAGAGCAAGTTGTTATACCAGGTGATGTTCCAGTAGGAAAGTATAAAATCAAAATCTCTTCAACTGTCGATGGAAAAGAATATTCAGCAACAAGTGAAGAATTTAATGTTACATCACTCCCAGAGGCATCAGCGCCAGCAATTACTTCTTTTAGTGTTGATAATTCTGTTATTGCTGTTGGAGAAACACCAAAACTTTCTTGGTCTTCAACAAATGCTTCAAGCTGTTCTGCAAAAAATGAGAAAGGTCAATCTATATCTGGAATTGTTAGTGCAAGTGGAGAATCATTTTTATCAACTACAAAAGATACAACAATTACTTTAACTTGTTTTAATTCGAATAACTTTCCATCCGCTACAAAAACAGTAACTATTGATGTGGTAAGTAGATATGTAAGAGATGTTTCATTCTCAATAAATGGAAAGACTGACGTTCCTTTTTCTAGAAGTTCAGGTAATGTAATGAATATCACATGGGAATCTAATGCTGGATCGACTAGAGCTGTAAATATTTATCTTGTATCTGGTACATCTTCTTATAAAATTGCAACAGGAAAAAATACACTATTTAATTCTCTGGCAAACGATACTCAGGGAAAAAAATATTTAGCTTCTATACCTAACAGTACTTATAAAGTAAAGGTAGTAGTTACCGCTGGCGACGGTGTAACAAAGTATTCAGGAGTTTCTGATAGTTCTGTTCAGATCGCTGATTAAAATGCCTTAAATTTAAGGGGTTTATATAAGTAATCTGTTTTTTAAAACAGGGGAAAAGTCCTTATTTGACAGCGTGTTTTATTTTGGTAGTATGTACAAACGCTCTGTTTTGGAGCTATTTATTTTGCCGATATTTAATTTTTATGACACGATCGCTTAAAAAAGGTCCATACGTTGATGAAAGACTCCTCGAGAAGATTGAGGGTAAAAAACCTGCTTCAAGTGGGGTTATTAAGACATGGGCGAGAGCAAGTCAGATTTCACCTGAAATGGTGGGCTTTACCTTTGGTGTTCATAATGGAAAGCAACATATAGAAGTTTTTGTAACCGAGGATATGGTAGGACACCGCCTCGGTGAATTTTCACCTACAAGGAAGTTCGTCAGACACGGAGGAAAGATGCAGAAAGAGTTGGATCAAGCTAAGAAGGAGGCCGAAATTACAGCAGCAAAAGCCGCTAAAGCAACGGTAGATAAGAAATAATTATTATGAAAGCCATACTTTCCACATACAGACAATCACCTCGTAAAGTTCGCCTAATGGCCGATCTAATTCGTGGGAAGAAAATAAAACAAGCTGAAGAAGCTTTGATGTTTGCTGATAAGCGATCTGCTCCAATTGTACTTAAGCTTCTTAAGAGTGCTGTTTCAAATGCTAAGCATAACCAAGCAGTTTCAGAAGATGATTTGTATGTAAAAGCTGTTTCTGTTGACAAAGGTCTTGTTTATAAGAGATTTATGCCTCGTGCTCGTGGTTCTGCTTCAAGAATAAATAAGAGAACAAGTCATATATCTATAGAGCTTGGTATAAAGGAGTCAAAACAATTACCTGCTTCAGAAAAAACAACAAAGAAGGTTACAGCCCGAAAGACTACTAATAAAAAAGCTAAAATAACAACTAAAAACTAGTTATGTCACACACAGTACACCCATATTCACATAGATTAGGAGTCATTAGAGACTGGAAAAGTAAGTGGTTTGCTATGCATGGAAAATTTAGAGATTTTCTAAAGACAGACGTTTTGCTTAGAGAATATTTGGAAAAGAAACTAAAGACTATGTATATAAGTGGTGTAGAAATTGAAAGAAGCGAAAAAACTCTAAGAATTGTTATAAAAACATCTAGACCAGGACTAATTATTGGTAGAAGTGGAGAAGGGGTAGAAAAACTTAGAAAAGAAATTACATCTTTTATGCTCCGTAGAAAACTTACTGGTGCTAAAGAGATGAAAATTGATGTTGAAGAAGTTAAAAATCCAGAATCTAATGCAGCAATTGTTGCTCAGATGATGGTTGAAGCTCTTGAGAAGCGCGTTCCGTTTAGAAGAGTGATGAAACAGACGGTTGAGAAGGTTATGGCTAATCGCGATGTGCTCGGTGTAAAGGTTTATTTAGGAGGTCGTCTTGGTGGAGCGGATATGGCAAGATCAGAAACAATGAAAAAAGGCCAAATTCCACTACAGACACTTCGAGCAGATATCGATTATGCAACGACAAGAGCGACAATTCCTCAGGGAGATTTGGGAATAAAAGTTTGGATTTATAAGGGTGAAGTTTTTTCTAAATAAATACCATGTTATTTCCTAAAAAAGTAAAACATAGAAAATGGCAGAGTAATCGCCGAAATATGAAGAAAATCGGTACTGAAACCCGTGGCATTACTATTGCTTTCGGATCTCATGCTCTGAAAGCAACATCATATGCCCGAGTAAAATCAAATCAGATTGAATCCGCTAGAAAGGTGATTGCTAGATCAATTGGAAAGACAGGAAAGATGTGGACAAGAATATTTCCGGATAGACCATATACAGCAAAAGCTCCTGAAGTGCCGATGGGAAATGGAAAGGGAGATCCACAGGGATATTGTTTTGAGGTTTTGCCAGGACGAGTTCTTTTTGAGGTAGATGGAATTCCAGAAAAGGAAGCCAAAGAAGCTCTCAGAAAGGCAAGTAATAAGCTTCCTCTTAAAACAAAGATATTTGTAAGATAATTTTATGAAGACCAAAGAAATCAGAGACAAAAAAATAGATGATATTTCAAAACTTGCTCTTTCTAAGCAAGCAGAACTTCGCGAGGCCCTCTTTGGTGTTGCTGGAAGTAAGGCCAAGAATGTTAAGCTGGTTAAATCAATCAGAAAAGATATTGCAAGACTTTTAACAGTTATGAACGAAAAGAGAACATAAAACATATGAATAAAGAACAAAAGACAAATAAAAAGGTTCTCACGGGAGTTGTTGTTTCAACAAAGATGAAAGACACTTGCACAGTTGCTGTTGAAAGATTTGTAAAAGTGCCAAAATATGAAAAGTTTGTTACCAGAACAAAAAAATATTTGGCTCATGATCCTGGAAATACTAAAAAAGAGGGAGATAAGGTTTCAATAGAGGAGTGTCAGCCAATTTCAAAGAGAAAGCATTTTAAGGTAATAGTATAAATTTATGATACAGCCACGATCTATAGTTCAAATAGCTGATAACACAGGAGCAAGGATTGGAAGAATCTTTAAGGTTTTAGGACATGCCAAAAAGAGATATGCTCGTATAGGAGATATTGTTGTTTTGTCAGTTCAAAAAGCAGAACCAAGAAAATCAGTAAAGAAAAAAGATGTTCTTCAAGCTGTTGTTGTTAGAAGTAAACAACCAATAAGAAGAAAGGATGGATCTTATGTTAGATTCGATGAAAATGCAGTGGTTATTCTTGAAAAAGGAAAACAAGATCCTTTAGGAGGAAGAATTTTCGGTCCAATTCCTAGAGAAATTCCAGATCTTGGATATCAGAAAATTGGTTCACTTGCATCAGAAATAGTTTAAATGATGCAAATATACGAATGAATACTAATTATACGAATTGAATACGATGAAAATAAAGAAAAACGATAATGTAATAGTCATCTCAGGGAAGGATAAAGGAAAATCCGGCAAGGTTCTTGAAGTTATAACAAAGAAGGATCTCGTTTTAGTTTCAGGAATTAATACAAAGAAAAAACATCAGAAACCTAGCGCAAAAAATAAGAAGGGACAGATTGTTGATATAAATCTTCCAATTCATATTTCAAATGTTGCTTTAGTTTCTGGGGGTAAACCTTCTAGAGCTGGTTTTAAGGTTCAGGGAGATAAAAAGATTAGGGTTTCTAGAAAAACTGGAAAAGAAATTTAAGATAATTAAAAAACATGATTAGTATTGTAGAAAAACAAAAGAAAGCATTTGAGAAACTAAAAGAAAAATTTGGTTATAAAAATGTGATGCAGGCGCCTAAGGTTCAGAAGGTCGTTATTTCTGTTGGAACAGGAAAGGTTGTTGATAAAAAGCGAAAAGAAATGATTGGTGAGAGACTTATGAGAATTTCTGGACAAAAGCCAGCAGTAAGAGGGGCTAAAAAATCAATTGCAAGTTTTAAAGTAAGACAGGGAGATGAGATTGGATATCAAGTAACACTTAGGGGTTCTCACATGATGAATTTCTTGGAGAAGCTTATCAATATTGCACTACCTCGAACAAAAGACTTTAGAGGATTAAAAACTTCTTCTGTTGATGAAATGGGTAACTACTCTTTTGGAATAAAAGAACATAATATTTTTCCAGAAACTTCTGATGAAGATATAAAAGATGTATTTAGTTTTGGAGTAACGGTTGTAACATCATCAAAAAATAAATCAGAAACTATTGAATTTTTGAGACTCATAGGATTTCCTTTTGTAAAGTAGAATCTAAATTTTTTCATTTATAAAAGGCGAAGCCGCGAACATGTGTATCGCGGCTTTTTTTCTTACATACTTGGAATTCCCGGGTGGGGAAGTTCAAGTGTTGGTGTTGCAAGCATCTGTGGTCCGTAGGACAACATTTCTTGCAAAGCCCCAAAGAACTTGAGGAGGGTTTGCTCAAGCCCAGAGAATACCTCTGGCATAAGGATTCTGATCGCTAGTAAAAGCAAGATGAATCCCAAGGCTCTAAATATACCCATATAGAATATATTGTAGAGGGCTTGAATTTTTGCAGACCGACTGTCTGCAAACTCCAACAATAATGTGCTGAAAACCCCTCCCCAGAAGGTATGCCCTCAGGGGAAGAGATTTCATGGCACAGTAAGTTTATTCTCTTGCAATTATATCATATTTTAGCAAAAAATCAATAGCTAGTTTGAAATTGGAATTATATTAAAGTTTATACATACCTCTCCCCCTACAACATAATTTTGAGCACGGATATCTGCCTACTAGCAGATTCCTCGTGCTCGCGTCAGTCACGCTCGCAAGTCTCAAAATTATGTTGTAGGGGGGGGGGATCCATAAAGTTATCCCCACTGAGGTTCCACCTCTGTAACAGACGTAAGGGGTGTCTCAAATGTTAGAATTTTTTTTGTAACAATTGCATTTTAAATTAGATCATTAAACAAAGATGTCTAATCAAGATATGTCAAAACCCCACAAACACATACAAGGTGAGGTATATCATGTATTTACTAGGGGAATTGATAAACGAGAAATATTTTTAAATCAAAAAGATAAAAAAAGATTTCAAAAAATGCTTTATGCGTTTAATGGTACAAAAGTTATTCAATATAGAGATATTGAGGGTATTTCATTGCAGAATATTGATAGGGGAGAACCTTTTATATCAATTGGTGCTTATAGTATTACAAACAACCAAGTTCATTTCTTGGTTTCTGAAAAAGTTGAAGGTGGAATGTGTAAGTTTTTTCATAAACTTTTTACCGCATATTCAATGTATTTTAATAGAAGAAATAATAGGCGCGGTTCTTTATTTGAGGGTACATACAGGTGTTCTCATTGTCCAAAAGATGACTACTTAAGATGTTTATTTGCTTACATACACATCAAACCAATAAAATATATTGATAGTGATTGGGTTATTTCTGGAATAAAAGATTTGAAATCCACAGAAAGTTTTCTAAATAATTACGCTTTCTCAAGCTACTTAGATTTTTGCGGTAAGAAACGGGATGAAAATTTTATATTAGACCAAGACCATTTTTCAGAATTTTTTAAGAAAAATAAGTTCACTAATTTTATTTCTGACTGGATTGAAAATAAAGTGTTTATTTCTAAACATTTGGATAAATTCTACCTATTTTTGTTATTTTTCTTACACTTCGTCTGTTATTTTTATTGATATATAAAGTATACAACCAAAGGTTTTTCCTTAATTTGACACACCTTAGACTTCCTGATAACATATGCCGGCTAGCTCGTATGCGAGCTTTTTTGTTATCAAATATGGCAAAGACATCAACATTCGCAAGATCAAAGAAAAAACCTAAGTTCTCAACCAGAACAGTGAGAAGGTGCTTTAGATGTGGCCGAAAAAGAGGTTACATGAGAGATTTTGATCTTTGTAGAATTTGTTTCCGAGAGCTTGCAAACGAAGGAAAGATTCCAGGAATAAAGAAATCATCATGGTAATAGACCCAATTTCAAATCTCATTATAAAAATAAAAAACGCTAGTTTTGCTGGCAAGGATTCTATTTCTGTTCCTTTTTCTGCTTTTACAGAAAGAGTGTTAACAGTTCTTGAAAAAGCTGGTTTTATTGATTCATTCTCTAAAAAGGGTAAAAAAGTCGCTAAGACTATTGAGATAGTTCTTTCTTATGCTGACGGTAGTCCAAAAGTTTCTGGTGTTGAAAGAGTATCAAAACTTTCACGAAGAATTTATAGAAAAGCTGACCAATTAAAACCAGTAAGAAATGGGTTCGGCATTTTGGTTGTTTCAACTCCATCCGGTATTATGTCTGGTGATGAAGCAAGGCAGAAAGGGGTCGGCGGAGAAGTGCTTTTTAAGATGTGGTAATAAATTTATGTCTAGACTCGCTAAACAACCTATAGAAATCCCTGCTGGCGTAGAAGTTTTGGTTTCAAATTCTTCTGTTTCAGTAAAAGGACCAAAAGGAGAAATTAAAAAATCTCTTAATTCGTCAGTTCCTGTATCAGTTGAAGACGGAAAGGTTAAGGTTACTATATCTCCGTCAAAAGATAACACTGCTCTTTCTGGAACTATTGCATCACACATTATGAATATGATCGAAGGTGTAACTAAAGGTTTTAGTAAAAAAATTATTCTTGAAGGAATTGGTTACAAGGCCGACGTAAAGGGAAAAGAGATTGTTTGTGCTTTAGGATTTTCTCATCCAGTTAATATCTTAATTCCAGAAGGTTTGTCTGTTGTTTCAGAAAAGGGAACTCTTACTGTTTCGGGAATAGACAAAGACTTGGTTGGTTCATTTTCAGCAAAAATCAGAGATTACAAAAAACCTGAACCATACAAGGGTAAGGGTTTTAGATATGAAAACGAAGTTATTCAGAGAAAACAAGGTAAGAAGTCTGTATAGAGCGATACCAATATACTAATTCATACGAATAAAAAATAAAATGGCTAAGACAAATTCAAAATCAATAAAAAGACAAGTAAGACGATCAAGAATTCGTTCAAAAGTTTTTGGTACAGAGGCAAGACCAAGAGTTGCTATTTTTAAGTCTAACCAATTTATATACGCTCAAATAATTGACGATACTAAAGGAAATACTCTTTTGTCAGCTTCAACTAAAGATATCAAAAAAGGCACAAAGAGTGAGAAGGCAAAAGAAATGGGTGTTTCATTAGCTAAGCTTGCTAAAGATAAAGGTGTAACAAAAGTAGTTTTTGATAGAGGTGGATATATTTACACGGGTGTCATCAAGTCTTTGGCTGATGCATTAAGAGAGGGTGGTTTAGATTTTTAAATTAAAAAAATGACTGATAAAGAAACAACAACAGAAGAAATAATTGAAACTGTAGAAGAGTCACAGCCGGCTTCTGATACCAATTCAAAATCAGAACCTTCTAAATTTCAAAAAAAGAGGGGTGATAGATCTTCTAGAAAACCTAAAAGAGAACCAAGAGCAAAGCCAGAATTTGATCAGCGAATAATTGATTTAAGACGAGTTACGAGAGTAAGTTCTGGGGGACGAAGATTTAGTTTCTCTGTTGCTCTTGTTATAGGAAATAAAAAAGGTTCTGTTGCTGTAGCAACAGGAAAAGCAGGAGATACAGCTTTGGCGATTGATAAGGCATATAGAGCAGCTAAGAAGATTGCAAAAAATATTATTTTGACAGACTCAATGTCACTTGCTCATCCGGTGGAAGCTAAATTTAAGAGCGCGTCTGTTTCTGTTTCTCCAGCAAAAGGAAAAGGAGTTATTGCTGGAAGTGCCGCTCGTGATGTTATAGAGCTTGCTGGTATTAAAGATGTAAATGCTAAAATTCACTCACCTTCAAAGAACAAATTAAACATTGCTCGCGCGACAATAAAAGCATTGTTTATGCTTAAGAAAGTTAATAAAGGAGAAAATAAAAAGGCTTAAATAAAAACCATGCAATTTCACGATATAAAACGACATACAAAAAGAAAGAAATCTCGCCAAGTTGCTCGAGGAGGTAAGAGAGGTAAAACTGCTGGAAGAGGAACTAAAGGACAGAAAGCTCGTGCTGGACGAAAGCTTAGACCAGAAATGCGAGATATTATTAAGAAAATTCCAAAACTTCGAGGTTATTTCTTTAAGAGTGTTCAGGTAAAAGCAATCCCTGTTTCTTTGTCACAAATTGAGAAAAATTTTGAAAATGGAAACGAAATAACTCCAAAAACTCTCATTGAAAAGAAAGTTATATCAACATACAAAGGTAAAATTCCAAGAATAAAAATTCTTTCTCCTAAAAAAGATCAGTCATTTTCTAAAAAAGTATCAGTTAAAGGAATTGCAGTTTCAATAGGAGCAAAAACTTTGATTGAGAAGGCTGGTGGAAGTATTTCTTAAATAAAATGGAAACATTTGCACAAAAAATAAAACTCGTATTTTCTGACCGAGGTCTTCGTATGAGGATTATATTTACTGTTGGTGCTTTAGCGATTTTTAGATTGCTAGCCGCAATTCCAGTTCCAGGGGTTAATAAAGAACAACTCTTTGCTTTTTTTCAAAATAATCAATTTTTTGGTCTTCTAAATGTTTTTTCTGGAGGAGGACTTTCACAGCTATCTTTGGTAATGCTTGGTGTTGGTCCTTATATAACTGCATCTATAATTATGCAACTTCTTACCATGATGTCTGATAAGCTGAAGGCGGTGTATCAGGAAGAAGGTGATGCGGGTAGAAGAAAGTTCAGTCAGTATTCAAGACTTTTATCAATTCCTCTCTCTGTTATTCAAGCTTTTGGTTTTTTGCTTCTTCTTACAAAACAAGGCGTTTTGCCTTCTCTCACACAATTTGAATTTGCAATTAATGTAATTGTTATAACGGCTGGCTCAGTTCTTTTGATGTGGATAGGTGAGCTTATTACTGAATTTGGTATTGGAAATGGAACATCTCTCATTATTTTTGGTGGAATTGTTGCTTCAGCGCCTACTTCTCTTGGACAGCTTATTTTCTCTTATGATCCAAGTAAATTGCCAATGTATATCTTGTTTGTGTTAGTTGCTATCGTAGTTGTTTACGCGGTTGTATTTATTACAGAAGCGGAACGCCCAATTCCTGTTACATATGCTAAAAGAGTTAGAGGAAATAAGATGTTTGGAGGAATTTCTACATACATTCCACTTCGTCTTAATCAGGCGGGAGTAATTCCGGTTATTTTTGCCCTCTCTTTGCTCTTGTTTCCACAGTTAATTCTTAATTTTATTAAAGGAGCATCATCAGGAACTATCGCGGTTGTTGCTACAAAACTTCTAGAGATTGTAAATAATCAACTTATATACGGACTATTCTATTTCTTTTTGGTATTTTTATTTACATATTTTTACACCGCAGTTACATTTGATCCCCATCAGATATCAGAAAATCTCCAGAAAAGTGGTGCATTTATTCCCGGTGTTAGACCAGGACAATCAACATCAGAATTTCTCGGAAAAATTATTACTCGCATTACTTTAGTTGGTGCTGTATTTTTAGGATTGATTGCCGTTTTACCTCTTATAATAAAAGCTGTTACAGGTATCACAGCTGTCGCGGTTGGAGGAACTGCACTTCTCATTGTTGTTTCTGTTATCATTGATCTTGTAAAAAAGGTTGACGCACAGATATCAATGCGAGAATATTAATACATGAAGAAAAACCTTTTTGTATTTCTTGGAAGAACTGGTTGTGGAAAAGGTGCACAAACCAGTCGTCTTTCCGATTATATAAAAAATAAAGAAAATTCTGACGCCGTATTTTATGTTTCAACAGGAGATGAATTTAGAAAATTCATGCAAACAGGAACATATAGTGCTATAAAAACAAAAGAAATTGTTGATTCTGGAAATTACGTGCCGTCTTTTCTTGCATCAATGCTCTGGGCAAACGCTATTGCGCGAGATTATAAAGAAAACCAGCACATGATTATTGACGGCTCTCCAAGAACTCTTGCTGAGAAAGCTATTTTCGATACAGTTTTTGATTTTTATGGACAGGTTCATGTTTTTGGTTTTGAAAAAGTTCATGTTGTATTTATGAATGTTTCTAATTCTTGGGCTACTGATAAACTATTAAAACGTGGACGAGCTGATGATACTAATGAGGCAATAGCAAACAGAATGGCTTGGTTTGAATCTTATATAATGCCGGTTATTGATGCATATAAAAAAGATAGCAGAGTTTCTTTTCATGAAATAAATGGTGAGCAATCTATTGAGGATGTTCACGCTGACATAGTCAAAGCAATAGGTATATAAAATGAGACTAACTAAAACTTCTGAAGAAATACAAATTCTGAAGAAGGGTGGAGCAATACTCGCAGAAATATTGCGAACTCTTTCAAAAGAAGCAAAGCCTGGAGTTTCAACTTTAACTCTTGAAGAAAAAGCTCTCAAGCTTATGAAAGAAGCTGGTGCAACTCCTGCATTTTTAAATTACACTCCACAAGGTGCAAAGAGGGCGTTTCCCGCAGCTTTATGTGTTTCTATAAACGAAGAAGTGGTTCACGGAATTCCTAACGAAAAACCAAAAATTCTTAAAGATGGCGACATTGTAACTATTGATACTGGAATTTCTTACGGAGGACTTTTTACAGATTCTGCGGTAACTATTCCTGTTGGAAAAGTTGATACAAAAGGACTTATTTTAATTAAAGCGACTCGCGAAGCTCTTGATGGGGCTATAAAACTTTGTGTGCCAGGAAAAAATACAGGGGATGTTGGAGTGTATATAGAAAAGATTGCCCGAAAATATGGATTTTCTCCCGCAAAAGGACTTGGTGGACACGGTGTTGGATTTTCTCAACATGAGGATCCTTTTATTCCAAACGAAACTCTAAAAGGGCCTTTTACAGATTTTGTACCAGGAATGGTTGTTGCTATTGAGCCAATGATTGTTGAGGGAAAGGGAAATACCAAAATTCTTTCTGATGGTTATACTTTTGTTACTCGCGATAGGGGTAGGAGTGCTCACGTAGAGCATACTGTTGCAGTGACGGACAGTGCTCCAATTGTACTCACAAAATAATATTTGCGTGCTAAAATATATGCATGATTTTTAGATTATTTTACTTATTTATTTTCATAACATTTTTAATTATTCCTTTTCAATCTTCTGCTTCTGTTGCTTCCGATACTATAATCGGTGTCGGTAATTTTTACTCATACTCTTTTGTTGATGTTATTAGTTCAATAAATCCATCTGTAAAAAATTTCATTGATTTTTATAATCCTCTTTTGGTTAGATCAGTTGAGGTTTATATGTCTTTAGGTAATACAATGATGACTCTCTCTCTTATGTCTATTGATGGTCTTAGGGGAATAGGTAATGTAACTCTTTCGGCAACATCAAATTTGGCCGGCGCAGCTTTAAGTTCTTACGAATCAGTGGGATTACTCAAGCAATCTTTTTTTGAAACTTTTTATACTACTGAATTTTAGTTTTTACAATGGAAAAAAATTATATACAAGATTTAGAAAAAAAATTTTCTTCACCTGAAGAGGAAATTAAATATTTGAAAGATAGAATTGCTTTGCGTGAAAAAGAGCTTCAAAAGTCTTTTGAAAAAGTTGATAGAGACTCTCTTATTCGTGAAGAGGTAAGAAGATATTCAAAGTCTCACCCAGATGAAGTTTTAGAGAAGGGATACAACATGCTTCACTCGCATGCAAAAGAAATTGTTCTAGAACTTAGTCCTGAAACTCATGACAAAAAAATAGAAGAATTACTTTCTATTTTGAGCGAAAAGGGTTTGAGAAATGTATTGCATGTTCTATCTCTAATGAATAATCCACACATTGATGATGATTTTCATAGATTTTTAGTTCAGTATATAAAATCTGGATTTGATACTCGTGATATTTCGGCAAAAGACAAAAAATTATTTTCTTATTCATTATTTGAGGTTTCTTTTCCTCGCGAAAAAGAAGAAAAGGAAAAACCTTTGAAGGAATTAATTTCTTCGATGGAGCAGTGGTATACGGGAATGCTTCTTTCTGG